>JANXMS010000052.1 GCA_025354525.1 Acidobacteriota bacterium
CCGCGGAAGACCGCCCCATCACCGAAGCCGAACGCAAGTTCTGGGCCTTCCAAAAACCCGTGCGCCCCGCCGCTCCCGCCGAAAATGCTATAGATCACTTCTTGGCCCTCAAATGGAAGGCGAAAGGTCTCACTCCCACCCCCCGCGCCTCGAAATCCATCCTCGTCCGCCGTGCCTATCTCGACCTCATCGGCCTTCCCCCCACGCCCGATCAAGTCGCCGCCTTCGTCAACGACTCCCGCTCCGACGCCTGGCCCCGCCTCGTCGACCAGCTCCTCGCCTCGCCCCACTACGGCGAGCGCTGGGCTCGCAACTGGCTCGACGTCGTCCGCTATGCTGACTCCGGCGGCTACGAATTCGACCGCGACCGCCACAACGCCTTCCGCTATCGCGACTACGTCGTCAACGCCCTCAACGCCGACAAACCCTTCGACCGGTTCCTTAAAGAACAACTCGCCGGCGACGAACTCTACCCCAACGATCCCAATGCCTGGGTCGCCACCGGCTTCCTCCGCCTCGGCCCCGAAAACAACGTCAAAAACGAACAAACCCGCCTCGATGAGCTCGACGACCTCGTCGTCACCGCCTCCAACGGCCTGCTCGGCATGACCGTCGGCTGCGCCCGCTGCCACAACCACAAATTCGACTCGATCGCCCAAAAAGACTATTACCGTATGCAAGCGGTGTTCTTCCCGCTAAAGCCCCTCGAACGGCCTCTCGTTGATCCCGCCGCCGAGGCCAAAGTAAAAGCCGAATCCGAAGCTATTGACGCCCTCGCCAAACCGACGAAGGAACTCATCAAATCCCTCGAAAAGCCCTTCCGCGACCGCATCATCGCCCGCCGCCACGCCACCCGGCCGGACTACCTCCGCCTCGCCATGGACACCCCCGAAGCCCAGCGCACCGAAGGCCAAAAGCTCAACGTCAGCCAGTTTGAAAGGAACGTCGCCAACATCTACGAAGACGATCTCGTGCGCGAACTCACCCCCGAAGTCGTCGCCGAACGCAAACAACTGCTCGCCAAAGTAGCCGACTTCGACAGCCAGAAACCGCAGCTGCCCACCGCGATGACCATCACTGAACCCGGCCGCACCGCGCCGCCTTCGTACTTCCTCCACCGCGGCGGTGCCGGAGCCAAAGGCTCCGTCATGGCCCCCGGCGTCCTCTCCGCCGCCGTCCGCGAAGATTGGCCCTTCCCCGAACCTCCCGCCGACGCCAAATCCAGCTTCCGCCGCGCCGCCTTCGCCCAATGGATCGCCTCCCCGGACAACCCCCTCGTCCCCCGCGTTTGGGTCAACCGCATGTGGCAGTTCCACTTCGGCGAAGGCATCGTCCGCAGCCCCAGCAACTTTGGAAAAATGGGCGATCGGCCCACCCATCCCGAACTCCTCGACTGGCTCTCCACCGAACTCATCGCCAACAACTGGAGCGTCAAACACCTCCACCGCTTGATGATGAACTCCCAGGCCTACCAAATGGCCAGCGACGATTCTGACTCCAACCGCAAGCTCGACCCCGATAACAAACTCCTCTGGCGCATGCCCCGCCGCCGCCTCGAAGGCGAGATCATCCGCGACTCCATCCTCGCTCTCGCCGGCACCCTCGATACGAAACTCGGCGGCCCCGGAGTCATGCCCTACATCGACCCCGCCCTCTTCCAAGCCAGCTCCAAACGCACCTGGCACGGCCGCCCCGTCGACGACCCCTCCACCAACCGCCGCAGCCTCTATGTCTTCTCGAAACGATCGATTCCCCTCCCCATGCTCGACGTCTTCGATAAGCCCGACACCATCACCTCCTGTGCCCGCCGCAATCGCTCCACTATCGCCCCCCAGGCCCTCATCCTGATGAACAACGAGTTCGTCCAACTCCAAGCCAAACAGTTCGCCCAGCGCCTCTCCCGCGAAGCAGCCACCCCGGCAGCCCGCGTAGCTCGCGGCTATCAACTCGCCTTCGGACGCGCCCCGTCACCTCACGAAACAGCCCGCGCGGTCGAGTTCATCGGGGCCTCCCCCAATGGCCTCACCGATTTCTGCCACGCTCTCTTCAACGTCAACGAGTTTGTCTATGTCCCCTAAACGTCTCTGGTCCCGTCGTGAACTCTTAATGGCCGCCGGCGGCGGCATTCCCGGCCTCGCCCTCGCCAATATGCTCGGCCCCAAGGCCCCCCACTTCCCAGCCAAAGCCAAGGCGGTCATCTCGATCTTCTGCTACGGCGGCGTCAGCCAAATGGACACCTTCGACCCCAAGCCCATGCTCAAGCAGCGGGCCGGCGAAACCATCCCCGGCAAGAAAATCGTCCCCTCCCAAGGCAGCCCCGGCGGCCTCATGCCCGCCCTCTGGGAGTTCAAAAAGTACGGCCAGTCCGGCATGGACGTCTCGACCCTCTTCCCTCATGTTGCCCAGAAGGTCGACGAGATCGCATTCATCCGTTCGATGCATTGCACCTCCAACGACCACGGCCCGGCCCTATATCAAATGAACACCGGCTTCATCCAAGCCGGCTACCCGTCCATGGGTAGTTGGCTCACCTACGGCCTCGGCACCGAAAACCAAAACCTCCCCGCCTTCGTCGTCTTCACCGACCCCCGCGGCGGCCCCATCGGCGGCGCCCCCAACTGGGGCAACGGCTTCATGCCCGCGGCCTACCAAGGCACCCCCTTCCGCCCCACCGGCAACCCCATCGTCGACCTCCGTCCCCCCAAGGACATGACCGACCAGCGCCAGCGCCGTTGGCTCGATTTCGTCGGCAAAATGAATCAGGACCACATCGAGCGCAACCCCTTCGATACCGAACTCAGCGCCCGCATTGAGTCCTACGAACTCGCCTACCGGATGCAGACGAGTGCCACCGAAGCCGTCGACGTCGACATCGAATCCGCCGCGACGAAGCAACTCTACGGCATCAACGAAAAACGAACCGAGTACTTTGGCCGCCAAGCGCTGATGGCCCGGCGCCTGGTCGAACGCGGCGTCCGCTTCGTCCAACTCTACTCGGGCGGCGGCAACTTCGGCGACAGTTGGGATGCCCATTGGGACCTCAAAGAGAACCACGAAGAGCATTGCGGCGAAACCGATAAACCCATCGCCGGCCTCATGACGGACCTAAAGGCCCGCGGTTTACTCGATTCGACGCTCATCATCTGGCACGGCGAATTCGGCCGTCTGCCCATCTCGCAACGCATGAGCGGCCGCGACCACAACCCCCACGGCTTCACCGTATGGATGGCCGGCGGCGGCGTGAAGGGTGGCACCTGCATCGGCGCCACTGACGAGTTCGGCCTCGAAGCCGTTGAGGATCGCAAGTCCGTCAACGACCTGCATGCGACGATGCTCCACCTGATGGGCTTCGACCATACCCGGCTTACCTACCCCCACAACGGTCGCAACATGCGGCTCACCGACGTCGAAGGGGAAGTGATCAAGCGTATCGTCTCGTAAATGCAATACGCCCACACGGCCATCACCGATCTCGAAATTCCCATCGCCGCCGACCGAAGCCAGCAGCACATGTTGGCCACCTACGCCAGCGAGACCAACAAAGTCGTCTCCGTTTGGCAAAGCTTTGAAGGCCAAGACCTCGCCTTCAAGGCCCACCCCAAATCAAGCTCCATCGAAGAGATCATGCGTCACCAACTCCTCTCGGAGCGGCGCTTCTTTGGCGAGTTTCTCGGCACCCCCGAACCCGACCCAACCCTCATCATCCCGACCGACAAAGGCCCGCACTCTTATGCCATCCGCCTCGTCGAACTAGCCCGCCCCCGCCTTGAATTCTTATCCGTCCAGCCCGCCACCTGGTGGCACGAAACCGTCCCCTTCTTCGACGTCGAACGCGAGCGCATCTGGGTCTTCTGGCGACGCGTCCTGCACACCGCGCACCACCGCACCCAGCTCACCGTCTATCAACGGCTGATGGATCAGCCCGTCCTCGCCACCTACGGCCCTACCGCTGACATCACCTGGGACGGGGCCGACCCGACGCTCTCCGTCGAAGCCGCCAGCCGGAAATAGCTTCTGGATGCCAGATCCGGGTGCCCACCGGAGCTAATCGGGCCACTCAGCCCGGGTGATCCCACTGCCCTCGATGATCGATTTCATCGTCCCCAGAGGAAGCATCCGGCCACTGTGGATGGCCACGATTACCTGTTGCCCGGTAACAGAATTGCGCCATTTCTGATGGCTGCCAGACTGGCCCACCAAAGAAAAGTTGTGTCGCTTAAGAATCCTCACGACTTGATCAGCGGTCAGCCGTGGCGTACCGCGGTCACCCAATCGTGACCTCGGATAGTTTGGCATCGGGCGACAATAAGATCTCGGCCGGCAGCAAGTAGAGTCGGATCGCCTCTTCGATGTTGATTCGCGCTTCGTCCTCCGTATCGCCAGCCGATGCACATCCCGGCAATTCAGGACATATCGCAGAGTAACTATCGACAACCGGATCGAACTCGATAACCACGCGGAACTTCATGTCTTGATTGTACGTCCTGTCACTGCCAACTTCTCACCTTCGAATGCCTTGTCAAAGGCCCCGCCGCTTGCAGCACGCTGCAATGGTCGGCCCACAGGCCATTGTCGAAGGGGGTTCATCAGGTGAAAGAACCAGTTGCACTTGTCCTCGGCGCGCCCGAAGGACGACATAGTCAGCCAGGATGTCCTCCACGAACTCGTAGACGCCCTTCCCGAGGCGGAGATCGCTACCGCCCCCTACCCATCTACTTCTCCAGGAAAAAATACCCCGCAATCATCGCATCAATCCCCGAAGAATAAAAACTCCGCACCGCATCCCGCGGCGTACAAACCAACGGATCGCCAAACAAATTGAACGAAGTGTTATACAGCACTGGCAAACCAAACGGCTCCGCCGCCGCATGAAGCAGCCGCCAATACAGCGGATTGTCCTCCTCCGCCACCGTATGCACCCTCACATAGTCCCCCCCCAAAATCACACTCGCAAACTTCTCCCGATACGCCGGTCGCACCCGACTCACGCTCGCCAAAAACCGCGCGTTCGCCCCCACCTCAAAATACTCCCCCGCCAACTCCGCCGGTACGCTCGCCGCAAACTTCCGAAACGGTTCCCGATGCTTAATGAAGCTGTTTAAATTCTCCGTCGAATACGGGTTCACCGGACTCGCCAAAATGCTCCGATTCCCCAACGCCCGCGCCCCAAACTCCATCCGACCCTGCATCCACGCCAAAATCTTATCCTGCCGCAACTGCTCAATCGCCGTCCCCACAATCGCGTCCGTCGTCAGCAGCATCTTGAAATTCAACTTACAGTTCTCCAGCACCTGCTTGAACTGTCCCGTCGAATACTCCGGCCCTAAACAAAAGTCCCCCAACGAAACCGGCCCGTTCCAAGCCATAGCCGCCACTCCCAGCGCCGTCCCCGTATTGCCCGCCGCCGGCTGCACAAACACCCGTTCGTACTGCCCGCTCCGTTCCAACGCCTCAACCAAAAGCGCGTTCCAAAACAAGCCCCCCGCCAAACACAAGTTCTCCCCGCACCCCGCCAAGTGCAGCACCATCCCCGTCACCGCCGCCTGCAAACTCGCCGCCACGTCCGCCTTCAAACGCTCCGGAATCGCCGCCCCATCCGCCAGCCCCAGCGCCTGATAAAACTTACTGCTGAACCAAGCCCCGTCAAAATAACTCCGCTCCCCCGCCTTCAACCAATTCTCGCTCCGCGGCAGTATCTGCTCAAACAAACTCTGATAAACCGGCTGCCCCGCCGTCGCCAACCATTGCACCTTATGCTCATCTGCATTCGGCATGAATCCGAGTAACTCCGTCACCCGGCCATACAAATCCCCAATCGAATCCGGGAAATACAACTCCTGCTCCAACTGCATCGTCGCCCCGGCCGCCTTCCACTTCCCCCCACAACGGAAATCCCCCAACCGGTCCAGCGTCAACACCGTCGCCTCGCGAAATCCCGAATACAAAAACGCCGACGCCGCGTGAGCCTTATGATGCTCCACCACCGAAATCCGCGCCCCCGGAAATTGGTGCCGAATCGCTAAATGCGTTTCCGACTCCGGTCCCGGACCAAACGGCCGCGCCACCGCCACCACGTCCACATCCCGGCTCTCTAATCCGGCGATCTCCAAGCACGTCCGAATCGCCTCCAGCGGCAACTCCTCTAACGTCGCCCGCCGCGCCACCTTTCGCTGCTCCACCGCCGCCACCAACTCGCCATCGCGAATCAACGCGCAAGCCGGGTCGTTCCGTAGTCCGCCGAGTCCTAAAATAACCATCGCTTAAACTCCTTCCAACCTTGCAACCGACCGTTCTCGGCCCATCGCCATGAATAAGTGGAACGCGCTCGGCCCCACCGCCTGCCCCGTCAACGCCGCCCGGGATCCGTTGATCAACACCCCCGGCTTCACGTCCTTCTCGGTCGCCAAATCCCGCAGAATCTTCTCCACCGACGCCTCCGTAAACTCTGCCGACGCCGCAATCCGCGCCCCCAACTCCCGCAGCAACTCGCGCGCCCCCGGCTCGTCCAACCGCTCCCGCGCCGCCTCTTCCATCACAAAATCATCCGCAAAATACGGCCGACCCTTCACCGCAAAATCATGCAGCGACGTGTACCGCGCCCGAATCGTCTCCACGATCAACCCAAACCGCTCCTCCGGAATCGCCAGCCCGTCAGCCTCAATCCGCGCCCGCACCATCGGCAACAACTCCGCCAACTCCACCGTCCGCAAATGCTGCCCGTTCAACCATTGCGCCTTCGGATCAATCGGGTCCGCCTCCGAAAAGTTCACCACCGCATTCGACCGATTCACCCCCCCAAACGTAAACGCGTCCATCAACTCCTGCCGCGACATCTGCTCCCGATTGTTCTTCGGCGACCAGCCCAGCAAACACAAAAAGTTGATATACGCCTGCGGCAAAAACCCCGCATCCCGATACGTCGTCACGCTCACAACCGGCCCATGCTTCCGCTTCGATAGCTTCGCCCCGTCCGGCGCAATCAACAACGGCAAATGCGCAAACTTCGGCTTCACCTCGCCCAACGCCTCGAAAATCAACACGTGCTTAAACGTGTTCGTCAAATGGTCCTGCCCGCGAATGATATGGTCAATCTTCAAGTCCACATCGTCCGCGCACGAAGCCATGTGATACGTCGGCATTCCGTTTGAACGCAACAACGCGAAGTCCTCAATCTCATCGGCCTTCTTGTACTGGTCCCCAAACACCGAATCCTTAAACTTCACCGCCTTACCCTCGCCCCGCGGCACGCGAAACCGCACTACGAACGGCTCCCCAGCCGCTGCCCGCGCGTCAGACTCTTCGCTCGTCAACTCCCGCATCCCCGGATGAAACAGCCACGGCCCGGAGTCCTCTTGCTTCTCTTCTTCCGTCTGCGCCGGGGTAAAGTCCCGATACGCTGCCCCCGCCGCCAGAATCCGATAAGCCATCTCCTTATGCAGGTCGAGCCGTTCGGACTGCCGATAATACTCGTCCCAGCTCAGCCCGAGCCAATTCAGCCCGTCAAAAATCGAATCAATCGACACCTGCGTATTCCGTTCGATGTCTGTATCATCGAGCCGCAAAATCATTGTGCCGTTATTCTTCCTGGCGTAAAGCCAATTGAAGATAAACGTGCGGGCCGAACCTATGTGCAGGTATCCGGTCGGGGAGGGAGCAAATCGAACGCGAGGCATCAGTTCCCAGAATACCAACCACCCCGTAAACTAAGGTGTGGAATCGTTTGATGTCTTGATCGCCGGTGGCGGACCCGCCGGACTCGCCGCCGCCCGTGCCGCCGCCAGCCGAGGCCGGTCGGTCCTCCTTGTCGAGCAAAACAAGGAAATCGGCGGCCCCATCCGCACCTCCGGCGGCAGCTTCCTCAGCGAACTCCGCTCCCTCAACATCCCCGACCGCTTCTCCCATCCCATCCGCCGCCTCCGTTTTCTCGCCCCCACCGTCGAAGCCGTCTTCCCCTACGACCAACCGGACCTCTGCGTCCTCGACGTCCGCGGCCTCTACCAACACCTCGCCGAACAGGCCATCGCCGCCGGTGCCCAACTCCGCCTCTCCACCGCCGTCACCGGACTCCTCGAAGCCAACGGCCGCGTCACCGGAGCCACCGGCCGCAATCCCCTCAACCAATCCGTCGCTTGGCAAGCCGCCACCACCATCGACTCCACCGGCCATCGCTCCGTCCTCCTCAACGCCCGCTTCCGCCGCTTCGGCGTCGGTGCCGAATACGATCTCTACAACCCCAATTGCGACCAAGGCGACATGCTCCTCCTCGTCGGCAGCCGCGTCGCCCCCACCGGCTACGCCTGGGTATTCCCCTGGGGCAACCATCGCGTCCGCATCGGCGTCGGCCTCCACCACGGAGCCCCCGGCGACTCCCCCGACCATCCCCTTCCCTACCTCGACCGCCTCCTCTCGGAGGCCGCCAACTACGGCGTCAACCTCCGCGGTGCCCAACCCATTGAATACTACCACGGCCTCATCCCCGCCGAAGGCGTCGCCCCCCAACTCTCCCGCCCCGGCCTCCTCGCCGTCGGCGACGCCGGGGGCCAAGCTTCGGCTCTCGTCGGCGAAGGGATCCGCTGGGCCATCCAAGCCGGGCAACTCGCGGGCGACCTCGCCACGACTCCCGACGAAGCCAACTATCCCACCCAGTGGCTGGCAACCCAAGGCCGCCACCTCGCTCTCGCCCACGACATCAACCGCCGCATGACCACGTGGGACGATGCCAAATGGGACCGCCGCATCGCCATGCTCCAAGGCCTCCCCACCGCCCACTTCAACACCCTGCTGAAGACCGACTTCTCCCCCGCCGCCCTCCTCCATCTCGCCTGGAAAAACCCGTCCCTCTGGGCCACCGGCTTCCGCGAACTAGCCGCCCGATTAAGCCTGAAAGCGTAGGGGGCTCGAAACCCCCTACGCCCCTTTTCTACGACCCCTAGAACCGGATCCGCATCGACAGAATTACCCGCCGAGCCTGCACCTGCGCCCCGCCAATCGTCCCAAAGCTAGCGTTGTTCTGCGCCCCCGTGGCGAAGTTGTACGTCAGCGTCGTGTTCGGATTACCCGGATTGAAATGGTTCAACGTGTTGAAGGTTTCCGCCCGGAACTCCAGCGTCCGCGTCTCCACCTTCCCTAACTGAAACAGCTTCGCCATCGACAGGTCCAGGTTAAACAATCCCGGCCCATACCGCAGCGCCGGCGGCGTATTCCCAATGCCTAACGAGTCGATCCCCGGCAGCACGAAATTCGCCTGATTGAACGGCACCTGCAACTTCGGATCCTCCGTCCGCGACGGGAACTGGCCCGCCGGCAGATACAAGTCGTTACCCATCTGGCACCGGAACGGAATGCCACCGGTTGGCGTGCCCGTCCAATATCCCGCCGGCTGGTTGATCGCCCCACAACCCACGGTGTACGGACTACCCGAGAAAATCGCCCCATTCCCGTTAACCTTCCAGCCATCGAACGCGGATTTCGTCAACCAATTGCTCCAAAAGCGGCTACCCTTCGGCAGTTCGTAGCCAGCGTTGAAATTCACCGCATGGGGCCGATTCACCACGTTCTTCATCAGCTTGTTGTCCACCCATTGCGTGCCCTGACCAATCTCATAGACGGTCGTCCGAGACCATGTATAGTTCGCGTTCCATTGCAGCTTCCCGAACCGCCGATTCAGTTGTACCTGCAAAGCGTGGTAATTGCTCGTGTTGTTGTAAGTCCAAATCGGCACTGATCCAAATCCATTCAACCCCACCATCGACCGGATCAGATTCGCCGAATAGAACCCTGCCGCCGTTGTCGGATCCCGGAACCGCTGCACCGCCCCGCCTTGGGGCGTCCAAGTCGTCAGCGGCCGCACCGCATTAAAGTCGTAGTTCTGACCAAAGCCATACCGCAGCGAGTTACCCACATAGGAAGCGTCCACGATCATGCCTTTGCCGATATCCTGCTGCAATCCGAAGCTCCAGTTGTAAGTCGTCTGCGTCCGCTGATCCTGCGAACCGCCCAGCACGCTCTGCGGCGTGAAGAACGTCTGCGCGTTCGCCAAGTTCGCAAAGTCGGTGTACAAAATCACCGGAGCCTGGAAGTTCGGCGGTGCCGCCAGCGGGCCCACTCCGGCCCCGGAGGCACCGATGCTGTCCACCGTCCAGTTCCGCCCGGAGTTCACCGCAAAGCCCCCCCGCATCGCCGTCTTGCCATTGCCAAAAACATCGTAGGCAAATCCAAACCGCGGGGCGAGTTGAATCGGCGGAATCTTGAAGAAATGGCTGTCATACTGCTTAATCCCCGAAAACGGTATTCCGTTCGCTGGATACGACGCCGTATCGAAAGTCCCCTGCCGCACAAACGGGAATGTCACGTTCGTCACCGGGTTGATCGCCACCCGCTGGCCGTTCTGCAGCCCCGGGAACAGCAGTTGCCCCGATTTCGATCGGTCGTAATCCTTCTCGCTGACAAGCCCCAGCGTGCCGCGGTCCGAGTACAAATCGCCCATCCGATGAAAGCGTAGACCGATGTCGAGCGTCAGCCGACGCCCCACCTTCCAAGTGTCCTGCACGAACCATTCAATCTGCTGGTAACGCGCATGGTTCACTTGCTTCTTATTGTCATCCCCGTAAGCGAAGATCGACCCAACCAGCGCATTCGAATACGCATAACCCGTATCGCCCGCCGCCGCCCGGTCAGAACCAAAAAAGTAAGAACCCGCCGTATTGAAGGACGAAAACACACTCACGTTCCGTGCCATGAGTTCGACATAAATACCGGCCTTCAACGTATGTTGACCCTTAATCCACGTCGTCTTATTCGTAATCGATTGCACCGTATCGGTCCCCACAAACGGCCACCGGCTGTCATGGCCAAACGCCGGAGCCCGCGTGATTCCCTGCCCGGCCGACTGCGCCGAAAAACCCGAGGGAAAGCCGAAGTTCACCTGCGGTAAAAGGTTTAGCACGTTGCTCTCTCGGAAAATCCGCGGCAGCGGAATCGCCTGCCCCGCCGAGTTCTTCAATGGCAACTGGTTGTCCGCGTACGTTCGCGTTCCCCCCGTCGCCGTCGTCGTCACATCGTCAATCGGGTTCACCCCTTGCTTGCCCCGGTTCACGCCCCAGGTCGACTCAGTAATGATGGTCGGCGAAATGGTGTAAATCACCGTGCCCACCGCCCCCGCTGCCCTCACGTTATAGCTATGCGGAAATTGGCCCCACGCCCCGCCCACCGGCCCCACTGTGCCCGCGTAACCATCCACCGCCTGGTAGTCCTGAATCAGCCGTAAATACGTGTTGATCTTCGATGTCGGGTTATAGTCAAACCGCAGCACCTTGTCCTGGTTCGGCCGCGACTGCGGCAAAATCGCCCGGAAGTTAAAACCGCGCTGCCCGGTCGGGTCCAATCCCAAGCCCTGAGCATCCGGCAACGGAAACAGGTTCAACATCGCCGAACCAGCCGAACTGAACCGGCTCGCCGGAATGCGGTTGTTCGGAAACACCGCCTGATTGTTCAGCGGATCAAAAATCGGAACCTGCACCCCCTGCGTCGTCACCGTCTGCGAAAAATCCCCCGCCCGTTCCAGCGCCGAAGGCATCGTGAACGTGTTGTCGATACGGTTCTTGTTCCGCAGATAATCGGCCGAAAAGAAGAAGAAAAGATTCTGCCGGTTCTTGTTAAAACGAGTCCCCGGAATCAGGATCGGTCCCCCGATCGTCCCGCCCGGGTTCTGATACCGATACCGCTGCCGGGCGATCCCCAGCTTGTTGTTGAAAAACTCGTTCCCGTTCAACGTCTCGTGCCGCCAGTAGTAAAACGCGCTGCCATGAAACTGCGGCGTCCCGCTCTTGATCGTGAAAGTGAGCTGCCCGCCCGTTCGCCCGCCATACTCGGCCGTATAGTTCGAAACCAGCAGCTTCACCTCCGAAATCGCATCAATGCTCGGCGACAAATAGCCCGGGTTCAAGTTCCCCGAATCCTGGCTCGCCACCCCGTCCAGGTTCAAAATAATCTGCCCGGTCCGTCCTCCGTTCACCGGCGGAATACCGCCGCCGGACCAGCCCCGAAAATCATTCGACGCCACCGTCTGCACTCCCGGCAAAGTCATGATCAGCGACAGCGGATTCCGACCCCGCGTCGGCGTGTCTTCAATCTGCCGCAAGCCAATCGAAATCGCGCGGTCCGAACTATCCGTCGCCACCCGCACCGGCCCAGCCGTCACCTCCACCGTGCTCGTCACATCACCAATCGACAGCGCGATCAGGTTAAGGTCCACCCGCTCCTGTGCGCCCAACGGAATACGGTTCTGAACATAACTCTTGAAACCCGCCATCCCCACGTTCAGCGTGTAGGTCCCCGGAATCAGGCCCGTAAACGAGAATGCCCCGTTCGAACCCGTCGTAAAGCTGCGCTCTTGCTTCGTATCGACCGCCGTCAGCCGGACGGCAGCCCCGGCCAAAACGCCGCTCGAAGCGTCGACTACGGTCCCCGACATCTGGCCAGTAACCCCTTGCCCATAAGCCACCGGAAGCATGCTCCAAAGCATCGCCGCTGCCACAAATCTTGTCATTAATCTATACCCCTCACGTTACGAATTTACCGTAGTATACATTCTTTTGCTCCCCGCAACACCCCCTTCCAGGGAAGTCATCCCCTTCAACGCTAAGGGCTAAAAAAACGCCCTTGAGAGAAAAAGTCATTATGGTTCTCTACTGACTTTCTTCAATATGGCCGATACTAGTGTAGTGTAAGCGAAATGCCTTGTAATAATGGAGGGGATGTGCCAATCTATCGAATATGGCGCGTCCCATCTCAGTGATTGATGTCACCCCGGAAGAATTGGCGGAGCTCCGACGCCGAAGCCGTGCATCGACAACAACGCAGCGTGACAGCCTGCGGGCGAGAATTGTCCTCGCGCGGACCGAGGGATCCAAGGAAGAAGACGTAGCCGCCAAACTTGGCGTGAGCCTCAACACGGTGTCCCTGTGGTCGAAGCGATTCGAGGAGGATGGCTTGGCTGGACTAGCCGACAAGGCAGGGCGAGGACGCAAGGCATTTTTGCCAGTCGATAAGGTTCGGCAGGCCATCACTACGGTCACCCAGCCGCCACCGGGACGACAGCGCTGGAGTACGCGAAGCATGGGTGCGGCATTAGGCATCTCCCATCAAAGCGTCCAGAAGATTTGGACCAGAAACGACTTGAAGCCGCACCTGATACGCACTTTCAAAATCTCCAACGATCCTCGGTTTGAGGACAAATTCTGGGACATCATTGGCCTTTACCTGCACCCACCCGACAAGGCGTTGGTGCTGTGTTGCGACGAGAAGAGTCAATGTCAGGCGTTGGAGCGGACCCAACCCGGCTTGCCCTTAGGGATCGGCCACATCCGGACAAAAACACACGACTACCACCGCCACGGCACCCTCACGCTATTCGCCGCACTCAACTATCTGGACGGCAAGTTGATCTCCCGAACAGAGAGCCGCCATACCCATGTGGAATGGCTCCGCTTTCTGAAACAAATCCATCGGGAAACACCAAAAGCACTCGTGATTCATGTCATCGCCGACAACTACGCCACTCACAAGCACCAAAACGTCAAAGACTGGCTAGCCAAACATCCTCGATTTCAAATGCACTTCACGCCCACCAGTAGCTCCTGGATGAACTTGGTCGAGCGCTTTTTCGGCGAGTTGACAGCCGACTGCATCCGAGATGGCAGCTTTCAAAGTGTCAACGAACTCGCCAATTCCATCATGGAATACCTGGCGGCGCGCAACCAAAATCCGAAACGCTACGTGTGGAGAGCCTCAGGCGTCGCAATCCTGGAAAAGATCGAAATGGCGAGGATGGCGCTGAGGCCAGTTCTTACAAGCTAATTCGATTACG
>JANXMS010000092.1 GCA_025354525.1 Acidobacteriota bacterium
GATCAGAGCTGAGCGTGAGCGCTCATGATCCGCGAGGGCCATCGTTTCGCGCTGGCGGGATTCCCTCCGCCTTCGGCCAAGCCTCCGCCATCAACGGCCAAATCCTCGGCGTGATCACTGACCCTGCCGGTGCCGCCGTCGCTAGCGCTAAGGTCAAGGTCACCAACTCCGCCACCGGCTTCTCCCTCTCCGCCGACACCACCGCCAGCGGCATCTACCGCTTCAACGTCCTCCCCCTGGGTTCTTACGAACTCGTCGTCGACGCCCCCGGCTTCGCCCTCACCCGTCAAACAAACATCATCCTCATCGCCGGCTCCACCGCCACCATCGATATCGCCCTCCAAGTCAAAGGTGTCGCCACAGAAGTCGTCATCACCGCCTCAAACTCGGTCATCGACCCCAGCCGCACCGAGCAAGGCTCTAGTCTCTCGTTCAACGCCATCTCCAATCTCCCCCTCGTCTCCCGCAATCCCTTCAATTTCATTCTCCAGCAGCCCAACGTCTCCGGCCGCGCCAACACCGAATTCGGTGTCCCCCGGAAGCTCAACGCCAACGGATTCAACGGACGCATCAACTACCAACTCGACGGTGCCAACAACGTCCAGTCCGACCGTGCCGGCATCCGCCTCATGCCGGTTTCGAACACCTGGGTCCAAGAGGTCCAGCAGGTCTCGAACGGCTTCGCTCCTGAATTCGGCAACACCGTCGGAACGGTCTTCAACACCATCACCCGCTCCGGCACCAACGACCTCCACGGAGACGTCGCCTTCCTCTGGCGCCGCACCCCTTACAGCGCCCGCCCCGCCCTTCTCAGCGCCACCGCCCGCGCCCCTGAAGTCAACGTCAACGCCTACAACGGCAGCGTCGGCGGCACCCTCAAGAAAGACAAGATCTTCATCTTCGGTGCCTATGAACGCGTCAAGCGCGACCTGCCCAGCACCGTCTCCGTCTCCCCCGCCACCGTCGCCACCCTCGGCCTTCCCGCCAGCTACGCCGACGCCATCCCCTTCCGTCAGGACGTCATGTTCTTCATGACCAAACTAGACTGGCAGCTGAATAACTCAAATCGCCTCGCCGTCCGCTACAACGGCCATCGCAATAACTCGCCTTATAACAACGCCGGCGGACTCACCCTCGTCGACCGAACCTACAACTTCGTCGACCGCTCCCACGCCGGAGCCATCCAACTCGTCTCCGTTGTCTCCTCGAAAGCGGTAAACGAACTCCGCGTCCAGATTCCCTACCGCACCCAGCAGCAGCAGCGCTTCGAGGCCACCGGCACCGGCCCAGCCATCACCATCCCGGGCGTCGCCCTCTTCGGCAACTCCCTCGCCGTCGGCTTCAATTACGAAGAGACCACTCCGGAGGTCACCGAAAACTTCTCCTACAACCTCGATAAACACGCCCTAAAGTTCGGCGGAGCCGTTCGCTCCATCCGCGATACGCAGATATCTTCCACCAGCGCCAACTACACCTTCCCCTCCATCGCGGCCTTCCTCGCCGCCAAGAGTGGTGCCGCCCCCCGCGGCTACACCAATTTTGTCCAAACCGTCGGCGAACCGTCCATCACCTACAACTCCCTTTTCACCAGCCTCTACGGCCAGGACTCCTGGAAACCCCGTTCGAACGTAACCGTCAGCTACGGCCTCCGCTACGACGTCTATCGCCCGCCCACGGCCAACAGAAACTCCCCCTACGCCTCCTCCAAAAGCTTCCGGACCGACAAGAACAACTTCGCCCCCCGCCTCGCTGTCGCCGTCGGCCTCGGCAAATGGGTCCTCCGCTCCAGCCTCGGCATCTTCTTCGATCCCTTCCAAACCGATACCTATCGTCGAGCCATCCTGAATAACGGCTCGCCCATCTTCTTCAGCCTCAGCACGGTCCCGACCGCCGCCTTCGCCCCATCCTTCCCGGCGGTTTTCTCTGGCATCCCCAGCGGTTTCACCCCCACGCTCCAAGACATCACCACCGTCGCCCCCGATTTCGCCAGCCTCTACTCGGCCAACGCCAACGTCACCATCAGCCGCGAAATCACCCCGAACCTCGGCGTCACCATGTCTTATCTCTTCACCCGCGGCAATCGCCTCCCCATCTTCCGCAACATCAACCTCTCCCCTGGACCCAACTCTCTCGCCGACGGTCGTCCCATCTTCGCGGGCACTCGGCCCATCGTCGGCTTTGGCAATATCATCAGCGGCGAGTCGGTCGGCCAGTCCAGCTATAACGGCTTCAACCTCACCGTCACCAAGCGCTACTCCCAGGGCTTCGAGCTCTTTGGCAGCTACACCTGGTCCCACGCCATTGATGATGCGCCCGAACAGAATAACATCGACTCCGGTGCCTTCCTGCTCTCCGATTGGACCAACCGCCGCCGCGACCGTGGCAACTCCCTCACCGACCGGCGCAACGTCTTCAACGGCAATGCCGTGTGGGACCCCCGCGCCAATAGCTCCAACAAGGCCTGGAACTATTTCGTAAATAACAACAAGTTCAGCTTTGCCGTCAACGCCCAGACCGGCGAAAACTTCAACCTCGGCAGCAACCGGGTCCTGAACGGCGACGCCTCCACCGGGGCCGCCTTCCAGCGGCCTCTCTACGTTGGCCGCAACACTCTCCTCGCCCCGGCGACGTTTGAAGTGAACATGCGATACACCCGGGCCATTCCGATTCGGGAACGCTTTTCTGCCGAATTCTTCCTCGAATCCACCAATATCTTTAACCACACCAATGTCACCGGCCTCAACAGCACCGCTGCCGTCGATGGGGCTGGCAATATCACCACCCCGGCCCCACTCAACTGGACCGGTGCACTCGACCAGCGCCTCATTCAGCTTGGCCTTAAGTTCAGGTTCTAAGCCGAACTCCCTCTCCTGCCGACTTCTTCGAAAGCAGCGGGAGACCGTCCAGCCTTTCCCTCATATTTTTCAGTTTCCCAGCGATACGGTTTAAGTAGGGTACATACCCGAAGGGAATTGAAATATGAACTGGACTCTCGGACAACGCATTCGGGCCTTAGCTATGTTTTTGGTCATGCTTTCGGCGATAGTCGGCGTTCCCGCGCTTTTCTCCATCAAATCGATTGACGCAGAGGTCGCAACCTTGGCCTCCACCGATTTACCAACGCTTACTAACGCCAGCAAGCTTGAAGTGCTTGTCTACGAAATGCGCATCCAACTGCTCTACCACGGTCACCTTCCTGGCGGCGAACAAAAGACCGCTACCGAAGCCGAATTTGAAAAGCTTCGTCGTCAGTTTGCAACAGCGCTCGCAGAGTTCGACCGCGCCGCCGTTACCGAAACGGGACGTCATCAAGCCAAGGCCATCCGGCAGGCCTTCGAGAGTTGGTCCCTCATCCTCCAGCCCGCCTTCGAGCTCAGTCGCGCTGGTAAGTCTGAAGAGTACGTTTCCCTACTCCGTACTACTGGAGCGCCGAAGTTTAAGATGCTTTCGTCCGCCATTCGCGACTCGCGACTGCGCAGCCAGTCGTCAGCAGATGTGGCGACCGGCACAATTGCCCATACTGCCGGCCAAGCTACCGCCCGCACCTGGGCCCTGCTCGCCATCGCTGCCCTGATCGGTGCCGCCCTCACACAACTCATCGTTCGCAGCACCAATCGGGTCGACCGCACCCTCGCCGAAATTGTTCACGAGCTCAGTAGCGGTGCCCGTCAGGTCACGAGCGCTGCCGGGGCCATCTCCGCCTCCAGTCATCTCCTCGCCAACTCCACCTCCGAACAAGCGAGTGCACTTGAGCAAACCTCCGCCTCCAGTCACCAACTCAGCGCCACAACCAAGGCAAACGCCGATAGCGCTCGCGAAGTCGCCGGCTTCATGACGGTCGTCGACGGCCAAGTTGACGAAGCTAACGTCACGCTCGCGAAAATGATCACGTCCATGCAAGAGATCAGCGACTCCAGCTCCAAAATCTCGCGCATTATTCAGGTAATCGAGAACATCTCCTTTCAAACCAACATTCTCGCCCTCAATGCCGCCGTCGAGGCCGCCCGAGCCGGCGAACTTGGCCTCGGCTTCTCCGTCGTTGCCGATGAAGTTCGCAATCTATCGCAACGTTCCTCGCAGGCCGCCAAAGACACCGCCGAACTCATCGAAGAATCCATCCGCCGTGCCAAAGAAGGGAACGTCCAGGTCGGAGAAGTCGTCGGCACGATCCACGCCATTACCGACAGCACCAAGCGCGTCAAATCGCTTATCGATACCGTCAACGCTGGCAGTGCCGAACAGGCCCGCGGCATCAGCCAAATCTCAACCGCCGCCCACCAACTGGAACAGGGAAATCAGCGATCCGCTGCTCAAGCCAAAGAGTGCGCCTCCGCTAGCGAACAATTGAACGCCCAATCGCAGACCATGTTCACCATGGTCGGGCGCCTCCAAGAACTCGTCGGGAAAGGCGCCTAACAAACAAGGTCCCCAACTTCTCCGTCAAGTTGTCGCCCTTCCCCGTCGCCATCTCAAAGGTATTGAAATGCCCGCCCCGACACGACAACAAATGCGTCCCATCCGGCGACGCATCATAAAACCAACGCGCCTGCATCGCAGCCGTACCGGCTTCGACGGAACAGGCTCGTCCCAACTCCCCATCCTATCCAACGCGGACGCGTCACCCAGCAACCCTCCGACTACGACCTTGAACGCTCCTACGGTCTCCACAAAATACCGATGCCCGCCGACTGGCAAATACGCTGGAGCACGCTTCACCGTTTCCTTGATCCCGTTCATCCCCAACCCGGCTCCCAAACTATCCTCTGCGGCGTCTCCAATACAACCCACCGCTTAACCCTGGGGCACCACCGAACCAGCCACCGACGCCGTTAAAGCTCCGCATCTACCGACCTCCAAGCGAGTAGATGCGGAACGCTGCGGCCGTTCTCCTAGCTCTGGAACCGTCGCCGTCGCCATGTGCCCAGTGCCAGCAGTCCTCCGCCCAGCAACAAATAGGCGGAAGGCTCCGGTGTCTCCGTAATCGCAAACACATAGGCCATGGAACTCATCCCAAACAGCGTCTGCGAGTAAGTAGATCCCTGCTCCGGCACAAAAAACGTCACCCCGCCGCTAGTCTGTCCAACGCTGGCCCCCAGGATGTCCGTCGCCCGAGCCAGCACTTGGGCATCCGTATCCGATCGAGCTTGCAGCCGACCGCTGTTAAAACCGTTGCCGTTATCCAAAACTACGTCCCAAGAAGCCAATTGAAGCGCCGCCGCTTCCCATCCCTGAGTGACGCCTGCCGCGTAGGTGGAGTAGATCCACGCCAACCGCGGCCCAAAACTCAATCCGCTCGGCGCTAATGGGGTCACGGCTACGGCATCACTCCGTAACCAGACCAGCGGGTCAGCGCAAAACAACAACGCCGACGACCCATCATCAAATCGTACGCCGATCTGTCCAGCATAGTAGTTAGTCGAGTTACCGTCCAACGACAGGCCGATCACTTTATAAAGCGACGGAATCGAACCGTCCACGGTCATCGTAATTCCAAAACAGGGAGAGAGTGCGATCGCAATCGCGAACAATGCTTTCAGGCATAGTTCTCAAGCAAGCAACCGGCCAATCAAGAACCACCTTCTAATCAATATCTTAGCTGCCGAATCTCCTCCATCCCGAGCTCTCTATCCCAGAATGGTGCACCGTTTCGGAATCCCGTCTCCGCCGTTCCATGGACGCGTGCATTCAGGAAATCACAGCGAGTGACCGCACAGCCGTGTTGTAACCACTAACCAGGAGTTGCCGCTATGCCCCCCCGGGTCTAATTTTAAGTTGCTCGAAAAACTCGGAGAAGGCGGTATGGGTGCGATCTATCAGGCCAGGGACCTGAAGCTCAACCGAATCGTCCCGCTCAAGTTTCTCTCCCCCAAGCTGATCGGTCCCGCCGAGCAACAAGAACGGTTGAAGCGCGAAGCCCTCATCATCTCTTCTCTAAGTCATCCGCACGTAGCCACGGTCTTCGAAGTGGTTGAAATCGATGGGAAACCGTTCCTGGCTCTCGAGTTCTTGGTCAGCGGTACGCGCTTTTCCCGGATCCGCGCCAACGGCGGCCGCATCGTACCACCCGCCCTCGTCGCCTGGGCCATTGATCTCGCCGAAGGCCTCGAACACGCCCACCGTCATAGCGTTATCCATCGCGACGTCCAAGAGCGGCAACGCCATGTTCGATGCTGAAGGCCGCATCAAGCTAACCGATTTCGGTCTCGCCCAAAGCCCCACCGAGGCCCAAGATCAATCGCCTGGAATAATCGAAGGAACCGTCGGCTACCTACCCCCGAGCAATGGGAAGGTGCCGCTCCAGGTACTCGCGGCGACCTATTCTCCTTCGGCGTCCTCCTCTTCGAAAGGGCCACCGGAACCCTGCACTTCACCGGCAAAGACCTTCAGGAGATCATAGCCAAACTCCTCTCCACTGCCCCTACCCCATCTCTTCCTCCCGCACCGACCTTCCGGTGGCCTTTCAAATCATCGTCTCTCGCCTCCCCCAAAAGAAACCAGAAAATCGCTTTCCCAGCGCCCATCAAGTCCCCCGCGCCCTGCGGGCCCTCGACATTCCGTCCGCTGACAGCATTCCCACCCAGACGATCAACCTCACATCCTACCCCGATCCATCCCACGTTGGATCGCCTCTTCCCGCCTGCCGGACCGCAAGCATGTCGCCGTCCTCCCCTTTCGCAGCATAGGAGGCGATCCCGGTCAACAAGCCCTCTGCGACGGTCTCACCGAAACCTTACCACCGCCCTCACCCAAACACGGCGGCTTCTCCGAGCTCCCCGCCGCCGATGCCCGCCGGGACTTCGTCGCTAACCTCGTCATCGCCAGCAGCATCCAGCGCCGAGGCGAAGAATTCCGCGCGATCCTCACTTTCATCCACGCCAAGACCCGCGACTGGCCCGTCAGCACCCTCCATCCAATAGAGGACAGCGTCATCGCTCGCATCAGCAATCTCCTCAACGTCGCCGCCACCGCCTGATCCCGAAACTCCCTAAACACCTTCCCGCCCCCATTACCCCACCAACCACAAAACAAGAACGCGCATCGTAAGCTCCCTTCGACTCAACCGCAAAAGAAATTTAGAGAGGCCTACGTCCCCCCACGATCAAAGTCAACGCCCCTCACCGCCGCAATTGCTTCAAACTATACCTCCACACCTCCACCTCCGGCGGACGATGCGGAAACGTCTCTCTCCTCGACTCCCAATCATAAAAAGTCCGCACACAAACCAACACCTTCGCCTCCGTCGAATACCGCTCCGTCTTCGGATTCTCCCCCTCATCAAACCGGATAAACGTACGCCCATCAAAACAAATACTCGTCCATCCCTACCTTATGCGAACTGTGAAACGACTGCCCTGTCCGCAACCCCGCCATTACCGCCCTTTGCAGCTCCAAAACCGGCCCCGGATCCTCCCTCTGCCCTCCCGCCTCCGCCTCCCTCGCCATCGCCAAGCTCTCCTCCTGCACCTCACGATACCGATCCCAATCGGCCCTCTCCCAAGAAACCTCCTCCGCCGGTACCTCCAACTGCCCCTTCCAATGCCCAAACGCCCGCGCCGCACCCTCCAGAAACTTCTCCTCCGTCCACCACTTCCGCGACGCCCTGCTCTCCACCTGCAAAAAATATAGCTTCCGATTTTCAATCACCGCTTCGAAACGTAACCTAAACCGCCGCCCCTCCCCACCCGATGTCGTCCGCCCCCGATATTCCAATCGATCCCGGTCCTCCAAATCCCGCTCCAACAACGCCCCAATCATCTTCTCCACCGCGTACTTCACCCCGCAAGGACTCCGATCATGCCAAAAATACGTCTCCCGCGTGTCCAGCCAATCCCCCATCAACGCCGTCGGCTTTGCAAACTTACTCGGCTCTCGTTTACCCATACACACTCCCTAAAAATCCATAGGCGGAAAAGGCGCCCCATTTCGCTCACGCCGCCTTCACAACGAAAGATCTTCCCCGAAAGCGATACCATGAAGACAATGTCTGCTCTGCCAGAAGATACGGCCCCCGAAGCCGTTACCCAACTTCTCATCAGTTGGAAGAGCGGTGACAAAGCCGCCCTTGATCTCCTGACTCCGCTCGTTTATCAGGAATTGCACCGCCTTGCTGACCGATACCTCCGCGGCGAGCGCGACATGGCCACTCTCCAACCCACCGCCCTCGTCCACGAAGCTTACCTCCGCCTCGTCTCCCAAAAACTCCCCGACTGGGAAAGCCGCGCCCACTTCTTTGGCGTCGCTGCCCACCTCATGCGCCAAGTCCTCGTCGATCAAGTCCGCAAACGCAACAGCGCCAAACGCGGCTCCGGTGCCGAAAGGCTTGGCCTCGACGAAATCGTTAGCTTCGCCCCGGCCCGCGGCCGCGACCTCGAAGCCCTCGACGACGCCCTCAATTCGCTCGCCCTCCAAGACGCCCGCAAAGCCAAAATCATCGAACTCCGCTTCTTCGGCGGATTCTCCCTCAATGAAACCGCCCTCGCCCTCGACATCTCCATGGCTACCGTCGGCCGCGAACAACGCCTCGCCGAAGCCTGGCTCCACCGCGAACTCTCCCGCACTCAAAACGCCTAGCCCTCATGGATCCCCAACGCTGGCAAAAACTCGAAGCACTCTTTAACGAAGCCCTCGAAATCCCCGCCCCCCAACGCAAAGCTTGGCTCGGCCGCGCTTGCGCTGAAGATCTCGATCTCCTCACCGAAGTAGAGTCGCTCCTCGATAGCGACAGCGATGACCCCGGCGAACTCATCGTCGCCCAAGTCCACGACGCCGTCGTCGGCCTCCGCTCCACTCAGAACTCCTCCGTCGAAGGTCGACGCATCGGCCCCTATTCCCTCGTCCGCGAACTAGGCCGCGGCGGCATGGGCGCCGTCTATCTCGCCTCCCGAGCCGACGAACAATACGAATCCCAAGTCGCCATCAAACTCGTAAAACCAGGCCTCGATACCGAGTTCGTCCTCAAACGCTTCCGGCGCGAACGCCAGATCCTCGCCCGCCTCCAACACCCCAACATCGCCCGCCTCCTCGATGGCGGAACAACCCCCGAAAACGTACCCTACCTCGTCATGGAGTACATCGACGGAGCCTGGATCACCAGGCACGCCGAGGCCCTCAATCTATCGATCGAAGATCGACTCCGCCTCTTCCTCCCCGTCCTCAGCGCCGTCCAATACGCCCACCGAAATCTAATCGTCCATCGCGACATAAAACCAGGCAATATCCTGGTCGACCACGCCGGCGCCCCCAAGCTCCTAGACTTCGGTATCTCCAAACTCCTCCTAGCCGAAACCCGCGAATCTTCCGAAACCCAGGGCGTCGGCATGATGACGCCAGACTACGCCAGCCCCGAACAGATCCTTGGCGAAACCGTCCGCATCGCCTCCGATATCTACTCCCTCGGCGCCGTCCTCTATGAACTCCTGTCCGGTGCCAAACCCCACCAAATCGACCAAATCACCCCCCTCGCCCTCCAACGCGCCATCTGCTCCGAAGAAACCCTTCCCCCCAGTGCCGCTGCTTCCCGTACGAACCTTGCCCTCTCCAAACGCCTCGCCGGCGACCTCGACATCATCATTCTGCGCGCGATGCAGAAAGATCCAGAACGCCGCTACGAATCCGTCGAAGCTTTCGCCGAAGATATCCGCCGCCACCTCGACCACCGCCCCATACTCGCCCGCCCCGATTCCCTCTTCTATCGAACCGGGAAGTTTGTCCGCCGCAATCGCGTCGCCGTCGCCTTCGCAGCCCTCGCCGTCGGAGCGATGATCACCGGCACCATCGTCTCCGTCCGCCAAGCCAGACTCGCCCAACAGCGCTTTGACCAAGTCCGCCAACTCGCCACCACCATCGTCTTCGATGTCGAACGCTCCATCCGCGAACTCCCCGGCTCCCTCAGCGCCCGCCAACTCCTCGCCAAAAACGGAGTCGAATACCTCGACAACCTCGCCCTCAGCTCCGCCAACGATTGGGAACTTAAGCGCCAACTCGCCAACGCCTACCTCCGTATGGGCGAAGTCCAAGGGGGCAGCGTCAATGGTAACCTCGGCAACCCCACCGGTGCCCTCACGAGCCTCCAACGAGCACAAGCCCTATTGGACGACGTCATCCGCTACGATCCCAACCATCGCGACGCCCAACTCGAACGCCTCACCGTCCTCTATCGCACCTGCACCATCCAGCGCCAATCCGGCGCTCGCACCGCGTCCCTTGCCACCGCCGAACTCGGCCTCCGCGACGCCAACGCCCTCCTCTCGCGTCTCCCGAACGATCTCGACGTCGTTGAGTTCTCCGTCGTTTTCCATCTGGACCGCGCCCGCCTCCGTCAGCTAGCCGCCAACCTGCCGGGCGCGGCGGAAGACGTCGCCAGGGCCCAGTCGCTTCTCCAGCAAATGCTCGCCGCGCGCCCCGAAAGCCGCGAAGTCCATAGCAACCTCGCCGCCGCTTACGCCCGTATGGGCACTATCCAAGCCGAACTCGGCGCTCGCGAAAAAGCGCTCGCCAACTACCGCGCCGGCGTCGTCGAACTGGAAGCCCAAGTCGCTCGCTTTCCCGATCGCGAACATGCCAAGCGAGAACTCGTCCTCGCCTACAGCCACGTCGGCGATGTCCTCGGTCATCCAGCCTTCGATAACAATGGGGACACCGCCGGTGCCATCGACGTTTACCGGCGCATGGTTCAGTTGGCAGAGAGCGTCTTCCAAGTCGATAACTCTAACGTTCGCGCACGCAGCGATCTCGGCATCGCCCTCTTGCGCCTCGGCTCGCTTCAGTCAGCACCCGATAAGCGCGCCACTCTGCAACGGTCCGTCGAACTGCTTTCTCTTGTCGTCGCAAAGAACCCCAAGGACCGAGCCAGTACCTCCCACAAGGCTTGGGCCGAGAGTGAACTGGCGGCCCACTTTCGCGCCAAAGGCGAACGAGTAAACGCACGCAAAGGTTTCGAAGCCTCCATCGCGTCAATCGAAAAAGTCCTCCTTCTTGATCCGAAGGATTCTCCATCTCAAGTTCAGCTCATTCGCTCTTGCCTCGGCCTGGCGCAGGAGCTACTCCAGATCGGCGACCGCGCCACCGCCCTCACCACCCTGGAAAAAGCACTAATGTTGACGCGGAAGGTGGAGAGCAGCGCCGCCCCAAACTCCATCTCACAGCATCAAGTCATCGCTCGCGGCTGGCAGGCCTCTGGCATCGTCCACGCCCAAATGGCCAGCATGGAAAGCGGTGCCCTCCGCCACCGCGACCGCCAAGCCGCCATCGCCGCCCATCGCAAAGCCAACGCCGCCTGGAAAGGGATCGCCCCCCTCCCCGGATTCAACGGCCACCACCGTCGCATGATGGAAGCAAATTCCAAAGAACTCGCCGAACTCGAAAAGCTCCCCTAAGTCCGACTGCGTCCATCACGATCGCTGCGCTTCCATATAGGTTCGCAGCACGGCATTGATCCGCGTCTGATACCCCTTCTCCCGCCGCAGCCAATCAAGCAGGTCCGCATCCAGCCTGATCGTGACTGTCTGCTTCGGTTGCGGTAGCACAACCTTTGCCTTCTTCCAAAAGCTCGCATCCGTTGGACGAGCCTCCGGATCTGTCGCGATGGCGTCGCTTATGCCCGTGTCGGTCAAGGCACCGGAGCGTGTCAACAACCTTGAGACACAAGTTAGGTTAATTTAGCGAGTTTGTTCGTCCGAGGTTTTCGGTTTGTTGATCCAGACTTGGGTTGGCAGTTCGAGGGCTTTGGGGGCGTTATGGACGAATCGTTCGGGATG
>JANXMS010000097.1 GCA_025354525.1 Acidobacteriota bacterium
CATCCCGAACGATTCGTCCATAACGCCCCCAAAGCCCTCGAACTGCCAACCCAAGTCTGGATCAACAAACCGAAAACCTCGGACGAACAAACTCGCTAAATTAACCTAACTTGTGTCTCAAGGTTGTTGACACGCTCCGCCGTTTCGAAGACGTCACTCAACGCGCGGGCCTCGCCGGCGAAAACCTCGGCTACAGCCTCGGTGCCGCCGCCGCTGACTATGACAACGACGGCTTCCCCGACCTCTTCGTCGCCAACGCCGGCACCAACACCCTCTACCGCAATCAGGGCGACGGCACATTCCGCGACGTCACCGCCGCCACCGGCCTCGGCATCAAACCACCCGGAACCTTAAGCGTTCAAGCAGCGTGGCTTGACTACAACCACGACGGCCATCTCGATCTCGTACTCTCTAACTACACCATCTGGACTCCAGCCTCCGACCAGCGCTGCGTTCGCGAAGACGGCGTCGAATACTACTGCCATCCCAAAACCTATCCCAGCGTCCCCCACCGCCTCTTTCGCAACACCGGCAGGGGTACTTTTCAGGATGTCACCGAAACCGCCGGCTTCAGCGCCGCGCGGGGCAAAGGCATGGGAATCGGTGTCGCTGACGTCAACGGAGACGGCTGGGAAGACATTTTCATCGCCAACGATACAGAGCCCAACTTCCTCTACATCAACCAGAAAAACGGTACCTTTCTGGAACAAGGCTTGGCCCTCGGCGTCGCCTACAACGACGATGCCGCCACCGTTTCCGCCATGGGAGCCGTCCTTCGCGACTTCGACAACGACGGCTGGCCGGACGTCTTCTATAACGACCTCATCGGCCAAGTCTGGGGCCTCTTCCGCAACGTCCGCGGCAGGTCCTTCCGCTACGCCTCCGCCGCCACCGGTCTCGGCCCGCTTAGCATGACCTACTCCGGCTGGAGTGCGGCCTTCCTTGATTACAACAACGACGGCTGGCGCGACATCTTCTCCGCCAACGGAGATGTCGATACCCTACGATCAAACGCCGCCCAGCACGACACCATTTTCGAAAACATCGAGGGCAAACGCTTCATCGATGTTTCCAGCAAAATGGGCGATCACTTCCACAGATTGGGCTACCAACGCGGTGCCGCTGTCGTCGACCTCAATAACGACGGGCATCAGGACATCGTCGTCACATCGCTCGGTCGCCGGCCCGCCATTCTGCTCAACTCCGCCTCCAGCGGCGGCCACTGGCTCACCCTCCGCCTAGTCGGCCACAAAGCCAACCGCGACTCCATCGGCGCGCGCATCACCATCACCACCCCTTCCGGCCGCACGCTGCACGATTGGCTAAGCCCCAGCAGCGGTTTCCTCTCTTCGAATGACCCGCGCGTCCACTTTGGCCTTGGAGCCGAAACCAGCGCCGCCGTTATTGAAATCCTATGGCCTGGCGGGTCCAAGCTGAGCCTCAAGGACATCGCAGCCGACCGCATCTTGACGCTCCAAGAACCCATCGAGACGAACCCATGAAAATAGCTGTCGCCGCCATCCTGCAAGAAAGCAACAACTTCTCCCCCGTCCCCACTACCTACGACGATTTCAACCCCGTCTTCGGCCCCGCCGTCCTCACCCGCCACACCGGAAAACTCACCGAAATGGGCGGCTTCCTCGACATCCTAACCCCCGCCGATGTCGAAATCGCCCCCCTCTGCGCCGCCTGGGCCATCACCGCCAACCGCCTCCGCAAACCCGACTTCACCCGCCTCAAAAGCGACTTCGCCTATCACCTCGCCGACGCCAACCCCGACGCCCTCCTCCTCGCCATGCACGGCGCTCAAACCGCCCAAGGCGAAGACGACGTCGAAGGCTCCATCCTCGCCGTAGCCCGCGAAATCCTCGGCCCCCACAAGCCCATCTTCCTCACCCTCGACCTCCACGCCAACATCACCCAACGCATGGTCACCCTCGCCAACGCCATCGTCGGCTATCACACTTACCCCCACATCGACATGTTCGAAACCGGCCAAAAAGCCGCCCGCCTCCTCCTCCGTACCCTCGCGGGCGAACTCCGCCCCACCATGGCCTACCGCAAACTCCCCCTCATCATTCAAGCTGAAAACTCCCAAACCCACCGCGGCCCCATGCACGCCCTCTTCGCCGCCGCCCAAGCCCTCGAAGCCTCCGGCCTTGCCGAAGCCATCTCCATCTTCCCCGTCCAACCCTGGCTCGATATCGCCGAAATGGGCTGCGCCGTCGTCGCCGTTACAAACAACAAACCCAAAGCCGCCCAACGCCACGCCGACGCCCTCGCCCGCCGCCTCTGGCGCGGCAAGTCCGACTTCGAAATCACCCTCACCCCGGTCCCCGCGGCCATCGCCGCCGCCATCGCCCTCCCCACCGGACCCACCATCCTCGCCGAGTCCTCCGACTCCACCGGCTCCGGCTCCCCCGGCGACTCCACCGGAGTCCTCAAGCATCTCCTCAAAGCCCAACTCTCGGGCCCCGCCGCCATCTTCCTCGTCGACCCCGCCACCGTCGCCGCCGCTTTCGCCGCCGGCGTCGGAGCCACCATCACCCGCAAAATCGGCGCGTCTTTCGACAAGAAACACTCCCAACCCGTCCCCGTCTCCGCCTACGTCAAGCTCCTTTCCGACGGCACTTGGACCGCCCGCGCCCGCGGCTACAACACCGGCATCACCACCTCCATGGGCCGCGCCGCCGTCCTCGTCTCCGGCCACGTCCATATCCTCATCGCCGAACGCTCCGCCATGACCGTCGACCCCGAACTCTTCCGCAGCCACGGCATCGACCCCGTCTACTGCCAAATCGTCGTCGTCAAATCCCCCAACGGTTTCCGCGCCGCCTATGAACCCTTCGCCGCCGCCATCTTCGTCGTCGATACCCCCGGCGTCTCTTCCGCTAACCTCCGCCAACTCCCCTTCAAACGCGTTTCGCGGCCCCTCTACCCCCTCGACCCCGACACCCCCACCCCAGAAGGTCTCTAACCCATGGCCGTCCGCCACCGCATCGTCCTCCTCGCGCTCTTGATCAACATGGTCTGCTACACCGACCGTGTCTGCATCGCCATCGCCGGCCCCGAACTACGCCGCAATTTCAACCTCTCTCAAACCGAACTCGGCTTCGTCTTCAGCATCTTCAGCCTCTCTTACTTCCTCGGCCAAACCCCCTGGGGCATCCTCGCCGACCGCCACGGCTCCCGAGGCCTCATCACCTTCGCCATCGTCGGCTGGTCGCTTTTCACCGCCCTCACCGCCACCGCCTGGAGCTACCTCTCCCTCTTAACCATCCGCTTCGTCTTCGGCGCACTCGAAGCCGCCTTCTCCCCTTCCATCGCCTCGGCTTTTGGGCGCTGGATCCCCGTCCGCGAACGCGCCACCGCCTTCGGAGCCTTCCTCGGCGGAGGCCGTCTCGGCGGTGCCCTCACTCCGCCCTTAGCTGGCTATCTCCTCCTCCACTACGGCTGGCAAGCCCCCTTCCTTGTCTTCGGAGCCTTCGGCCTTTTCTGGGCCGCCGCCTGGTTCGCCGCCTACCGCAACCATCCCAAGGATCACCCCCAAATCACCGAAGCCGAACTAGCCGCCATAGGCCCCACCACCACCAACCAAATAACCACCACGCCCTGGCCCACCCTCCTCCGTAACTCCCGTCTCTGGTCCCTCCTCGGCACCGCCTTCGGCTCCACGCTCCTCTGGCAGTTCTACATCACCTGGTTCCCAACTTACCTCCGCGAGCAGCGCGGCATGTCCCTCACCGAAGCGTCTTACTACGCCGGTCTCCCCCTCCTCTTCGGAGTCGCCGCCACCTGGTCCGGAGGCTTCCTCACTGACCTTCTAACCCGCCGCCTCGGCCCCCGCCAAGCCCGCACTCTGATCGGCTTCTGCGGCCTCTCCACCGCCGCCGCGCTTTTCACCCTCGGCATCTGGCACCCCGAACCCGCCCTCGCCGCCCTCCTGATGAGCAGCGCCGCCGGAGCCGTCGATCTCTATCTCGGCGCTGCCTGGTCCTCGGCCACCGACATCGGCGGCCCGAACGGCGGAGGCACCGTCGCCGGCCTCATGAACGCCGCCTCCAACGCCGCCGGTTTCGTCGCCCCCGTTCTCCTCGGCTGGGTCCTCGACCGCACCCACAACTGGAACGCCGTCCTCTACCTCAGCGCCGCCACCACCCTCGCCGCCGCCGTCCTCTGGCTCTTCGTCAATCCCCGGCGCGCCTCATAACCGGATACAATCTCCCCAGGAACCCCGCCCATGCAACGCAGAGAACTCATCCAATCCGCCGCCGGCCTCACCATCCTTCGCTCCGGCATCCTTCGCGGCCAAACCGCCCCCAGCAACCGCCTCAACGTCGCCCTCATCGGCGTCTGGGGACGCGGCACCGCCCACTACAACGTCCTCCGCGATGAAAACGTCGTCGCCCTCTGCGACGTCAACGACCTCCGCACCAAAGAAGGTCTCGAAATTTTCCCCAAAGCCAAAACCTACTCCGACTGGCGCCAATGCCTCGATCAGAAGGATATCGACGCCGTCATCATCTGCACCGCCGACCACCACCACGCCTTCATCGCCAACTGGGCCATCAACCGCGGCAAACACGTCTTCTGCGAAAAACCCCTCGGCATCTCCGTCGAAGAGGTCCGCACCGTCCGCGCCAACTACCTCAAGAACAAAACGAAGGTAGCCACCCAGCACGGCACCCAGCGCCACGCTTACCCCAACTTCGAACGCCTCCGCGAACTCATCCTCGACGGTGCCATCGGCGACCTCAAAACCGTCCACGGCTGGGACGCCCGCCAACTCCCCCGCCCCGGCTACCCCGTCGCCCAAGGCCAACCCCCCGCCGAACTTCACTATGAACAGTGGATCGGCCCCTCCCCCTATCACCCCTACAGCCCCCAATACTTCGGCGGCTCCGCCGGCCTCAACTGCCTCTTCTGGAACATGTACCGCGATTTCGGCGTCGGCCAAATGGGCGACATGGGCGCCCACACCATGGACCTTCTCTGGAACGCAATCGACGCCGGAGCCCCCACCGGCATCGAAGTCGACCAGGAAGCAACCGACAAATACAACCCCGACATCTGCCCCGTCAAACTCAAAGTAACGTTTGAACATCCCGCCAACTCCTGGCGCGGACCCATCGAAGTCGTCTGGTACCAAGGCGGCATGAAACCCACCGCCCCCAAGGGTTACCTCGATATCTCGAAGGTGCCCAACGGAGCCATCTTCGAAGGAACCAAAGGCAGCATCTTCGCCGACTTCACGACGCGCGTCATCATCCCCAACAACGACGACGGCGATCTGACTTACTACAAGCGACGCGCCAAGTCCGAAACCCTCCCCCTCATCGGCGGCACCGGCCAGCCCACCCAAGGTGCCCCCACGCGCCCCGGCGGCGGAGGAGGCGGCAACCGCGCCGCCCAACCTCTCCCTCCCGGCTTCACCGCCCAGCCCAACCAACAGCCCGGCCCCAGCGGCTTCCCAGACATTCAAATGTTGAACGGCAAAATCCCCGCCGCCCTCGGCCTCCCCAACCCCGCCCTCGAAGGCATCCGCGCCGGCAACCCACCCAACCGCAACGCCGACGTCTTCCAGCGCGAATGGCTCGACGCCTGCAAGGGTAAGTCGGATAACATCACCCACGGCACCAGCAGTAAGACCCACTGCGACTTCGATTACTCCGGCACCATGATCGAGCAGATGTTGCTCGGCTTAGTCGCCCATCGCGTCGGCAAAAAACTAACTTACGACCCCGCCACCGGCCGCATCACCAACGTCCCCGAAGCCAACGACTACCTCAAACGAACCTACCGCCCCAACTGGACCCTCAACGGCTAGGCGTCCACATCCGCACATCCGTGCGGACAAAATCATTGCCTTTGGCCAGCAGCCTCTCGCCACGCTCCGTGGCGAGAGCATAAGCAAAGCAATCGCCAAAGTTTAGCTGTGCGGGATGCCCACTTCCCTTCCCAAAATCCCGATAAGCAGCTCGGGCGATCCGCGCTTGGCTCACAGTCACTTCTACTATCTTTACTCCGGCCTCGCCCAGAAGCTCGTGTAGAGCGATACCCGCCTTAATGGAGGCGTTCTGGAAACCCGAACTACCGGCCCCGTATTGGGCGGACTGAAAACTACGTTTGTCCCAGCTCAGGGCCCCGTCAATGCTTGCCCTTGTCGTCGATCTCGCC
>JANXMS010000125.1 GCA_025354525.1 Acidobacteriota bacterium
GGCGCTCTGGAAACCCGAACTACCGGCCCCGTATTGGGCGGACTGCAAACTACGTTTGTCCCAGCTCAGGGCCCCGTCAAGGCATGCGCTTGTCGTCGATCTCGCCGAGGCTCTATCCCCCTTCCTCTCTCCCGACATTGCTCCGGATCTCTTCAGACGTCGCGGATGTGCCCTCTGTTAAGTCAAGACTTGCTATAACCAAGGTCCAGATCGTTACCCTCCCCGGGGCCAACCCTCCGCCGGAGGGCACCAATCTCTTTCGTCCCCGGGGGCGCAATTAAGGCTTCAACAAGGAACCGGCGAGAAAACCAAAATAACTACTGTAACAGCAGCCATTCCATTGGCATCCCCCCACCATGGAACCAACTTTGAACAGGCGGGAATACGTCGGAACCCTCGCCGCGGGCAGTTTTCTCGCGGCCGAAGCGCAGCCAACCAATGCGGCCACTTTGCCCTTTCAGCAACGAATGTTTCACAAGGGCAAAGAACCCGTTTCCATTCTCGGTCTAGGCGGGTCTCATATCGGAGCGAAAAAAGTTAGCGATGCCGACGCCATCCGCATTATGCGGACGGCCCTCGATAACGGCCTTACGTTCTTTGACAACTCCTGGGACTACCACAACGGCCGAAGCGAGATGCTCATGGGTAAGGCCCTGCAAGACGGGTTCCGAAAAAAAGCCTTCTTGATGACAAAGATCGACGGGAGAACCAAAGAATCCGCCAAGCGGCAAATGGACGAGTGCCTCCTCCGTCTGAAAGTCGACTCGATCGATTTGATGCAGCATCATGAAGTGATCCGGTTTGACGACGTAGATCGGATCTTCGCAGCCGACGGAGCAATGGAGGCCTTAGTGGAGGCCAAGAAAGCGGGGAAGATCCGTTACATCGGGTTTACCGGCCATAAGGATCCAGCGATTCATCTATACATGCTGGAAGTCGCCGCGGCGCGAAGGTTTGTTTATGACTCCATTCAGATGCCGTTGAATCCGCTAGATGCGCACTATCGGAGCTTTGAACGGAAAGTGCTTCCTGTGGCTCAGCAACAAGATATCGCGGTATTAGGCATGAAAAGTTTGAGCAGTGGGCTTATTCTCAAGACGAACACCGTGACGGCAAAGGAGTGTTTGCGATACGCACTGAGCCTGCCGACGACGGTCGTCATTACCGGGATCGACAGTATGGAAATCTTGCAACAAGCCCTCGAAATCGGTCGATCCTTTAAACCGATGTCGACCGATGAGATGGCGCTCTTACTCGAAAAAACGAAACCGGCTGCCGCCGACGGGATGTTCGAATTATTCAAGACGACTTCGCAGTACGACACGACGTCTACCCATCCCGAGTATCTGGGGGGCGAAAGTGCGAGAACGATTTCGATGACGGCTTCATAGTCCCAAGGTAATTGATTAGCGGCCTCCCACCCAATAGATGAAATGGTTTCCGTAGCATCGCGCGAGCCTCTGGCATGATTTCGAGGGGCCCTTTGCGACACAAACTCCCAAAACGCTAAGAAACTGGCAAAGATCTGGGGGCGAATGATCCCATCGGCACCCCTCCATTTATCGCTCCCTCAAATCCTCCCCACCCAGCGGTTCCCCATCTTCTCGGGCAAATGAGCAAAACGGCAAGCTTAATTTTCAGCTTACGACTCGTTGCGAAAGGCTTCTCTCGAAGCGCTTTAGAGCGATACCCGCCTTAATGGAGGCGTTCTGGAAACCCGAACTACCGGCCCCGTATTGCACGGACTGCAAACTACGTTTGTCCCAGCTCAGGGCCCCGTCAATGCATTCGCTTGTCGTCGATCTCGCCGAGGCTCTATCCCCCTTCCTCTCTCCCGACATTGCTCCAGATCTCTTCAGACGTCGCGGATGCGCCCTCTGTTAAGGCAAGACTTGCTATAGTAAATTCGTTTCTCGTTCGAACTGCACGCATCTGCTTCGAACCTTCGTAAGAGCCAAAAATCAGCGCTTCGATGTGTTTTCAGCTCGCAGGCGCTCAATTTGTCCAGCTTCTATTCCTGCTCCAACTTGTACTCGCCGTTGGTAGCCGGAACCCATTGGAGCCTTCCTTCTCCCTTTTTGACGAGCATGATCTTGCCGTCGAACATCGCAACGGCAAGAGGCTTGCTCCGCTCCGAGGACAATCTGCCGTACAGCTTTTGCCACTTCGTGCTGTTTCGGCTCGACTGATACCGGAGGGGTATCGAGTTGAGGTAAGGACGTTTTGAGGACTTTCAAGCGCAGTGAATTCCGCGGGTCAACCGTCTTGAACCCAAGGCTGTTTGGCGACACGTAGAAGCGACCGAAACGACAACTACCAAAGTCGACTTGCCACCGGCCGAAGGTGCTCCCGTGGCTTCATGCCCACGGTCCGCCGGGCTCGTAGCCCACCTCACTCGTGTCCAAATTAGGTCAAGTGCTTGGGGGGTAAAGCCCTGTTAGGGTAGAAAGGAGTTCCAGCAAGAACGATCCTACCTCAACGAGGCTAGACCCCCTGTCACGAGTATCCAGCATTTTCTGTCAGATTCTCCAGCAAGTTCCGCGCCCTCTTTTTGAAAGGGTGGTCGCCACTCACAAAGGCGAGCGACACTCTCGCGG
>JANXMS010000297.1 GCA_025354525.1 Acidobacteriota bacterium
TCCGCCGGTGCCAACGTCCTCAGCCGCATGTCCCATCTCAATTCGCTCTACGAGCAGCAAACCGGCACCCCCCGCCGCGCTGACTTCCACAACGGCATCGGCGAATATCTCAAGCTCTACTACCGCGACCGCGCGAAACTCCCCCCCGACGAAACCAACGGCAACACCCCCCTCGTCTCGACTTACGAAGTCGCCTGGTACGCCTGGGAAAATACCCGCGACCCTCAAATCGCGGCACTCTTGACCCAAGACGCCGTCAAAAACACCATCGATCTTTGCTACCAAACCCTAGCCCTCGCGGCAGTCGATAAATCGAAACACGCCCCCCAAATCGCCGCCAACGCCGCCCGTCTCCTCGCCCTCCAACGCCCCGATGGCCAGTGGTCCGCCAAGCTGGAACCCGCCTCCCTCCCCGTCGAATTCCAAACCGGCCACGCCCTCTGGACCCTCCACGCCGCCGGCATCCCCCTCACAAACCCGCAAGTCAAAAAAGGGCTCGACTTCCTCCTCGCCCGCCAACAATCCTTCGGCGGTTGGCTCGACCCGCTCCAGACTTACGAAAATTTCCGCACCCCCTTCCGAGAAACGCAAATGGCCGTCCTCGCGCTGAGCGCCTACTACCCCCAAGCCGCTCCCCCCGCCCCACCTACTTACGTAAAGCCCACCCCCCAATTCGCCCAACTCGGCCACCCCAGCAAGCTCGTCCAACGCCAAGCCGCCTTCGATATCCGCCGCCTCTACAGCCAATACCCCGATACCCCCGCCCGACCTCTTCTCGCCGCCCTCGCCTCTAAAGACGAACGCACCCGCTGGGGTGCCACCCGTGTCTTCTCCTCCCACTTCGCCGCCCTCGCCCGCCGCCCTGAATTCGCCGCCCCCCTCGCCAAACTGCTCCAGGATCCCGCCCCCGCCGTCCGCCTCCAAACCGCCAAAGCCCTCTGGCAGTTCTGGTTCTGGTCCCCCAACCGGGCCGCCAAAGAGATCATCGAAGACTCGCTCCTCGCCGCCCTCGCCCAGCCCCAATCCCCCTGGCTCGAACGCGCTCTCCACGAAGCCGTCTACAACCTCGCCGACGAAAACATCCGCTATCTCTATAACAACTGGGTCCCCGGCATCGCCCGCCCCGCCGACCGCGACCAAGTCGTCTCCGGTCGCCTCGCCGTCGAAGATCGCCTCGCCACCAAATTCGCCAAAATCCTCGAATCCGGCCCCGTGCTCCAAAAGCAGCACCTCCTCACCGGCCTCACCGAATTCGAACTCCGGCGCGGCGACGTCTACGATCCCACCGCCGATCACGCCGCCCCGTTCCCGCCCATTTATAACCGCATCGGCAACGATGTCGAACAAATCGTCTTCTTTGGTCCCGGCAACGACCGCCTCGCCCGCGCTCTCCTCCCCCTCCTAAAACATCCCACCCTCGGCCCACTCGCCCGCGCCGCCTCCCCCATCCTGCGAGACGCCAACTTCGGCGACGCCTCCCGCCTCGCCGGGCCCCTCAACAACGACCGCGAACCCATCGTCCAACTCCTCCTCTCCGAACAACCCGCCTCTCTCCCAAACCTCCGCGCCTGGAACCGTGCTCCCGTCCCTCCCCGAAAACCCGGTGCCCCCCGAACCCGCCCCACCGGTGCCCGTCCTGACGACGACTACTTCCGCGGCTACGTCGAGCCGATCCTCACAACGCGCGGCAAAGACGGCCAAGCCTGCGTTCATTGCCATGCCTCCCACACGCAGTTCAACGCCACCCTTGGCACTGCTAAAACCGTCATCAATCTCGAAGACCCCGAGTCGAGCCTGATCCTGCTCAAACCCCTCACCGATGCCGAAAGCGAAGGAACGCTTGGTGCAAAGAAACTCTCTCATGGTGGCGGGATCCGCTTTGAAAAAGGCTCGCCCGAATACAACACCATCCTCAACTGGATCCGCGGCACGAAACCCTAATGCATCATCCCGCCACCCCCTACGTCGCCCCGTTTGCGGCCTTCCTGCTCCTGCTCGCCCTCGCCCCCTACTGGCCCTGGGACCCCCGTCTCGAACAGTATTTCCGCGTCGTCATCCTGGCCGCCGTCATCTGGTTTTTCTCCCGCTCCGTCCTCGATTTTCGCTGCGCCGCCCCCCTACAAAGCATCGCCGTCGGCATCGGCATTTGGCTCCTTTGGATCGCTCCTGATACGCTTTTCCCCGGTTACCGTCAGCATTGGCTCTTTACCAACTCCATCACCGGCAAAGTCTCCAGCTCCATCCCCCCCGAAGCGCTCGGTGCCACCGGAGTCCTCGTCTTCCGCACCCTCCGCGCCGCCCTTCTTGTCCCCATTTTGGAAGAGCTTTTCTGGAGAGGTTGGCTGATGCGCTGGCTCATCAATCCCGATTTTGAGAAGGTGAAGCTCGGCACTTACTCCCTCTCCGCCGTTCTTATCACCGCCGTCCTCTTCGCCTCCGAGCACGGGCCATTTTGGGAAGTCGGCCTCCTCACTGGCCTCATCTGGGGCTTCTGGATGGTCAAAACCAAGCGCCTCGGCGATCTCTTTCTCAGCCACGCCGTCGCCAACCTCTGCCTGTCACTGTTCACCATCTACACCGGCCGCTGGGAATATTGGATGTAGCGCCCACGTTGATCGCCGCTAGGACCTTGCACCGTACAGAAGAGGAACGTTTTTGTATTTCTGCGAATGATCCTTGTGAAAATAGGCCCTAAGATCATTCAATTGCTTCATCCTCGCGGGAACTGCGGCGATAGACACGTCCCTCGCGCAACTGACCGAAAGTAACCTTCGATGTAAACTTAGGTCGATGACCCGCCGCTCTTTCCTCGCCGCCCTCCAACTCCCGCCCCGCCCCAATATCATCTTTATCCTAGCCGACGACCTCGGCTGGGGCGACCTCAGTTGCTACGGCAACCGCCAAATCAAAACTCCCCACCTCGACCGCCTCGCCTCCCAAGGCTCCCTCTTCACCCAATTCTACGTCTGCGGCCCCGTCTGCTCCCCCAGCCGAACCGCCTTTACAACCGGCCATTTCCCCGCCCGTCATCGCATCCACGGCCACCTCTCGACTGAAGCCGAAAACCTCCGCCGAGGCATGCCCAACTTCCTCCACCCCGCCGTCCCCACCCTCGCCCGCCTCCTCCAACAGTCTGGCTATGCGACCGCCCACTTCGGCAAATGGCACCTCGGCCGCTTCACCGGTGCCCCCCTCCCCACTGCCTACGGCTTCGACGTCCAACGCTCCATCGCCTCCAACGACGACCGCCAGGAAGAAATGGCCAAAGGCTACCGCGCCCAATCCTCCCGTCTCATCGTCGACGATGGCCTCCGCTTCCTCGACGCCCTCCCCGCCGCCAAGCCCTTCTACCTGCAACTCTGGATGCTCCTCCCCCACGCCCCCCTCGATCCCACCGAAGAACAACTCTCCGAATTCGCAAGCCAAGCCCCCCACCCCAACACCGTCACCCAACGTGGCGC
>JANXMS010000170.1 GCA_025354525.1 Acidobacteriota bacterium
GGAAGCGTTATCAATCGCCCCCTCCGTGCCAACATAACTGAGACACTTTTCGTTCCCTAATTACACAGCAGGGCGGGAAGGATTCTTCCCCATGAACAAACAGAAATCTCTTGACTCCATCCCCGCTGACGGCAAAATCGCGGGGATGGAGTCAAGAGATTTCTGTTTGTTCATGGGGAAGAATCCTTCCCGCCCTGCTGTGTAATTAGGGAACGAAAAGTGTCTCAGTTATGTTGGCACGGAGGGGGCGATTGATAACGCTTCCGGGCATTTGGAGACGGCGAACGGCGACAATAGCCGGGTGAATTACCTTAACCTGGCTAGCGAAAAGGGTTTGGGGGGCTATGATCAGCCGTTTAACAACGTGACGACCTTCCTTTACGATTTGCCGTTTGGCAAGGGCCGGAAGTTTGGTTCGAACTGGAACAAGGCGAGCGATTTGGTAGCGGGTGGTTGGCGGCTTTCGGCGATCAACTTCTCTGGAAGCGGATCGCCGGTGAATCTGACTTGGGGCCCGTCGGCTCAGTTTCAGGTGAGCGGCGCACCGAACTATCGGCCGAACATTTCGGGTAACCCGGTGATGCCGGAAGGGCAACGGACGGTTCAGCGTTGGCTGAATCCGGAGACTGTTTCGAACCCGACGGATCCGCGGTTTCCGTTTGGTAACGCGGGGCGGAACATTGTACGGGGTCCGGCGATTCACCAGATGAATTTTGGACTGCATAAGGACTTCCACATTACGGAGAAGTTTAAGACGGAATTCCGGATGGAGGCGTTCAATTTCTTGAACAAGACCAACTTGGGCAATCCGAATGCGAACCGTTCGAGCGGTGGTTTTGGAACGATCACGGGGTTGAACACGCCGGCTCGCGAGATCCAGTTTGCACTGCGAATCGCGTTCTAAAGTGGTGAAAATGGGTTGATTTGGGTTCGAAAGCGAGCCCACAGGGACCGGAAAACGGATGGACCGAATGAATAAGTGGCTTGTTTGCTGCTACTTCCTGGGTCCATCCGTTTTCTTTTTGCTTTCTCTTCGCCCGAGGTGATCGTTTCGGCAATTTTCTTCCCCCTGATTGAATCTTCGGGGCAGGAGGGGGGGATTCGGAGGACCTTTGGGGTAAGTGATTGAGAACAAGCGAGAAATAAATCTGAACGCTTTGAACTCGGCTTCGCCGCAGTCGGTCGATTCGTGCAGCGGTGACTGGTGCCCGAATCCCTTCAACCGCACGGCACGCCTGCGTTTGCCGAATCATGTTGACCGGAATGTGTCGGTGCCTGAGGCCGGGATTGCGAGCAAATTGCGGGTAGACATCAGCGGGTAGGCGGGGCTCGATGCCCTGCCTACCCGCCCCGGGGGTGGGTACGGAAACGGAATTCTAGATGGAGGCGTTCACTTTCTTGAACAAGACCAACTTGGCAATCCGAATGCGAACCGTTCGAGCGGTGGTTTTGGAACGATCACGGGGTTGAACACGCCGGCTCGCGAGATCCAGTTTGCACTGCGAATCGGGTTCTAAAGTGGTGGAAATAGGTTGATTTGGGTTCGAAACCGAGCCCACGGGGACCGGAAAACGGATGGACTCATCTTTCGGGACGGTTAATAAGGCGGTAAGCATTGTATCGAAGAGAGTAATGCTCATTCTTGCTCCCCTTGAGGGGGGCCAAACATCCGGGCATGAAGTTTCGCAAGTTCAGCATATCCCTTTGCCAGATGCTCACTTGCACCTTCTGGAGCTTTCGGCACGTGAGGAGCTAGGTTGGATGGTACGTAAACTTGGCCATGGTCATGTTCGTGGAACATTAGGTTCGCAAAAAAGTAGTACGCTGCGACTTTTGCGGGCCCCCATGGGAGCGTCACGGAAGTAGTCCAATCCATTTTGGGCTTCTCGGCATCTGGTAAACGAATGCCTAGCTGGCCGAATGTGACATTAAGATCCCAAACGGTAGGATCGAAGTAGACATTATTCGCATACTCGCGAAACGGTCCGTCAGGTTCTTCAGGCTGGTTGTGCGATTGAGTATAGTCTGCCATGTTGCACCTCGACTGTTCCCTCTGCGTTGAAACTTGTACCGCTCACCGAATAGGCTGGTCCAGCTTCATTGTAGGGTACGGCGCTCACTTGAGCGCGATGATTGCCATTCACTCTATTCAATGCCGACTCCCAGGCGATAAGGCCAAGCTGACTGGACACTTGGGATTCGGCTGACCAATTCTCCGGCGGCGTTAAGCGTTGCCCCCACCATTTCGCCCCATTCCTAAGCCACTTGGCCCGAAGCGCTTCGTAAGTAGTCCCCGAGTCGTCATAACCAAACTCCGTCCCGCAGCATTGGCAGATATTCCAATCGTTTGGAGGGTCTTCCATCCCATACCCGCAGACGGGGCAGATGTTTAGGTTGGGCATTGTACTTTGAAATAATCTAAATTCGTCTTTTCGCCATGGCACTGCTTCGATGACCCCGGGGGCAGTGAAGCGCATGGTACGAGAATATAATACGTTCTGATCACGCCGTCTTTTGAGATGACCCCGAACTCTGTTGTCATTGGATCGTATCGAAGTATATCTCCGTGTTTTCGGCGGCATTCTTGCACTCCTGGGCCTTTGGTCCGTATTAGGAAATCGGAAGCGAGTTGCGTGTAACGCTTCTCGTCTGGAGCTGAAAAGTCCGTACCGTGGCGGATGAAATGGTCAAAACGTTTGGCATCGCTCGCAAAATCCGCCGCAGCAGCGTAGCATACGCCATTGTACCGTCAGATGCTGAATTCACGACAAACGCAACCCTGTCAATGTTTTTCCGAGTTGCCTGCTGTCGGGCTGGCTTGGAATTCTGATGAGGTACTCCTGTAATTGCCGGAATAAGCTTGAACTCTTTGAACTCAGCTTGGCCGGAGTCGGCTGAAGGGGCCCCGAGAGCTAAAAGCTAAGTTTGAGGGCGAACTGGAGTTGGCGGGGGGAGTTGGCGACGTTGAGCACACGGCCGAAGTTGGCGTTGCTGAAGTTGACGACCGGGGCTCCCCAGACCGGAGTGTTGGTGGCGTTGAAGGCTTCGGCGCGGAACTCAAGACGGGTCCGTTCTCGGATGGGGAAGACGCGGAACAACGATAAATCGAGGTTCTTGCCGCCGTCGGCGCGCATCGCGTTGCGGCCCATGTTTCCATAAGTGAACGCGGCGGGCGCGGCGAATGCTTGCCTATTGAACCACTGGTCCGGGGTGGGATTGGAGAGCTTGGGATCGCTTACCAGATTCAAACGCGCGTAAAACCCGGCGCTGTTGGAGTTGCCAGTATTTGCGATATCGCCGGAGACGCCCAAAGTGTACGGAACCCCGCTGCGCAACACGACGATGGAATTGAATTGCCAACCGCCGATTGTGTAGTCAACGGCAGAGTTGCCGCTGGCGAACCGCTTGCCCCAACCGAAAGGGAGTTCCCAGATCAGACTTGTGTTGAAGACGTGCGTGATGTCGAAGGCGGAAACACTGCGGTCGGCGCGGACGTTGTAAGGATCCTGATTGGCGCACCCTTCGACGCCGGCCCAGCCGGAGCAGGAGATATCGATCGACTTGCCCCAGGTGTAGGAAACGAGGAAGCCGATGCCTTTGGCGGCGCGGCGGTTGAGCGACATTTCGAGAGCGTGATAGTTGCTGGAGCCATCGCTGCGCTCGTAGTTGGTGGGCGTGAGGTAGCGGAGCGGGCGGCGGTCAATCTGAGGACCGGGGCCGGGGGTGCGCGCGGTATTGGCGAAGACGTTTAGGTCCAGGCGAGTGCCGTGCGAACCGACATAGTCGATGGAGAGTCCGGTATTGGCGTCGAGCTGGTGTTGGAGGCCGAAGTTCCATTCGGGGGTGTAGGGCACCTTGAGGAAAGGATCCTTGTAGGTTTGGACGAGCGTGAAGGGAGTGGCGGCTGGGAGGGCTCCGGCACCGATGGAACTGAGGGGATTGTTGGAGCGAACCGTGGGGAAGGTCGGATTCTGATTGGCGGTGGTCAACAACGTTACTTGCGGCCAGCTAGCTCCATAGCTTTGCGCGGCCTGCACCCAAATGGCCCAGTTGTCGTAGAAGATTCCCGCGGCGGAGCGAAGGACGGTGCGACTAGAGAGCCGGTAGGCGATGCCGAGGCGAGGGCCGATGTTGTAGTCGCGATTCTGGTGAATGCGGTTGTTTGGCGCGACGATGACGTTATCTGGAAGGGCCGAACCAGGAATGCAAGGGGCTTTGCCGGTTTCGGAGCAGAACGGGGGTTGCTCGCGCACCCAATATTTCCCGTCGTTGAGATTGAGGGACCCGACGAAGGCCGACTTATCGGACTTGACGCCCCACTGCGGCACCAAGGTTCGGTCGACGCGAATGCCATAGTTGATGGTGAGTTTGTCGGAGGCTTTCCATTTATCCCCGACGTAGAAGCCGCTGACCCAACCGCCGTTCTCGCCTCCGACCTGGAGCCGTCGAGATCCGCCGACGGGAACGCCCAACAAGAACGAAGCGAGATCGCTGCCGGTGCGGCCCGCGTTCTGCAAGTCCGCAGTTTGGAACGGGCTGAAGCTGAGGCTGTTGGCCAGGATGGATTGATCGATGTTGTTGGTATTGATGCTGAAGCCGGCGTTGAGGAGGTGTTTGCCGAAGAGTTTCGATACGTTGACCGAACCCGACCAGATGTCGGAGGCTCCCTGGAAGGTGGTCGCGTCGCCGGGGGTTCCGAGATAGGAGATCAGCCCGACGGAGGGCAGAAGGCATGGGCGGTCGAGGGGGAAGCCGCAGGCGAAGTCTGGGGAGAGTGCGCCGGTGACTCCACTGGGGGCACGACTGACGACGTTCCTTGAGTTTGAGGCCGCGGTGGTGCGGCCGAATTGCATTTGCAGGACGGTGCCGGCGCCGAAGATGTGGGTCCAGTTGCCCCCGTAGTTCTTGGCGATCCAGGTATCGGTGTTGGTCGCCAGACCGATGGGGTTGGTGGAGAGGCGGGGCAAGACGACGCGGCTGAAGCGGAACCAGAGGGAATCGTTCTGACCCAGTTGCTGATCGCCACGGAGATTGAACAGGTTCTGGTTGGTTCTGCCGGGAGCGGTGGCCGCGAAGTTAGTTCCGGTTGTGGCGGTGGCCGTGGGGGCCGGATAGATGCCTTGGGCAAGCTGGGCCATGGTCGGATCCAGGCGGCTTTCCGGGATGACATTGCCGACGAACGGAGTGCGTAGGAACTGGTTGGGGTTGGCGGGATCGGCGCGGGTGGAGAACGGATCGTAGATGGCGTTGGCGGTAGTGCCGAGGCGGCCGCGAAGCTCATCGGGAG
>JANXMS010000221.1 GCA_025354525.1 Acidobacteriota bacterium
TGAGTTTTATGGGTTTTTGACGGGGGGGAACAACTTTGTGACGGCGCGGACTCCGGGGGCGACGTCGAAGGTGGGCGAGCGGGAGGCACCTATGTGGCGGGGCCGGGAGGAGGTGGTAGAGGACCGCTATTTGACAGACGCTTTTGCGGACGAAGCAGTGCAGTTTATCGAACGGAATAAGCGTAGCCCGTTTTTCTTGTATTTTGCGCCAAACGCGATTCATGGGCCACTGCAAGCGATTGATAAGTATGTCGACCGGGTGGCGGGGATTCCGGATAAGAAGCAGCGATTGCTGGCGGCGATGACGGTGGCGCTGGATGATGGGGTGGGGCGGATGGTGGGTAAGTTGCGGGAGTTGGGGTTAACGCGAGATACGATGATCGTGTTTTTGAGTGACAATGGTTGCCCGGAGGAGTTGGGGGCGGGGACGAACGGGCCATTGAACGGGGAGAAGACGACCTACTATGAAGGCGGGATTCGGGTTCCGTTTATGCTGCATTGGCCGGGAAGGGTGCCGGCGGGTAAGACGTATCGGGAAATGGTGGTTTCGCGGGATTTGTTGCCGACGATGCTGGCGGCGGCGGGGGTGAAGGGGCCGGCGATGGATGGGGTGGATCTGTTGCCGTATTTGAACAAAGGCGGGCGGCCGCACGAGGCGTTGTTCTGGCGGGCAGGCAAGGCGCGGGCAGTTAGGAAGGGTAAGTGGAAGTTACTGGAGTTTGGCGATGAGTTACTGGGCTTGTATGACTTGGCGGCGGACATTGGAGAGACGCGGGACGTGAGCGGGGCGAATCCGGCGGTGGTGAAGGAGTTGCGGGCGGCATGGGCGGATTGGAGCGGTCAGATGCAGCCGGCGGCTTGGCCGCCGCGGTACCGGGAGATTACGGTGAACGGGAAAAAGCTGAACTGGGAACTGTAAGGGAGTCGCTCGTCGAATGCGGGGTTATAACAGCTTCCTGGTTACCGCGAAAGATATTCCAGGAAGATGGTTTGTGAATCTGGGAGGCGAAGTGCCATACGCGCCGCCGAATCAAGCGGGAAAGGCGGGCGCGATTAGACGGGTCTTCAGAGCAAGTTCTGTTTCGGACGCCGTAGCGAGGTTACTTGCGGACCGTGGGGTACTCGATGCCGAGTTGCTCGAGGTAGGTTCCGAACTTGTCGGGGTTGTAGTAGGACTCTTTCATGCGGGGGCGGAATTCGTCCATGATTCGCTTGTTGAGCCAGAGGGCGGGCTGGTCATTGGGGCGAAGGAAGGTTTGGTATTTTGTGTCCTTTGTCTGCACGTTCTTGAAGTAATCCCAGGCGGCGGTGACTAACTCGGGCTTGGTGATGAGGTCGAGAAGCGTCATGGCTTGGGCCTTGGCTCCGGCGACGACGCCTTTGTGGGCAATTGGCGTAGCCATGGCGATGGCGTTAGCCCAATTGTGGCCGGGACCGGCTTGGATGTTGGCCGGATAACGAAGGGTGACGGTGGGGACATTCCAGGAGATGTCGCCGATGTCGTCAGACCCGCCGCCGGTGGGGCCGATTTCGCGGTTAGAGCCGTCGGTGCCAGCGCCCCCGCGGACAGTGGGGGTGCGGAGTTCGGTGACCTGGTCGTTGAGGCCGGTGACGGGGACCTTAAGTTCCTTCTGGAGGGCGACGGCGAAGTTCTTATCGGTTTCAGACCATTGGGGGTAACCCACCTTTTTAATATTGGCGTGCATGGCTTGGGCAATGGGCTGGGAGAAGTGGCCGGCCCAGGCGGTGCCGAGGACTCGGGAAGTAAACGTCGTATTCGTCATGAGGGCGGCCCCTTGGGCCATTTGGTCGCCGATCTTCCAGAGGTCCATGACGTGCTCGTAGTCGGCTTCGCGGAAGAAGTACCAGACGGAGGCGTTTTGGGGGACGACGTTGGGTTGGTCGCCGCCATTGGTGATGACGTAGTGGGAGCGCTGGGCGAGGCGGAGGTGTTCGCGGCGGAAGTTCCAGCCGACGTTCATAAGTTCGACGGCGTCGAGGGCGGAGCGGCCGCGCCAAGGGGCGCCGGCGGCGTGAGCGGATTCGCCGATGAATTGATACTCGACGGAGACCATGCCGTTTTGGCCGCCGGGTCCGGCGGAGACGTTGAAGTCTGCTGACACGTGGGCGAAGAGGACGGCGTCGACGTCTTTGAAGACGCCGGCACGGACGTAGTAGGCTTTGGTGCCGAGTTGCTCTTCGCCGACGCCGGGCCAGAGTTTGATGGTTCCGGGGAGTTTTTCGCGCTCCATGATTTCTTTGACGGCGAGGGCGGCGACGATGTTCATGGGCATGCCGGAGTTGTGGCCTTCGCCGTGACCGGGAGCGCCGTCGAGCATGGGGACGCGGTAGGCAACGCCGGGTTTTTGAGAGGCTTGGGGGATGCAATCGATGTCGGAGCCCAGGGCGATGACAGGCTTGCCGGAGCCCCAGGTGGCCATCCAGGCGGTGGGGATTCCGGCGATGCCGCGTTCGATTTTGAAGCCTTCCTTTTCAAGGATGGCGGTGAGGTATTTGCTGGTTTCGAATTCCTGGAAACCGAGTTCGCTGTAGGAGAAGACGGAATCGACCATGACCTGGGACTGCTTGGCCATGCGGTCTATGCGGCCGACGAGGTCGGCTTTGATGGCGGCTTCGCGTTCGGGGGAGAGTTTGGTTTGGGCGACGACGAAGCTGGTGGAAAGGAGGAGTAGGAGGATAGGTTTGGTCATTGAGGAAGTCCCGATGAGAGTCAGGATAGCAGTTGGGGGGTGGACTAGCGGCGGATCATTTGTTGCCAGTGGAAGGAGCGAAGGCAGGGGATGAGGTGGTATTAATTCAAGTCGGCGTGGATCTCTGCGGCGAATTCTTTAAGGCGGGCGGCGAGTTTGGCGACGAGGTCGGCATTTTGGGAGGCGACGTTGTAGCGTTCGGCGGGGTCGCGGTCGAGGTGGAAGAGTTCAGGGGCGGATTGTTGGCCTTGGCGGTATTTCCAGGGGCCTTGGCGGACGGCTTCGAGGACATTGCCGAGGTGGTAGAAGTATTCCTGGCGGGGGGAGGGTTGGCCGTCGCGGAGGTGGGGGAGAAGGCTTTGGCCGTCGTAGACGCGATCTTTGGGAAGGGGGATATGGGCGGCGTCGAGGATGGTGGGGAGGAGGTCGAGGGTGGAGGCGAGGTCTTGAGAGACTTGGCCGGGGCGGACGGTGCCGGGCCAGCGGATGATGCCCGGGACGCGGGGGCCTCCTTCGTAACTAGTTCCTTTGGATCCGCGGAGGAGACCTTTTGAGCCGGTATGCCAGGGTTCGACGCCTTCGGCGATCATGCGGGGCGGGAGATCGTGCCAGGGTCCGTTGTCGCTGGCGAAGACGACCATGGTGGATTGGTCAAGGCCTTCTTCCTTCAAGGTACGGAGGATTTCGCCTACGGACCAGTCGAGGGTTTCGATGACGTCGCCGTAGTGGCCGGCGCGGGAGCGGCCTTGACGATCCTTCGGGACGCTGACCGGGAGGTGGGGCATGGCGAAGGGAAGGTAAAGGAAGAAGGGGTTGGCTTTGGAGGCTTTGATGAACTTGATGGCTTCGTCGGTGTAGCGGGGGGTGAGGTTGGACTGGTCGGTGACGCGTTCGACCCTGTCGGCGTTGCGGTAGAGGTGGAGGGATCGGTCGGTCTTGACCCAGGGGGGGATCATGTCGTTGGAGTAGGGTAGGCCGAACCAGGAGTCGAAGCCGCGGGAGGTGGGGAGGTAGGGGGCGGGTTGGAATCCGAGGTGCCATTTGCCGATGGCCATGGTTTTATAGCCGCGGGGTTTGAGGAGTTGGGGGAGGAGGATTTCGGAGAGGGGTAGGCCGCCGACGGTTTCGGGGCCGGTGTTGTTGGGTTGGCCGGCGCGGGAGGGGTAGCGGCCGGTGAGGAGGCCGACGCGGGAGGGGGTGCAGACGGCGGCGGCGGCGTAGAAGGAGGTGAAGCGGGTGCCTTCGGCGGCTAGGCGGTCGAGGTTGGGAGTGCGGAGGGTGGGGTGGCCGTAGCAGGCGAGATCGCCGTAGCCCATGTCGTCGGCGAAGAGGATGACGAAGTTGGGGGGTCGGGAGGGGGCTTGGGCGGAGGCGAGCGCGGAGAGTTGGAGGAATTGGCGGCGTTGCATTAGGAGTAAGTGGCTCGGGCGTCGATTTGGGAGTGAAAGGACTCGAACACGGTGTTGGGTCGAGTTACTAAGAAGAGGGTTTGGGACTGGTGCTGGGGGCTGAGGAGTTTAAGTTGGCGGCCGACGGCGGCGGTGTGGGCGGCAGCGATTTCGCCGAGGCCTGAGCTGGCGGAGAAGGAGAATTCGGCGAGGTTGAGGAGGGGGTGGACAATGCGGGCGAGGATTTCGCGGGTGTGGAGGCGGAAATCGTGCTGGTCTTCACCGACGGTGAAACGGCCGATGACAGAGACGACTTCTACGCTGCCAGCACGGCGGGAGTAGATCGTGATGGGCATTTAGGAGCCAGTATATGCTATCGGTCTGGCTTTTGTGATTGACCCTGCCTATTTGTCGGCGATTTTGACGACGGATCCGATGACCGATGATGAGTTTGCGGAGCTTTGCTCGGAGCACTCGGATTTGAGTTTTGAGGTGACGGCGGAAGGGAATTTGATTGTTCTGGCTCCGACTTACTCCTTGATGGGATTTCAGAATCAACGGATTGGCAGGCAGGTAGATACCTGGGCGGAGCGGGACGGACGGGGGATCGCCTGTGACTCTTCGACTGGGTATTTGTTGCCGAATTCGGCGCGGCGGTCTCCGGACGCTTCCTGGACGTTGTTGAGTCGGGTGAAGGCATTGCCGGAAGCTAGTCGGAATCGGATTTGGCATTTGTGCCCGGACTTTGTCATTGAGATTCGGTCGGCGACGGATCGGACGCGGATGTTGCGGGCAGAGATGGAAGAGTGGGTGGAGGATGGGGCGCAGTTGGGATGGTTGATTGATCCGGAGACAGCTTGGAGGCTGAGGGCTTGGGTTCGGTCGAAGCCGAAGAGTTCGTTTTTCGAGTTGGCGGCTTCGATGACTCTGTCGGAGACGATGGTTAGATTTTGGTTCGGGGGTAGATGGGTTTCGCGGTCGGTGTATTCGGCTTCGCAGCAGATGCCTCGGGGATGGCCAACTGAGGCTAGGGTTAGGCGGCCATCGGGGTGGAGGCGGGCGACGGCGGCGGGGGTATCGGCGTGGCGGTTGCGGAGGGCTCCGGTAATCCTGAAGATGGCCGCTTTAAGGCCCTTGCCACTGATGTCGCCGAGGGCGAGGAGTGCTGCTGTCGGGGAGGAGGAAGATTTGGTACAAATCGCCGCCGACCACTTGAATGGTTTGGTAGAAGGCGTCGAGGTTGGACAATTGGGAGTTGGCGTTGTGGAGTTGCTGGACGGAACGGGCGGCTTGGAATTTGTCGGAGAGACGGGATTTTTGGCGAGGCATGGAGCGACGTCGATTTAGTCGCCACCGACCTCATCGCGGGTCGTGGAGCGGAAGTTGAGGGTATAGCCGGGGAGCGGGCGGCGGCGAAATCGAGTTGGACGCGTTCCCATTCGAATGTTCGTTTGTGGTGTTGGGCGTTGCCGACGGCGAGGGCGAACTAGAGGACGAGGCCTTCGAGGAAGTCGGTTTCTTCGAGGGAAAGGGGAAGGGGGCGGCGGAGACGAAGAAGGCTCCGTGGGCTTCGAGTTCCTTGGCGGCGATTTCGAAAATGTTTGCGAGAACTTCGGGGAGCTAAATGGTGGCGTGGACTTGACTGGACGCTTCGAGGAGACTTTGGACACGGGCGAGTTTTTGCTGGAGTTCGATTACGTCGTCGAGTAGTCCATCGGGGTGCATCGACACAGTATATTCTGAAATATGATTCGATTTGTTCTTTTAGCTTTTTTGACTTTTTCCGTTGGCTCTGTTTGGGGCCAGACGGATACGAATGGCCATTTTTGGGGCCAGTATTTTGGGGACCATCCGGTGGGTACGAGCCGATGGGGGGTGCATCTGGAAGGGCAGTGGCGGCGGGACGGATTTGTGAATAAGTGGCAGAATTTGCTACTGCGGCCGGGGGTGAATTTTAAGATCAACAAGACGTTTGATCTGACGGCGGGGTATGGATTTGTGGAATCGTACCCTTACGGAAGCTTTCCGGCGAAGAGTCGGGGGACGGAGCATAGGCTGTTCCAGGACGTAAACGTGCGGCTGAAGTTTGGGCGAGTGAAGCTGCAGAATCGGTTCCGGAGTGAGAACCGTTGGCTGCCGGCGAACCGGTATGAGAACCGGTTTCGGTATCTGGCGCGGGCGACGATGCCGGTTCATGGAAAGACGGGGTTAGTGTTTGCGAACGAGTTTTTTATGCCGACACCACCCGAGACGTTTCCGCGGCGGTTTGATCAGAACCGGGTAATGTTTTTGGTTTCGCGGCAGTTGCTGCCGCATTTGCGGCTGGAGACGGGGTATATGCTGCAGACGGTTTGGCAGCGGAATGGGCGGATCCGCGAGGACAACCATACGCTGATCATGGCGTTGTGGAGCGATCAGCCGCTTAAGTTTTTAGGCGTTCATTAAGGACGGCGCGGTCGAGGTCGCCGGTCCAATGGGCGACGACGAGGGAGGCGACGCCATTGCCGATGACGTTGGTGATGGCGCGGGCTTCGGACATGAAGCGGTCGATGCCAAGGATTAGGGCGAGGGCGGAGACGGGGACGTCGCCTACGGCGGAGAGGGTGGCGGCGAGGACGACAAAGCCGGAGCCGGTGACTCCGGCGGCGCCCTTGGAAGTTAGTAAGAGGACGGCGAGGAGAGTTAGTTGCTGGGTGAGGGTCATGGGGGTGTTGGTGGCTTGGGCGAGGAAGACGGCGGCCATGGTGAGGTAGATTGATGTGCCGTCGAGGTTGAAGGAGTAGCCGGTGGGGATGACGAGGCCGACGGTGGACTTCCCTGCGCCGAGGGACTCCATTTTGGCCATCATGCGGGGGAGGGCGGCTTCGGAAGACGAGGTGCCGAGGACGATGAGCAGTTCTTCGCGGATGTAGCGGAGGAAGCGGAAGATGCTGAAGCCGTGGAAGCGGGCGATGAGACCGAGGACGCCGAAGATGAAGACGAGGCAGGTGAGGTAGAACGTGCCCATGAGCTTGGCGAGGGAGAGAAGGCTGCCGAGGCCGTAGGCGCCAACGGTGAAGGCCATGGCACCGAAGGCGCCGATGGGGGCGGCGTACATGATGATTCGGACGATGCCGAAGAAGAGTTCGCTGGTTTGCTCGATGAGTTTAAAAACGATGGATTCTCGGCCGCCGATGCGTTGGAGGGCGATGCCGAAGATGAGGGCGAGGAAGAGGACTTGGAGGATTTCGCCTTTGGCGAAGGCGTCAACAAAGGTGGTGGGGATGATGTGGAGAAGGAAGTCCTGAGTAGAGCCCATTTTGCCGGGTTTGGCGTATTCGGCGACGGAGGCGGTGTTGAGGGTTTTGACGTCGATATTCATGCCGGTGCCTGGTTGGACGGTGTTGACGACGACGAGGCCGACGATGAGGGCGATGGTGGAGACGACTTCGAAGTAGAGTAGGGCGAGGCCGCCGGTGCGGCCGACGCGTTTGAGATCTTCACTGCCGGCGATGCCGAGGACGACCGTAGTGAAGATGATGGGGGCGATGACCATCTTGATGAGTTTGATGAAGCCGTCGCCGAGGGGCTTCATGGCGGAGCCGGTTTCGGGGGCGAGGTATCCGAGGGCGCAGCCGATGGCGATGGCGAGGAGGACCTGAACGTAAAGAGAACGCATGAAGGATCCATGATATCCTCCGAAGCGATGTTCCTTCGAAATTTGATTCTTTTGGCAGCTTGTATGCCGATTCTGCAGGCCGCTGAGCCGAACTACAACATTCCGTTATGGGAGGCGGGAAAAGTACCGTTGGCGGTGGGGACGGGGCCGCTGGACGCGCCGTTTTTAACCGTTTTTAAGCCGGTGGGAAAGCCGAACGGGTCGGCGGTCGTGATTGCGCCGGGGGGGTCGAACATCATGTTGATGTATAACCTGGAAGGGATTGACGTGGCGGAGAAGTTCAACGATTGGGGGACGACGGCGTTTGTGCTGACGTATCGGCTGAACCCGCGGTATGACGACAAGGCGCGGGCGGCGGACGGGAATCGGGCGGTTCGGCTGATCAAGAGTCGGGCGAAGGAATTTGGAATTGACCCGGAGCGGATTTCGTTTGCGGGGTTTAGCGCGGGGTCGAGCATGGCTCGCATTGTGGGGGCCAGCGCGACGGCGGGGGAGGCGCAAGCGGCGGATCCGGTGGAGCGGTTGTCGTCGAAGGCGCACTCGCTCGTGATGGTTTATAGCGCGGGGCGGCCGTGGCCGGGGGAGAGGTTGGCAGATTTTCCGCCGGTGTTTTTGATGGCGGCGGCGCATGATCGGGGGGCGGCGAACGGGTCGGCGCAGTTGTTTTTGGAGATGAATAAGGCGGGGACGGTGGTGGAATTGCACCTATATCAGCGGGGACGGCATGGGTTTGGGGCGGCGACGAAGAGCCCGGAGTATGGGCCGTGGATGGACCAGTTGAAGCACTTTTTGAATTTGAACAACTTTTTTGGAGGGGCAAAGTGAGAAGCCTCGTATTTTTACTGGCCGTGGGGTTGAGCGCGGCGGAGTTGCCGAAGACGGTGAACGACGGGTATGGGGAGATGCTGGTGGTGCCGGCGGGTGCCTTTACGATGGGGGACACGTTTGGGGACGGGGAGAGCCGGGAAGGCCCGGCGCACGTAGTTACTTTAGACGCGTTTTACGTGGCTAAGTTTGAAGTTACTAATGGGGACTGGAAGAAATTCCTGAATGACCCGGGTTACAACGATGCGAAGTTATGGCCAGGTGGGTATGTGGTGCCGAAGGATCAGAGCCCCTATTGGACACAGGCCGTGAATCACGGCGGGGCGACGGAGGGGAGCGATAAGTACCCTGTTTTGGGTATGAACTGGGATGCGGCGATGGCTTACTGCAATTGGCTTTCGGCGAAGACGGGGAAGAAGTATCGGCTGCCGACGGAAGCGGAATGGGAGAAGGCGGTGCGGGGGACGGATAAACGGCGGTTTCCTTGGGGAAATACGATTGATTATGAGCATGCGAACTATGCCGGGTCGCAGAAGTTTGATACGGGAAAGGAAGTAGGTTCATATCCGAAAGGGGCTTCGCCTTATGGGGCGATGGATATGGCGGGGAATGTGATGGAGTGGTGCTCGGATTGGTATCAGCGGGATTACTACAAGGAGTCGCCGAAGAAGAACCCGAAGGGTCCGGAGAAGGGGGCTTATCGAGTGATGCGAGGGGGATCGTTTTTCTTTGAAGGGGGGGATTTGCGGACTTATGCGCGGGGTGGGGGTTGGCCGTCTTTGCAGGCATGGCGGATGTTGGGAATGCGGGTGGTGCGGGAGCCGTAACAGTGAAGGAACCAGGGGCGGAGGAGTTGGCGCAGGAGGTAGTGAAGAGGAAGCGGACGAAAGCAACGGTTAAGGAAATGATGGCGATTGCGAAGCGGGCCTATCATGATCACGGTGACTTGATTTACGACGGGTACGGGTTGCCGAAGTGATGGCAGAATAGGAAACACTTTTCTAGAAAGGATGAATCGCCATTGGCTTGAGCGTGAAGGATTCAGAGGCCTATCGATTGGCGCGCGCGATTGCTGATCGGACGGGGGATACATTAACAAAAGTGGTGATTGACTCTCTGCGGGAGCGGCAGGAGAAGGTGGAGAAGAAGCGGACTGAGGAGTTGACGGCAGTTGCGAAACGGGCGACGGCCAGCGCGACAGGGCAGTATATTGACCATGCGGATTTGCTCTATGACGAGCGGGGCCTGCCGAAGTGATTCTGGATACTTCGGCGGTGGTGGCCATCGTATTCGATGAGCCGGAGGCGGCACGGTTCCTCCTCTTGATTGACGAGGCCGGACCGTGCCGCATAAGCGTGGTGAACCACGTGGAATTGACGATGGTATTGGAGCGGCGTGGTGGAGCGGAGACGACGCGGCAAGCTATGCGTTTTCTGCAATTGGCTGAGGTTGAAATCGAGCCGGTTACGCTGGCACATGGAGCGGCTGCAAGGCAAGCCTTCTATGATTTTGGAAAAGGTCGCCATCCAGCGGCCCTGACTTTTGGCGACTGTTTTGCTTACGCTTTGGCGAAGAGCCGGAATGAGGAGTTGTTGTCTAAGGGGAACGCTTTTATGTACGCGTGGCGCTGTTAAGATAGCGGGATGGCAACGCCAACTCTGTATCAGGTGAAGGCGGTTCTGGTCGGGGTCTCTCCTCCGCTTTGGAGACGTTTACTCGTGTCGAGCCAGATGAAGCTGGGCACATTACATACCGTTTTGCAGGGTGCATTTGGATGGTACGACTACCATCTGCACCAATTCGAGGCGGGCGGCAAGGTTTGGGGTCCGGCGTCGATGGAGGAGTGTGACCATTTGCCGATGGCAGATGAGGACAAGATTACGATCGGCCGTACGCTGAGGGTGGTGGGCGACTCCATGCTGTACACGTATGATTTCGGGGATGATTGGCGTCATAAGGTGACGCTGGAGCGGGTGATTCCGGACCCGGCTGCTTCGTTCCCGGATGCGTCGTGCTTAGCCGGGAGACGAGCGGGCCCGCAGGAGGACTGCGGCGGGCCGTGGGGTTACCAGAGGTTACTAAAGGTACTGAGCGATCCGGAGGATGAAGAGTACGCCGAAATGAAAGAGTGGGTAAGCGCGGGCTTCGACCCGGAGGTTTTTGACATGAGCGAGATCAACGAGAGGTTGGCGACGGTGAAGGTTTAGACGTCGGTGGGGACGACGTAGGGGGCTCGGTAGGGGCGGGTTAGCATTTTGTTGGCCTCGGCGTCGTTGGGGAAGAGCATCTTGGCGGGGTCGAAGCGGAGTTCGCGGCCTAGGCGCTGGGAGATGTTGCCGAGGTGGCAGAGGGCGGTGGAGAGGGCAGTTTCTTCGATTTCGGCGTGGAGGAGTTGGGGGTTGCGGGCCCGGACGGCGTCGGCGAAGTTGGCAAAGTGGTCGAGGTTGGCGGGGTAGCTGACGACGGGTTCGGTCTGTTTGTTGCGTCCGAGAGTGATGCGGAAATCGCCCTTCGCATCGAGATGCATGTGCCCTTTGGAGCCGAAGAAGTCCCACGACATAGGCTCGGCGGTGTAGAGTCCGCGGAGTTGGCCGACCATGGAAGCTCCGTCGGCGAAGGTCCAGGTGACGTTTTGAGTGTTGGGCGTTTGGCCTTGATCCTTGTAGCCGAAGCGGCCACCGGTGGAGCGGACGGAGATTGGGAGTGTTTGTTTCATGCCCCAACGGAGGATGTCGAGCATATGGATGCCGTTGTTGCCGAGTTCGCCGTTGCCAAAGTCCCAGAACCAGTGCCAGTTATAGGGGACTAAGTTGGCGTGGTAATCCTGCATGGGGGCGGGTCCGACCCAAAGGTCCCAGTTGAGATTGGCGGGGGGTTGGGTGACGGGTTTGAAGCCGAGGGAGTCTCGGCCGCCGGGGAAGAAGAAGTTGCCCTGGTAGATGTCGCCGATGACACCGGCGTGGAGGAGTTCGACGGCTTTGCGGAAGGGTCCCCACCATCGGCGTTGAGTGCCACCGGCGGCGATGCGGTTGTATTTGCGGGCGGTTTTGACGAGTTGGACGCCTTCGAAGATGTTATGGGAGACGGGCTTTTCGACGTAGACGTCTTTGCCGGCTTGCATGGCCCAGATGGCGGTGAGGGCGTGCCAGTGGTTGGTGGTGGCGATGGTGACGGCGTCGATGGATTTGTCATCGAAGGCGCGGCGCATGTCGGTATGAATAAGGGGACGTTTGCCGGTTTTGGCGAAGATTTTTTGGGAGGCGGCTTCGGCGCGGGCACCGTCGACTTCGACGAGGGCGGCGATTTCGAGGTTGGGTACGGGGAGGAGTTCGGTGATGTGGGCGGAGCCGCGGCTGCCGACGCCGACGATGGCGACGCGCAGACGATCGTTGGATTGAGCCCAGGATTGGGAGGCCGCCGCGGCGGCGGAGACGAGAAAGGAACGACGGTGAGGAGATGTCATCTTAATTAATTTATGATACTTGACTTTCCGTGCTAGACTGAAGTTGCGTTGTTAGTCCGATTCGCTGATTCCGGTGTTTTTCGTCAGTCTGGCTTAAGGCCTCTCTCCCGATCGTGCCCAATTCGCTGCTGGGCAACTTCGATTTTAGGAGATTAATTAATGAAAAATATTTTTGTTGGCAACCTCAGCTTTGGGGCGACCGAGAACGGGATTCGTGCGGCATTCGAATCTTACGGTGCGGTGGATCGGGTCAACCTGATCACCGACCGCGACACGGGTCAGGCGAAAGGTTTCGCGTTCGTCGAGATGGCGAACAATGACGAGGGTGATCGCGCCATTGACGAGTTGAATGGTACGGACCTTGACGGTCGTGCGATGAACGTTAGCGAAGCGCGTCCGAAGCCGGAGCGTGGATTTGGCGGCGGCGGCGGCGGCGGCGGTAATCGCGGCGGCGGCGGCGGCGGCGGTCGGAACCGCTACTAAGCAAGCTTTGCGGTCCGGCGGAAAACCTACTGCCGGGCTGCTTGGAAAGTAAAAGGGGCCTTGGTCTTATGGACTAAGGTCCCTTTTCTTCGTTTTGGTGATGATTTAGCGGCCTTGACGCGATCGCGCCAGAGCCGCTACTTCACCACGGAAGCGAGCGGCGGCGAGTTCGTGATGGGCAACGCTGCATTTTTCGAGGGCCGCGTTGATGTTGATGCGTTCGAGTTCAAACTCTTCCTTGGTGATGAGCTTGGCAAGTCGGCGGTCCATGAGTTGGTTGAGGTTTCGGCGGAGGGCCTTGGACGCTTCTCGGTTCTCCTTCTGTAGGGCAAGGACGTCAATTGCCTCTTCGGCCGGCGAAACAAGAGTTGTAACCAACATGGATAAGTATATATCGGCAGCAATCGGGAAAAACTGTAGTGGAATCATCGAACGACGATGGTGGCCGCGCATTAGGTGAAGAAGTTGATAACCTAACGGGACTTTCCGACCTGCAAGCGCAGAATTTTCGAAAGCTGCTTTTTTGCAATCAGATAGCACCGCCGCGGCGAATGGTCAGGTGGTGGAGAGGCGAGAAGGCGCGTTTGCTGCGCGGTGCGCAGGCGCGGGCGAGGATGGCGGCGACGACGGATTCGCCGACGGTTAGGCCATCGCGAATCTGAACGTGGGCAGGGTCACTGCGGCGTTACTGCGGGACGAGAGGTTGAGTTCGGTGTCCAGGTTGTGGAGAGCCGTTAGGGCACCAACGTTGACCGAGAAGAGAGTAAAGGGGACGGCGTGCTGATCCTGGTGAAGTTTGAGGATTTCGTCGACGCGGCCAAGAAGGGCGAGAACGCGGATGGAAAGCTTGCCGTTGTTGGGAAACGATTCGACGATGCAATCGTAAAGAATGCCGTGGGATTGGTAGGCCTGCAGGGAAGCCATACATTACGTATATGCCTCAATGTTACACGGATGGTGTGTATGATTTAATGGGCAGTGGAATGGCAGTCAGGCGAGACGCGGAGAGCGTATTTCCGCGTTTGTTGAGCTTAACGACAATTAATCGCTGGGCCCGAGGAAAGGCCGCAAGGACTCGGCGGGCCATTTTTGTCCGCCGGGTTCCTTAGAACGATTGAATGGTGAGTCGGGCGGGGCTCGAACCCGCGACCACCGCATTAAAAGTGCGATGCTCTACCAACTGAGCTACCGACTCACGGGCTCAACCAATAGAATACCAAAGACTCTACGCTAATCGTATCTCTCGACGGTCGATTTTTGCCCAATCCCACTCTCCAAGGCCTAAGGCACCCGCAATTTCGACGTGCTCTGGCTGGCGATGGGTGAAATGGCTGAAGTTGTCCGGGATGTCCTCGACCAACTTCTTCATCCCAACCGCAACCCGCTTTTCGTCCAGCACCCGCCATCCGACGTGGTCCATCGCCACCGGATCGGTCGAGAAATACATCTTCTTGTGCTCCCAGACGAATTGAGGCTTGCCGCTGGGTCCACCGTGGTAAAGGCCCTTGATCCCGTCCATGATGTTGAGAACCGTCTTGTTCCGAATAATCGGGATGGAAGCCGAGGCGGGGATAAAGGCTCCACAGGCGTTTAACGTCGTAGTGGCATGACTGCGGCACACATTGTTGACGAGGCCGTGCGAGAGATTCTTGAGCGCCATCGTGATGCCGGCGGATTGATGATCCTTCAACAGACAAAGGTTGATGAGTTTGTTGACGTCCTTCGTGATAAAGCGGGAAGCAAAAGAGCGGCGGGCAGTTAAGGACGTCGAGTCCTGACCGGGAAGGACGAGCGACATCTCCATGTAATGATCCGGATCGTAGCCTTCGATGGCCTGCTGCACCTCTTCATACTTCTCGGCGGCGTGGGTCCAGCGGACCTTTTCAGGGAGCCATTTGTCGAAGCCAGCTTGGAGGAACTCGGTGCGATAACGGTCGTAGCAGACGATGTCCTGCGGCGGAATGCCGATCGAGTTAAGGCTGGCAATGATTTCGCGAACGACCTCAGGGGCGGAGATGACGTGGGGTCGACCGACGGGATTGAGCTTGATGCCGACGACGTCGCCGGGCTGGAAGAAGAGCTTCCAGGCGCTCGGCCAGTCGTCGGAGCCGGTGAGGCCGACCATGCCTCGCCGGAGCATGTCGCGGACG
>JANXMS010000271.1 GCA_025354525.1 Acidobacteriota bacterium
GGAGTTGGCGTCGGTAGTGGTCGAGGGTATGGACGGCGATGCCAAGGCCGGCGGCGTAGGCGGCTCTTGATTGGCCGCTGTTAGCGAATTTTCGGGCAAACTCGAGGAGTTGCAGACGGGTACGGCGGGGTTGTTTCACCCGTATAAGTCAGCACACGGCGGAGGACGATGGAAGGCTGGGGTTAGTCGTTCGCATACAGTTGATCAGTGGTGATTAAGAGCAAACCCAGCGCGGTCACTAGACTACCAGCCCGAATGGTCCACGGAATCTGATCCCCAAGTTCCAAACCAAGAACACTCATTGGAGGTACGGGTTGAAGTTGGTTGCCTTTTGCTGCTGACGCCGGCGTTTGCCGGTTCCTATCGATTCGGGGCGGTGTGGGACGGGGAGAAGGTGATTAAGGGCGTTTGCATCCACACGAGGGGGGAGCGGATTGGGAGTATCGGGCCTTGCGGGGCGAACGGGGTGGACCTGTCGCGGTACACCGCGATTCCGGGTTTGATCGATGTGCATACGCATATGACGTTTTTGCTGAAGAACCCGGTGCGCGCGGCGGACGCTGGAAACGGGGGTGACGAGCATGCGGGATTTGAATGCGAGCAATTATGCCGACGTGGCTATGCGGGACTTGATTGCGAGCGGGGCGATGCAGGGGCCGCGGATGTTTGTTTCGGGCGGCGGATTGTTTCGACGGCCGGGGGACGCGGCGGTGAGCGGGGAGGAGTTGGCTAAGACGGTGGACGAGCGGGCGAATGCGGGGGTGGATTGGATCAAGATGTTTGGGTCGACGGGTTCGGGGCAGGACGTGACGGGGGTGCAGACGTTTTCGTTCGAGCAGATGAAGGCGGCGGTGGAGGCGGCACATCGGAACGGGAAGCGGATCGCGATTCATAGCTATGGGCCGGAGGGGGCGCGGGACGCCGTGAGGGCGGGGGCGGATACGTTGGAACACGCGACGGATATGGACGCGGCGACGATTCAGGAGATGGTGGCGCGGAAGACTTTTTATGTGCCGACGATTGACCATAACCGGTTCTACGCGGAGAACTTTAAGGTGCTGAACTTTGCGCCGGAGTCGGTGAAGAATTTGAATGGGTTTAGGGAGCGGAACTTGGAGACGGCTCGGCTTGCGTTCAAGGCGGGCGTTCGGTTTGCGATGGGGTCGGACGCGGTGCGGTCGATGTTCGGGGAGAATACGCGGGAGTTGGGATGGTTCGTGAAGGCGGGAATGACGCCGGAGCAGGCGCTGGGGGCGGCGACGAGGAACGGGGCGGAGTTATTGGGGCAGGAGGGTTCGCTGGGGGCTCTGCGCGCCGGTTACTTCGCGGATATCGTGGCGGTGGAGGGGGATCCGTTGGCGGATATACGGGTGGTGATCGAGAAAGTGCGCTGGGTGATGAAGGGGGGCGAGGTGGTGGTGGATAAGACCCAATAGGGCATTTTTTGCTATTGTCGGAATTATGAGACTGCTGGTCGGATTCGTTACTTTCCTTTTGCTATCAGGGGCGGTCGCCGGGCAGGATTTGGCGGTGAAGAGCGGGGATGGGAGTTGGTATACGGCGAACGCCAGGACTTCGAGGGTGGAGAAGCGGTCGGCTGATCTGGCTACGTTGTATTGGGTACGCGATACGGAGCCTACCGAGATGGGGCTGCCTTGGTGGTTGCTTCCGACCCCAGTGGTTCCTAGCGAGATTCGTGGCTTGCGAGCGACTTCAGACGGCGGGGTGGCGGTGTTGACTTCCTACTATGAGCTTCAAATAAGTTCGCTACAAGCGTGGGATAGTAGTGGCGAAAGGCGTTTCAAAGTGCAACTCCCGATCACTCAGCCTCGAATGGTAGTGGATCGTGATGGTGACTTTCTGGTGGCAGGGGGCTCGCTGCGGCTTCTCCGGGTGAATCGCCTAGGCGTGCTTGAGCAGGAAAGGGCGAATGTAGGGGTGCCCATCACGACTCTCGTTGGAATTGAGATAGGAGACGACGGGCGGTTGTTTCTGGCGGGGAGCACTCGTGGAGGGATGACGGCGACGCCGAATGCGTATCAGAAGGAACGGCGAGGAGGGCTCTGCCTACGGGGAGGCAAGGTTCCGACGTACAACCCCTGTGAGAGTGGCTGGGTTGGGAGCTTTGACCCTAAGACATTTGCGCCGTCGGCCTTGACTTACTTGGGCGGGGACGATGAGAACTGGTTGACCGGACTCGTGATTGATCGCTCGGGTAACCCAGTAGTAGTTGGCACCGCGAACCAGAGGATCCTGGAAAGAGAACCGTATCCACGAACGGAAGGGGCCGTGGGGCCTTCTTCGCGAGGCCGGGTAAGCAGTGTCATGACTCTTTCGCGATTGAGTCCAGACCTTGACCGGTTGATCGATTCGACATGGCTGGCGGGGTCGGACGTAGCACGCGGCGTGGCGGTGGAGGTGGATGAGACGAATCGGGTAATCGTCACCGGGACTACGAATTCTCCGGACTTCCCGGCGACTCCGGGCTGGACGAGTATTTGCGGTCCGCTGGGGAATGGGGACTTGGGTGTTGGTCTGCGCTTAAGCCGGTCGTTGTCTCATGTTGAAGGGGTTGCTCTCTTCGGGGAGGTTTTGGCACCCAGTCTGATCGACTTCGATACGCGGACCATTTGCGTCTTCAATAGCGGGTCCTTCAGTTTCCGTCGGGAGAACGCGACGGGCCAACTGGTAACGCTCATTGGCGGGCCGTTTAGCGAGTTGGACACGCTGGAGGTAAGAGGGGTTCAATCGCCGATCCTTTACCGGAGTGAATCCCAGATCAACTTCGTGCTTCCGCGCGAGGCGGGGACGGGGAGTGACCTAGCTCTAGCATTGAGCGGAAAAATTGTGCGGCGGATGGATATCAGCGGAACGAAGCCGACTTGGATGTACAATCTTCTCGAGATTGGTCCATCAGCCGGTTTCCAAATATCATCCATCAATGCACGACGACCGGACGGGACGTTAAATGAAAGAGCCAACCGATTCCTTCCGGGGGAGGAGATTCGCGCTTATGCTACCGGGATCGACTTGAACCTGCCCCTGAAACTTTTGGTCTCTAATGACAGGAGTGAATTTGGAGCTTTCAAAGCGAGTTACGTGCCGGGCAGTTTCGACAGCGTGGTGGAGTTTCGGTTCGAGAACCGCGGGGTGATTGGGCTGATCATAGTCAATGGCGGCGTTGAGAGTTCGAGTGGGTTTCTCTGGGTGGATCAGTAGCCTAGGAATAGAATTGTGAGGCCGACGTAGTAGGCCGGACCGATAACGTAGCCGGCGACCTGCCAGGCGATCAACATGCCGATGATCTGATAGCCACCCATGGTGACCTGCCATTCGCGGAGCTTGCCGGCCATCGCCTCCGGGAGGACGAGGCCGATGGCGGTGAAGCCGTCGAGGGGAGGAAGAGGAATTAGATTGAAGACGCCGAGGAGGATGTTCAGGGCGAACATGATGCTGAGGAGCGTCGCGATGGCTTCGATGGGGGCGGCGGCACCGTCGGCGGCTTGGATAACGTCAGTAAAGCGCATGGTGGAGCCGGGGCGGAAGAGGCCGATGAGGAGGCCGACGCGGATCAGGACCGCTGCGATGGTGGCGAGGATGAAGTTGGCGACGGGGCCGGCGAGGGACATCCAGGCGGCGCGGCGGGGGTAGCGGATGGCCCAGTAAGGATCATAGGGGGCGCTGGCCCAACCCATCATCCAGCCGTTCATGAAAAATGTCAGCCAGGGGAAGACGAGCATGCCGAAGGGCTCGCGCTGGATGTGGGGGAGGGGGCTGAGGGTGACTTGACCGAAGTGGTAGGCGGTGGGATCGCCTCCGCGGAGGGCGGCCCAAGCGTGGGCGGCTTCGTGGGCGGTGGCAGAGAGGAGGAAGACAACGAACCAGATGACGCCGACGGCGATTTGAGATGGATCAAGCATTGCGTTCGCCCAGGATAGCAGGGGGACGGCGGTTGACGAGCAGCCATGTGCCCATGCCGACGAGGGGGAAGCAGATGGCAAGGAGGAAGGAAGCTTCGAAAAGCTTTTGGTCGAAGAGGCGGCCGAAGATGGGCATGGTGAGAGCGACGAGGGCGGACCAGGAGCCGGCACCGAGGCCGGCGATGAAGCCGGCGTGTTTGGTGCCAAAGACGCTGGTGCCGTAGGCGACGCCGGCGATGATGAAGCCGGCGGTGACAAACATGGCAAAGAACATGGCGACGAGCGGGGCGATGACGCCGGGGAGATAGGGGACGGCGGCGAGGGGGAGGCTGAGAAGGGTAAGGATTGTGAGCACCATGCGGAGGGAGCCGCGGGCGCGGTCAGTGAACCAGCCCCAGAAGAAGTAGCCGACCTCCCAGCCGAGGGGCGGGACCCAGAGGAGTTGGGCGATTTGGAGTTGGGAGAGGCCGAGGGAGCGGAGATAGAGGGAAGAATAGTAGAGGACAAAGCCGAGGGGGAGGGCTCCGAATGCGTAGATGAGGATGAAGCTCCAAAGGCGGGGGTCGGCGAGGCGGGGATGGGCTATGGAGGCTTGGGGGATTTCGATTGGTTTTTGGATGGCGGGGCGGCGGCTGATGAACTGCCAGAGGATGAGCCAGGCGAGGCCGACGAAGCCGGTGAACCAGAAGGCTCCGCGCCAGCCGAAGGCTTGGTAAACGGGGGACATGATAAACGGGGTGACGACGGCGCCGAGGGAGCCGCCGGAGTAGGCAAGGGCGACGCCTTTGGCGCGGTGTTGCGGGGGGAGGGTTTGGAAGGCGGTGCGGAGGCCGCCGGGGAAGGTGGCACCTTCGCCGAAGCCGAGGGCGAAGCGGGCGGCAAAGAGGGAGACAAAGCCGATGGTAAAGGCGTGGGATACGCTGGCGAGGGTCCAGAAGGCGACGGCGACGGTCATGGTGGTTCTAATGCCGAAGCGGTCCATCCAATGCCCCCAGAGGACGTTGGAAACCATGTAGGCGATGCTGAAGCCGCTGACGACGTAGCCGTACTGCTCGCCGGAGAGGTGCATTTCTTCGAGGATGACGGGGGCGAGGAGGACGAGAGTGTTCCGGTCGATGTAGCTGATGAGGCTGACGAGGAGCATCGTCAGGGTGGGGATCCAATCGTTCTTGGGAGGTTGCAACAACTCAGGATACGAAAGATACGGTTGGTCGGAAAAGGAAGACGGTTCGTCGGTTGGGGCGCGGGATTTCGAAAGAGGCAGGGCAGGATAGAAACATGAAGACCTCACACACGTTCTTTTCGCTGATTGCAGTTGCCACGGTCGTGCTGGCGCAGGAGCCGGTTCGGTTTGACCACAAAGTTCGGGAGATGTTTTTCGCCGGGCTTGCGGGCGATAAAGAAGCGATGGCCAAGGGGATGAAGATTTCCGAGGCGACGCTGGCGGCGGAGCCGAATCATGCGGAGGCGATGGTTTGGATGGGGGGCGCATTATTCTTCCAGAGTGGCGAGTCGTTTCGGAAGGGGGAGATGCAGGCGGCGATGGAGATGATGGAGAAAGGGACGGGGATGATGGATCGGGCGGTGGAGTTGGCGCCGAAGAGTGTGGCGGTTAGGATTCCGCGGGGTTCGGCTTACTTGACGGCGAGCAAGGGGATGCCGGCTGCGATGGGGGAACCGCTGTTAAAGAAGGGCGTGGCCGACTACGAAGTTTGCTGGGAGATGCAGAAGGGGGACCTAATCGGGTTTAGTCAGCATTCGTTGGGCGAGTTATTACAGGGGATTGCCGAGGGGAATGGACGGTTAGGGAACAAAGAGAAGGCGAAGGAGTATTTTGCGATGATTCAGCAGAAGTTGCCGGGGACGGCTTATGCGAAAAAGGCGGAGAAGGGGATGGCGGAGGGAAAGCTTTCGGCGCAGGAGAGCAACTGCATGGGATGCCACGTGGGAAGCCCGAAAGTGAAGTAAGGTGGGGAAGATGAAGGTGCCGCGTTCAGTCGTGATCATTCTGTTTATTACGCTGGGCGCGTCGCTGATCAACATGACGTTTGGCCGGATGGACGGGTGGCTGGATGCGGCGACGACGGTGGCGATTTCGCTTGTGTACAGCACGGCGATTGGGACGCTTTGCTATGCGGCTGGGGAGCGGCTTTGGGGGCGGAGTAGGCGACGGAGTATTTGGACGATTATTTTGGTGATGGCGGGAGCCGTGGTGGTGGGCAGTCTGATTGGTCATGCGGTGGTGGTCGGAGTTGGCTTGGTGCGGACCCGTTCGTTCTGGCTGAGCTATCTGTCTACGCTTCGGTTTTCGGCGCTGATTACAGTGACGTTCGGGATGAGCGCGATGATCTATGAGTATTACCGGGGGAAGTTCGCGTGGGCGGACGCGGAGCGGGAACGGGCGATGAAGTTGGCGACGGAGGCTCGGCTGGCGTCACTCGAGTCGCGGATTCATCCGCATTTTTTGTTCAATACTCTGAATACGATCAGCGCGTTGATTCATGAAGACCCGATGAAGGCGGATGAACAGTTGCAGCGGTTGGCGAAGTTGCTGCGGTTTTCGTTGGATGCGCCGGAGACGAGTTTGGTGCCGCTGGAGCGGGAGTTGCAGGTGGTGGCGGACTATCTGGAGATTGAGACAACGCGGTTTTCGGACCGGTTGCGGTATCGGATTGAGGTAACGGCCGAGGCGCGGGAGTGCCATGTGCCGCCGCTGGCGGTGCAGACGCTGGTGGAGAACTCGGTGAAGCACCATATTGCGAAGCGGCGGGAAGGGGGCGAGGTGACGGTGAAGGCCGAGCGGCGGGGGGAGGTGTTGACGGTGACGGTTAGTGACGATGGACCGGGGATACCGGCGGGATCGGCGCTGCCGGGGCATGGGTTGGATGTGCTGCGGGGGAGGCTGGAGGCGTTGTTTCCGGGGGCGGCTTCGCTGGAGATAGACCGTTCGGAAGTGAGGATTAAGATACCGGCTCATGTCGATTCGCGCGTACGTATTGGATGATGAACCGCTGGCCGTGAAGCGGCTCGTGCGGATGTTGGGGGCGACCGGGAAGGTAAACCTCGTGGGGAGTTCGTCGGACCCGGAGACGGCTATTGACGAGATCGGCGCGTTGCGGCCGGAGGCGTTGTTCCTCGATATCGAGATGCCGGGGGCGAACGGGTTCGAGGTGGTAGGGCGGTTGACGGAGGAGCCGCTCGTCGTGTTTACGACGGCTTACGACCAGTATGCTTTGCGGGCGTTTGCAGTGAACTCGGTGGATTATTTATTGAAGCCGGTGGAGGCGGCGGGGTTGGACCGGGCGTTGGCGAAGATAGCGCGGATTTTGGGGGGACAGGAAAAGGCGCCGGATTTGCGGAAGATTCTAGCGGCGTTGGCGGGGCCGACGTACCCGACGCGGTTGCCGAGCCGGACGGGGGAGAAGGTGGAGTTCGTGGATTTAGCGCGGGTGACGCATTTTTACTCTGAAGACAAGCTGACGTTTGCGGCGACGGCGGGGAAGGATTTCGTGGTGGAGCCGTCGATTGTGGAGCTGGAGGGGAGGTTGGATCCGGCGAAGTGGTTTCGGATTCATCGGTCGACGTTGGTGCAGCTTGAGTATGTGCAGGAGGTGCATGGGTGGATTGGGAATCGGCTGTTGATTCGGTTGAAGGATGAGAAGCGGACGGAGTTGGCGGTGGCGAGAGAGCGGGTGGCGGAGTTGAAGGGGAAGCTGGGGTTGTAGGAATTGGGTTACGATCTAAATTCAGAGTGAGCATGATTCACGCAGGAATATCGGAGCTTCGAAATAGTTTTCGACGGCACAACCAAGAGGATTTAGCGACGGCAGAATGCCGAAAACTGCTACTCTTCTATGCTGTAGAATGCGGGCTGAAGGCCTTAGTGCTGGAGCATCTAAAGCTGAAGAGCACGGACGATTTGAAGGATGTGCTCGGGAAGTCAGGACACGATCTTCACTACTGGGCGAAGGCGCTAAAAATGCCTGCAACCCATTTTGGAAAATGGAAAACATTTCGTATCCGGGGGGCACCGGATCATCTCTCAGCGAATCGGGCTCACGAAGCGTGGCGATATGGAATCGATATTCTACCGGAAGACGACGAGGCCCTTGAAACATGCCTCAAAGATTTATGGAATTGGGCAGCGGAGAGAATCACGTGATACCGAGCGACATCAGACTTTATACTTGGCTTGATGTAGATGAGGTTTTGCGACGCGCTCTTAAGGGTGATCATCCACCGTGGTTTATCGAGGCGAACGCTTACTGGGACTCGCTCACTGTATGCATTCAGACCGGTCGTGGCGTGGAAGCTGATCAGTGGTTTCGGCAGGTATTCGAACCACGCGTGAGGGATCGAACTGAGGGAATTGCGGGATCATTGGACATCGTTTTGGAAGGCATATCTGACACTAACCCTCGAGTCCTTCAGGTCATTTTCGATGAGTCCGATGAACCGACAACCTTAGCCAGCCTAAGGCCGACGTTTGCTCGCCCGTCTGTAGTCCGACCCAATCCCGGCGGCACAATGGCACCGGCTGAGTTGCCCACAGGAAGCCCACCCGTTTTTGCCTTCCACTCCTTCAAAGGCGGTGCAGGACGAACGGTACATGCCTTGGCCCTTGCCCATGCTCTGTCGGACAGGACGCAACGCGTCCTCCTGATTGATGCCGACCTCGAAGCACCCGGGATTTCTTGGCTGACGGAAGGTCGATTGTCGACGCCTCCCGTTTCTTTCGCTGATCTTCTCGCGCTTGTGCATGGAGATCCTGATGAGCAAGCTAATGAGTCCATTGAACTTGTAACCACTAGGGTTCGAGACGCTCTTTTGGACAATATTTACGTTTTGCCGGCATTTCGCTCCCGAGCGATGTTTCAGTCACTCGACATTAGACCGGAGCATATCGTCAACAGTCGCAAGGATCCGTATTTCTTAACTAGCGTGATCGCCCGAATCGGAAAGTCGCTGAATGTGGACGCCATCATCATTGACCTCCGCGCCGGCATTTCGGAACTCTCGGCGGGGCTGCTCTTGGATCCCCGTGTCATAAGGGTTTTGGTGACGACCCTGTCAGGACAAGCACTGGCGGGTACCGAACTAGTGCTGAATCTGCTCGCTGAGAGATCGCCCTCTTCGATGGACTCGCACCCGATCCCGACGATTATTTTGAACCAAATACCGAGGGAACTTCAGGGGTCAGATCTGCTGAGCGACGCTGAAACGAAGCTCCTTCAAGCGGTATGGCCAGTGTTCGAGGGAGACGGTAAGGACGGAGAGCTTGAGTCATCAGAGGTCCTAAAAGGACCGAGTTGGCTGGACCCAAACCTGATAGTACTTTCGCGGTCATGGGATTCGGTCGCTGCTGCGATTCGAAGCAGCCAAGTCGCGTCGATTGGACAAGCACTCGCTGATCGAGTGGTGCCCTCTACCACCCTCGGTTCTCCCATCATGCCAAAGATACCACTCGACGAAAAGCGTCGCAAGCTTTACGAATCCGCGAAACGGAGAATCTACGCCGAGAGGGGAGAGAGTGACGACTTCTTGCCGATTGTTCCACTACGTAACCTCGTTGAGAGTCACCGAGCACAGTTGCCGATCGCGGTAATCATAGGGGCAAAGGGAGCTGGAAAAACGTTCGTTTTCCTGCAACTCGTACTCAAGAAAACGTGGCAGACTTTTGCCGCCGCAGTTTCAGTTTCGAAGGGCGTGGGCGGAGTTGAAGCGCAGATCTGTCCAGTGCTCCAGCCAGATAATGTCGAAGCCGCAGTGCAGAAATTGCTGGAAGGTGCTCGGGCGGAAGCCAGCAAGCAAGCAGGGGCGGTAGTCCCATTTGATGCGTCTACCCTGAAGGACAAAGTCCGAGATTGGTTGATGGAGGACCTTCACGAGGGGCAGTGGCGAGATCGGTGGCTTGATCTGATGGCGTGGTCGGCGGGCTTCGAAACTGGGAAAGAGGGAGCCGGTCGTCGACTCCCGGAACAACTTGCCCAAAACCAGAAGCGTCTGCTTTTTGTGTTTGATGGGCTCGAAGAGACATTCCTGTTTCTTTCGAACAGGACAGCTGAGCAGAGAGCTCTTCGATCACTTCTGGTTGACGTACCCAATTGGCTGGAACAGTTGCCGTCGCGGACGTTCGGTGTACTGGTCTTTGTCCGGAAAGACATGGTTTCCGTAGCCGTCGTGCAGAACACCGGTCAATTTACTTCGAAGTATGAGCCTTATGCTTTGAAATGGGACCGAGCCGAAGCGCTTCAACTCGCTGGCTGGATATCGAGTAAGGCGGGAGTATTCGAGTCATCGATACCCCATCAGGTTCACGAGAAGGATGAGCCCGCGATCACTGATAACTTCGTCCATCTTTGGGGACGAAAACTAGGCGGCGATCAGTCCAAGGAAGGTCGGTCCACCGACTGGGTGCTCGCGGCATTGTCTGATTTTAGAGGGCAGATACAGGCTCGCGATTTGGTTAGGTTCTTGTCTCTCGCGGCTGAACGATCCGAGGGGAATGTTCAATGGCTCGATAGAGTTCTCGCCCCCAATGCGATCCGCCAAGCAATTCAGGATTGCAGTCTCCAGAAGGTTGTTGAAATAGAGCAGGAGAATCCAAGCCTCAAGGAAATCTTCGACAAGCTTCGGGCGTTACCACCTACTGCACAGAACATTCCTTTCACACAGGAAGAAGTCGGCTTGAGTAGCAAGGAGATTGGCTCCCTCGACCTCAATGGAATTATTGCCGACGAAAGCGGACGATTCTACATGGCGGAGATTTTTCGCCGCGCATTAGGGTTCGGACTCAAATCGGGTGCTCGGCCGAGAGTACTGGCGATGGCGCGGAAGCTGCTTAACTCGGTGCAGTGAGTACCTATGCTAGCGATTGGATTTTTGCTGCTGGCCCAAGCGGCGATACCTTGGGCGATGTCAGACCTGGAAAAGGTGCCGCAGGTCTACGAGGCGAAGACGGAGGAGCCGGGGGTGAGGGCGCTGTACTATGAGTCGGTGCCGTTTCGGGGGAAGCCGACGCGGGTGTTTGCCTACTACGGGGCTCCGAAGGGGAAGAAGCTGCCGGCGATGGTGCTGATCCACGGGGGTGGGGGGACGGCGTTCGCGGAGTGGGTGCGGATGTGGAATGCGCGGGGGTATGCGGCGATTGCGATGGATACGGGCGGGCTGCGTCCGGACAAGGCGGTGGCGGGGAAGTTGTGGAATCCGGTGAAGGCGCATCATGAGCTGGGCGGGCCGGAGGGATGGGGCGGATTTAAGGCGATCGATGAGCCTTTGGGGGACCAGTGGAGCTATCACGCTGTGGCGGCGGCGGTGCTGGGGCATTCGCTGCTACGTTCGATGCCGGAGGTGGACCCGGGAAAGATTGGGGTGACAGGGATTTCGTGGGGCGGGTATTTGACGGACATCGTGGCGGGGATTGATGGACGGTTCAAATTTGCGGTGCCGGTTTATGGGTGCGGTTACTTGGGTGAGGACTCGGCTTGGCTGAAAGACTTCGCGGCGATGGAGCCGGACCGGGCGAAGCGGTGGCTTTCGTGGTGGGATCCGTCGGTGTATCTGCCGGGGTCGAAGGTGCCGATGTTGTGGGTGACGGGGACGAACGATTTTGCTTACCCGTTTCCGTCGCTGCAAAAGTCGTATCGGTTGGCGCAGGGGCCGCGGACTTTGGCGATTCGGGTGAGGATGAAGCATAATCATTCGGACGGGGCGCAGCCGCCGGAGATTTTTGCGTTTGCGGATTCGATTTTGAAGAAGGGCAAGCCGCTGGGGAGGGTGGTGGCTGTGGAGCGGGAGGCGGTTCGGTTTTCTTCGAAGGCGAAGATGGTGAAGGCGGAGTTGAACTATACGACCGACCGGGGGAAGTGGCCCGACCGGAAGTGGGAATCGGTGGCGGCGGTGATGACGGGGAAGCGCGCGGCGGCGAAGGTGCCGGCGGGGGCGACGGCTTGGTATTTCAATCTGTTTGATGAGCGGGGGATGGTTGTGAGTTCGGAGCACTTCGAATCAAAGTCAGGAGGAAGAGCGTCGCGAGGAGGGGGACGGCGCTGGCGACGAGGAGGACCGGGGCGAAAGAGTAACGGTCCGATACGATGCCGGTGAGGAGGGTGGCGGCGATGGTGGCGAGGCCGGCGCCGCTGCCGCTGAGGCCGCTGACGGAGGCTACGCTGGGGGCGGGAAAGAGGTCGCCGGGGAGGGCTAGAACGATCGTCGAGAAGGCGGCGTAGCAGAGGGTGGAGACGGCGAAGCAGGCGATCATGGCGGCGTAGGAATCGACGAAGACGGCTCCGGCGAGAGTGGACATGCCGAGGCCGGAGAGGAGGGCGATGAAGCGGCGGGAACGGAGGGTGGTCCAGCCGCGGCGGATGAGAATGCTGGAGACGCCGCCACCGGCGAAGTTGCCGATGTCGGCGGCGAGGAAGGGCACCCAGAAGGCGAGGAGGCTTTGTTCGGGTTGGTAACCTTTCGAGACGAGATAGATGGCGAACCAGTCGGTGATGAGATACCAGACGGGATCGGTGAAGGTTTTCGAAAGGATGATGCCCCAGGTTTGGGGGAGGCGGAGGAGGGTGCTGTACGGGAGGGGCGGGGCTCCGGGGGGAGCGGGGTCGGCGCGGTTTGCGAGGATGTCGGCGCGTTCGGCGGGGGAGAGGCGGGGGTGGGTTTCGGGGGGATGGTAGAGCCAGCGGAAGAGGGGAATCCAGAGGAGGCCGAGGCAGCCGGTGAGGAAGAAGGCGGGACGCCAATCGTTGAAAAAGTGATAGACGGAGTAGACGAGGAGGGGGGCGATGGCGCCACCGACGGCGGAGCCGGAATCGTAGATGGCGACGGCCCAGCCGGTTTCGCGGCGGGGGAACCATTCGGCCACGGCTTTGGCAGCTCCGGGCCAGTTGGCGGATTCGCCGGCGCCGAGGAGGAAGCGGCAGGCGGCTAGGCTGGCGAGGCCAGTCGAGAACGTGGTGGCCATGGCGGAGAGGCTGTAGAAGGCGACGGCGAGGGGGAGGCCGCGGCGGAGGCCGATGCGATCGAGGAAGCGGCCGGAGAGGGATTGGCCGACGGCGTAGGCGACGCGGAAGGCGATGATGAGGAGGGCGAAGGTGGTGTTGTCCCAGTGGAACTCGGTTTTGATGTAGGGGGCGAGGACGGATAGGGTTTGGCGGTCGATGTAGTTGATGACGGTGGAGAGGAAGAGGGCGGCGACGATGTACCAGCGGAGGTGGGAAATGGGCGAGGGCATGTGCTCGTGTGACGATAGCGCAGATGGGAGGGGCGGTGGGCTCGGTGGCCATTTGTAGCTACAATGAAGGAATGGAGATAGGCATTCGCGAACTGAAGGACAACCTTAGCCGGTACGTTCGGCAAATGGAGGCGGGAGAACAGATCGTTGTCACGGCCCACGGACGGGTTGTGGCGGAACTTGTTCGGCCGACCGGGGAACGGCAAGGCCGGAACACCCAGTTTGAACGACTGATTGCTTCGGGGGTGATCACCGCTCCCGTTGAGGACGGCGACCCATTGGAAGGCTGCCCTGAGATCCGGCTTTCTCCGGGGACCGCAGCAGCCCTGATTGACAGCGACCGTGGCGAAGCTTAAGGCGGTTCCGGCGCCTGTGAGTGCCGGAGAAGCTCTCACTAAACGCTATGTCGAATCGAGCGCATTGGTTGCGGCCATCCTTGAGGGCGATGCGGCGGCCAGAGCTTCCATTCGTGCCTCGGGGCAGCGGGTGACGTCTGCTTTGACGGTGGCTGAGACCAGCCGCGCTATCCTTCGCGCAAGGACATCGGGAAGGATCACGGTTCAGCAGGAGCGCGCGGCAATGATCACGCTACAGAGGTTTATCCGCCGTTGTCATATCGTAGCGATCACCGAAGCGATCCTGGCTTGTGTCGGACGTCCGTTCCCCATGGAGCCGGTCCGTACAGTAGACGCCATTCATCTGGCGACAGCACAAGCATTGGACGATCCTCCCGCTCTGGTGACCATCGTCACGCGCGACGTTCGCGTCCGAGACAATGCCAAGGCGCTAGGCTACCCCGTGGAATGACGGTCTGGCCCTGAAACTTCCTGGGGGCCGACCGACACGGGCTTCGAAGACGATGGATGGACCGCGTCAGTTGGACTTGCCAGAACCTTCGGCGATGCGTAAGGCGATGATGAGGAGAGGAAGGTGGGAGGCCCTTGCGAGATTTACTTCACCGACTCGATCAATTGGATGTCTTGTTTCAACAGCGTGTTGACCATCTCGCCAAGCGGTACACCCTTCTGAGCGGCGTGCTCGGTCAGGTAATGTTGAACATCGGGGCTTAAGTAGATCGGCAAGCGAAGTTCAGCGTTGGACCGGAAAAACTTGCCCCGTTCGCCTTTGCTGAAATCATATGCAGGTTTCATTTTTGCTCCTCGTAGTTACGGATTTCTGCTCTTGTTGGCCGTCTTGCTGAAATCATGCGAACTCGCGCCCGTTTATTCGTTAATGGTTCGAAAGTGTGGACCACGAGCACGTATTGGCCGCGCGCATCCTTTCCCAGCGTAATTTATCGGACCTCGGTTTCGCTGTGCTCATCGTCAGGGATGGTGATCGCGAACGGATCTTGGAACACGGTTGCGGCTCGCTCACAATGTACGCCGTGCTTGGTGATATTGGTTTTCGCCTTGACCGGATCCCATTCGAATTCGTAAAGAAACGAAGCCATCGTCGCGCCCTATTCTATCCCGAACAGGATCTGAATGCTTACTCGAGCCGGGATGATGAGAGGTTGCAGTTGGGTTCTTCGCTGTTTGGTGTGGGTAGAAGAGCCGGCGCAAGATCGCCAGTGATGAGGGTAGCCTACAGTGGCAGGAGCATTCGGCCCGCAAGACCGGCCGTGGAAATGGCGGGCGGTGGAAAGCGAGGAAAACC
>JANXMS010000296.1 GCA_025354525.1 Acidobacteriota bacterium
CAAACTCCTCTACGACGCCTCCCGCCTCTGGCTCCACTTCGGCGACAAAGGCACCATGGAAAAAATCGAAGGCCAACAAGGCGCCCACCTCGAAACCATCAGCGACTCCGGACGCACCGTCGTCAAGGCCACCCGCGTCGACATGGCCTTCAATTCCTCCTCCTCCGGCGACAGCATCCTCGAAAAAGCCACCGCCACCGGCAACGCCGTCGTAGAATCCTTCCCCCTCCTCCGGCCCCCCGCCGACCCCCCCTCCGACCGCGTCCTCAAAAGCGAAATCATCGAAATGCTCATGCGCCCCGGCGGACGCGAAATCGACTCCCTCGTCACCCAATCCCCCGGCCAACTCGAATTCCTCCCCAAATCCCCCAAACAACGCTACCGCCGACTCAACGGCGATCGCTTTTGGATGACCTACGCCCCCAATAACCAACTCGAAAAATTCCGCGCGACCAAAGTCGAAACCCTCACCCGTCCCCTCAAAAAAGCCGATCCTGACATGAAAACCTCCAGCCAGGATCTCCAAGCCCTCTTCGACCCCAAAACCGGAAACCTCCAAACTCTCGAACAAGCCACCAACTTCAAATACGAAGAAGGGACCCGCCACGCTCGCAGTAACCACGCCCGCCTCGATAGCTCCACCGAACATATCTTACTCAAAGGTGCCGCCCGCATCTGGGACCCCACCGGCTCCACCGACGCCCTCCAAATCGACCTCGATCAAAAAACCGGCGACATGCTCGCCGAAGGCCAAGTCACATCCACCCGCCTCCCCGACGAAAAGAAACCCAAAAAGCCCCAAGGCTCCCTCCTCGACTCCTCCGAAACCGTCCAAGCCCGCGCCAACCGCATGCAAACCCGCGAACAAAATAAATGGATCCGCTACGATGGAAACGCTCTCCTCTGGCAGGGCCCCAACCGCATCGAGGCCGATTCCATCCTCATCCAACGCAACGCCCAGCGCCTCGACGCCACCGGCAACGTCGTCTCCCAGTTCCGCGAAAAAGCCAACAACACCTTCACCATCGTTCGCGCTCCCCAAATGACCTACTGGGACGTCGAGAAAAAGGCCCACTACATGGGCCACGCCAAACTCGACCGCGCCGACCTCGTCGTCACCTCCCGCGAACTCTTCGCCTGGTTCTCCCAAAAAGAAAACGATAATTCGCTCGAACGCGCCGAAGCCATCGGCGATGCCGTCATCGTAAAAACCAGCCCCGGCCGAACCCGTCGTGGCGTCTCCGAACTCGCCGACTACGACGTCCCCGCCGCCCGCATCGTCCTCACCGGAGGTGCCCCCCAAATGTTCGATTCCCTCAAAGGCAACACCAAAGGCGAACGCCTCACCTGGTTCTCCAACGAAGATCGCCTTCTGGTCGATGGTTCTACCGCTCAACCCGCCGCAAGCCGTATCCTTAAGAAGCGGTAGTTCATGCGTACACTGGAAACCCGGGAAATTTCAAAAAGCTATCGAGGCCGCAAGGTCGTCGATAACGTATCGGTCTCGGTACAACAAGGCGAAGTCGTCGGCCTGCTCGGCCCCAACGGAGCTGGCAAAACCACCAGCTTCTACATGATCGTCGGCCTCGTCAGTCCAGACTCCGGCGTCGTCCAACTCGACGAAGAAGAAATCACCCACCTCCCCATGTACCAGCGCGCCCGCCGAGGCGTCAGTTACCTCCCCCAGGAACCCTCCGTCTTCCGAAAACTCACCGTCGAAGAAAATCTCATGGCGATCCTGGAAACCCTCTCCCTCGATATCCGCCAACGCCGCGAACGCATGAACCGTCTCATCGAACAACTCGGCCTTGAAACCGTTCGTCTTAATAAAGGCTACATGCTCTCAGGCGGCGAACGACGCCGCGTCGAAATCGCCCGCTCTTTAGTCATCGAACCAACGTTCCTACTCCTCGACGAACCCTTCAGCGGCATCGATCCCATCCAAGTCCTCGAAATCCAACGCATCATCTTTGACCTCAAGAAAAGCGGGATTGGCATCTTGATTACAGACCATAACGTACGCGAAACCCTCGCCACCGTCGATCGTGCCTACATTATTAACACGGGAAAAATCTTCCGCTCCGGCTCCCCGGAAGACCTCGGCCGCGACCCTGAAGTAAAAAGAGTCTACCTCGGCGAGGGTTTTCAATTCGACCTCGGCTTCCGCCCTTGAACCGATTCACGGGTCTAGTACTACCAATTCAGAGCAAATGTTAAATGCGGCTATCACTCCGCCAAGCCCCGATATATCATGTGAACTTAAGCCGCCGTCTACAGAACGAAACCCACGCAAAGTAGGCAAGACAAGAAAGGACCCCCCCCATTTGGCCCGCGCCGAAGTTACCGACCTCGCAGCCGCGAAGGAAATAATCCGACACCTTGACGCGAAGATCAAAACTCTTACGCGAGGGGAGAATCTACGCCAACGCGAAGCCCTCGGCTTCGAACGAAAACTCCGCGACTCCGCCGTCGACCTCGAATTCGCCCTCGACCTCGAACGCCGTCGCTCCGCCGAACTCGAACAGTCCTACTACGACATGGTCCTCCGCCTCACCCGGGCCTCTGTCTATAAGGACAACGAAACCGGCGCCCACATCCAACGCGTCAGCTACTACGCCCGCATCATCGCCCGCCACATCGGCTGGTCCGAAGCCGACCAGAAACTCATCTTCCGCGCCGCCCCCATGCACGACGTCGGCAAAATCGCCATCCCCGACCTCCTCATCCGTAAACGAGGCTCCCTCGATGTCAAAGACCGTAAAGTCATGGAAAGCCACACCCTCCGCGGTGCCCAAATCCTCGAAGGCTCCAACTCCCGCCTCCTCGAAATGGCTCGCGACATAGCCGTCACCCACCACGAACACTGGGATGGCACCGGATACCCCCGCAGCCTCCGATGCAACCAAATCCCCATCGCCGGCCGCATCGTCATGCTCGGCGACAACTACGACGCCCTCCGCAGCCACCGCAGCTATAAAAAAAGCTTCCCCCACGAAAAAGCCTGCCGCATCATTCTGGAAGGCGACGCCCGCACCCGCCCCGAACACTTCGACCCCCAACTCCTCGCAGTCTTCCGCACCGTCCATCCGGAATTCAAGGAAATCTTCGAACGCTTCGAGCACGAAAACCCCGCTATAGGATAACTCTCGTCTCCCCCACCCGCCGAGTAATCCTCTCCCGATCCAGTAACTCCAACAACGGAATCGCATACTTCCGCGACACCCCCGTCCACTCCTTGAAATCTCCCACCCCAAACGTCTGCCCCTTCCGCCCCGCCAACTGCCCCTTCAAAGCCTCCAAAACCTCCGCATGATAAACCAGCTCCTCGTTCACCTTCACAAGCCGCCGCTCTTTCAATAACATCTGTAGCAACAATTTCGCCCGTCCCCCCTCCACTCCACACTTCGCCAACACCTCGCTCAGCCCCGGCGTCGCCAACCCCCCCTGCCGAAAAACTTCCTCCATCTTCGCCCGCGCCGCACTCTCGTCTTCCTGCAACTCCACCCGATGCGCCGTCAGCCGCACCAAATCCGCCTGCACCGTCACCTTCCCCGTCATCCCCAACAACCCATCAAAAACAGCCGCCGGAGCCTTCGCCAGTACTTTCCCGCGTAGCTCCTCCTTCGCCATCCCACCAAGCAACGGATGCGCCCGATGAAACCCCGCCAACGTCTTTTCAACGACCGCCAACTTCGCCTGAGCCCAAGCCTGCCCCACCACGTGGCTCCCCACCGCCAGCAATCCCTTCTCCAACTGCGGAGCCAACCCCAATCGTCGCCGCAACTCCTGCCGATCCATCCCCGCCGCCGACTCCCCCACCAGCACCATCGCCGCCGCCCCAGCGTTGGCCCCCGCCAGCCTATCCAAGCGCTCCAAGTTAGCCCGCCGAGGCGGGTCGATCTCCACCACCGTCGCCCCCCCAATCGTCACCACCGGCGAAAACTGCCGCACAATGCACCGATCCCCCGGCAACATCAGAATCGGATCCCGCAGCCGAAAACGAACCCATCCCCCTTCTCCGTCCAGTAACCGCATATCCGCCACCGTCTCCGCCGTCCCCACATGCAGATGCACCTGGCTCCGGGTCTTCAACGCCTTCGCCCCCGCTAGCAAAACAAACCGAGCATCGAACACCTTAACCGCCTCGAACCAGCCCGGCTCGCTCAGCACCATCCCTCGCTCAATCTCGCCTGCCTCGATTCCCGCCAGATTCACCGCCGTCCGCTGCCCCGCCGTAGCCTTCGTCGCGGCCTTCCCATGCACCTGCAACCCGCGAACCCGCAACCGTCGCCCCGTCGGGTAAAGCTCCACCTCCCCCTCCACCGCCATCGTCCCCGCCGTCAAAGTCCCTGTCACCACCGTCCCAAAGCCCTTCATCGCAAACGCCCGGTCAATCGGCAGTCGAAACGCCCGCCCCGTCTCCCGCGGGCGCAGCCGTTTCGCCATCTTTCGAATCTCCGTCTGCAACGCATCCATCCCCAATCCCGTCTTAGAACTAACCGGCACCACCGGAGCACCTTCCAGGAACGAGCCCGCTACAAACTCCTCCACCTCCATCTGCACCAGCTCCAACCACTCCGCTTCCACCAAATCCGCTTTCGTCAAAACGACAATGCCCAACTCCACCCCCAACAACCTGCAAATGTCGAAATGTTCCCGTGTCTGCGGCTTAATCGCCTCGTCCGCGGCCACCACCAGCAAGACGATGTCGATCCCCGTCGCCCCCGCCAGCATGGTCCGCACGAACCGCTCGTGCCCCGGAACGTCCACAAATCCCACCCGCAGCCCGTCTCCCAAATCGAGATGCGCAAACCCCAGCTCAATCGAAATCCCCCGCCGCTTCTCTTCTTCCAGCCGATCGGTGTCAATCCCGGTCAAGCATCGCACAAGCGACGTTTTCCCATGGTCGATATGTCCGGCGGTCCCAACGATAATTGATGTCATGCGCGTCTTACTTTTCATCGTCGCAGGTTGCGCCCTGGCGCAGGAACCGGAGCAGCCGCTTTTTAAGGCCGGCGTAGCCAACGTCCGCGTCGATACTCAGGTCCAGCAGAAGGACCGCGTTCTCGACCATCTCACCCGCGAAGACTTCCTCGTCTTCGACAACGGCGAGCCCCGCCCCATCACCGCCTTTGACCACGAACGCGAACCCCTGACTCTCCTCTTGCTCCTCGACCTCAGCGGCAGCATGAACAAATACCTGGAGCAGCTAACCTCAGCCAGCCAAGCGGCGCTGAACCAACTCCGCCCCGGAGATTCCGTCGGAGTCATGGTCTTCAGCCGAGAGTCAAAAGCCACTCTCCCCTTCACGACAAACCGAGGCGCCGCCGTCGAAGGCCTCCGCACCGCCATCCGCGAGCGAAATTTAGGTAGTGGAACGTTGATTAACCCAGCCCTGATCGCGGCCGCCCAGATGTTCCAAACGAGCGCCGCCCCCCAAGGCCGCCGAGCCATCGTCATTGTGACGGACAACTTAGGCCTAAACTACCAATCTCCCGACGAAACCGCCCTCCGAGAACTTCACACCGCCAACACGGTACTCAACGCGATCGTAGTAGGCAAGAGCCGCCGCATGGACGGCACCAAGAGCCAGTATGAAAACCCCGACTTCACTCCCTCCAATGTTTTCAAGATTGCGGATGAAACCGGAGGAGACGCCCTAAAGGCCGACCGAGTCGACCAAACGTTCCCCCAGATCGTCGAACGAATCCGCACCCGCTACAGCCTGACTTACCAGGCTCCCCCCGGCAAACCCGGAGAGTTCCGCGAGATCCGCGTAGAACTAACCCCCGCCGCCCAATCCCGAAACCGCGGTGCCCAACTCCGCTCCCGCCGCGGCTACTTCATGCAATAGAGCTGCGGAACCAACATCCATTCTTCGTCTCTAATCCACTTCATGCCCCGCGCTTCAGGACTGATCACGGTCCTGAGCTCCCCGGGCGGGCGTTGCAGGAGATCAGGAAGCGTCCAATCGCGCTCACCAGCCTGCTCTTCCAAGATGGAAATCATTCAATCTTCATTGAGGTCGTTCTGTCTGAGGAAGAATTCGCCAACCGTCATTCCCCAACTCTCTTCGCGCAGCGACGGCGACGTTTACACGTTACTACTCGACACCGGCGAATTGATGGAAGCGGTTCAAGAATTGCTCGACCACAACAAGCACACCACGATAACCCAAATTTACGACAAGACGCCGCGTGGCGTTCGAGACTCGGCAAGTCACAAGGTCCTCATATGGGACGCACAGCGAGGACGAGCAAACATGGCGGCAAAGATAGCGTTAGCACGCCTTGTTTGTGATCTGAACCTCTGTCATGCCTAAGACGACTCTTTTTTTCGGCTCCTCGTCGGCTGCAAAGTCTCAAGCCAAGGCTGTTATCGAACACTTCAGCGGACCAACGATTGAGTTCCTTCCGTGGTGGGACGCTTTCACACCGGGGAAAACGCTGCTTGAGGAGTTGGACAATATACGAGTCAAAGTAGATGGCGCGATCTTGCTGTTTTCGCCAGAGGCCGAATCGACCGTTCGCAAACAGCCAGTGTGGACGCCAAACTTGAACGTCCTCTTTGAGTTTGGCTACTTCTACGGGCATTTTGGAAAGGAAAAAGTCGCGATGCTCAAGTATGGTGATATCTACCTGCCATCCGATTTCGGTGGTTATATTCACATCTTCGGAAGCACTTTTTTTAGGCGGGGAGCAGTGGTCCAAGTCGGGAGACGCACGGAGAAAGAATTTGGCTCGTGGCTTGCAAAGGTTCCGTCGTCTTAGAGTCTCGCTCAAGAAAGCGTCCTACTTGGGCTTACGTCCCAATCTTACGACCCTTTCCTGCCCGCCTTCAGGGCCACCGTATCCCGTCACCATCGCTTAAGAAAACGCTTGATTCATCCGAGTTACCCGGCGCTCAATCTGGGCCGATGAGTAGCCGAACTTTTCTAGCGTCTTCTCAAGTTCGGAGAAGAATCCCGGCGACCATCGCGGCAGACAAAACGGAGGTTCCTCGCCCAGGCGCAGAAGAGTATCCGCAACCGGCAATCACGCAAATATCAAGGACCGCGACAAATCGGTTAATCTCCATCTTCGGTTTTCCGGTCATACAACCCGTCCGCCGCTTCAGCGGCGGCTAGCGACCGTATTCCGGCCCGGCGATTCAGATCCCGTTTCGTTCTGTATTCGAACAGGTCACTAGCGTAAATCCGCCTATGCGTCCCAACTTTGTGAAAGGGAATTTCGTTATTTTCAAGCAGGTTGACGAGGAATTGCCGGGAGACTCCCAGCAACGACGCCGCCTCTACCGTAGTGAGCTTTGCTTGGCTCTGGACAATCGTCACGCATTTAGCCTCACTGAGCACGGAAACCAACTCAACAAGAAAATGGTACAGCGAATCCGGCAGCCTACGTGATTTTCCTTCAGGGCTAACAAGCTGGGCCTTTCCCTTTTGCAGTGTCCCGTATAGCCGAATAATCTCTTCTTGATCCTCAACCCTCAGGGGTACCTGTTCAACTGAATCTTGCGGCTCGACTGCCATGGAGATCTCCTAAATATCGTTTCGTGGCAAAATGTCCCCGCCACGTATAACGTACAGACGCCATAAACACCACATGCGCTACAAGCACTATACCGCTACACCAATCAGAGTTCAATAGTTCGCGTTTTGAGGACGGCTCGGCGAGGGCCCTTGGGGGTACGCGGCAGTTCAGAGATGGCCGTCGCGACCCGATTCGGACGCAACAGGACGAAGGCGAGCGTGCTGGACTGGGCGAGCGCCAAGGCGACAGAGAGCCAAGGAACGCTAGCGAGATCCAGAACATAACTACCGGCTATGCGGAGGATCTTTGCGCGATTGCCGGATCCACCAGCGACGCGCTCAAAGCAGGCCCGAGGCTAGGCACCAGGGCCGCGCAAAGGAACAGCACTACCGCTCCGCCCATCACTCCCAACTCCGGACTGTCCAGTCCAGCCACCACCGCGCCCGCCCACCGATTCGCCGCCAAGCTCAGCAGCACACCCAGGAAAATGCCCACCATCACCACCCGCGTCACCCAGCCCATCACCAATGCAACGATGTCGAAAGGCCCCGCCCCCAACGCCATCCGAATGCCGATCTCCGACCTCCGGCGAACCACCGCGAACGCCGCAACACCATAAATCCCCACCGCCGCCAGTACCAGCGCCAACGACGAAAATGCACTCAGTACAAACGCGAGAAAACGCTGCGGTGCCGCTGAACCTTGAACGAGCTCCGTCAACGGCAATGCGGCAACAAGAGGCATCGTCGGATCGAGTCCAGTCAGCCGACGACGGACCTCAGGAATCAGCGCTTGTGTATCGACGACCCCCCGTAAGATAACCGTCACGATCGGCGAAGGGTGTACAAAAATAGAGAGATAAACTTCGGGCTGCGGGTCGGCCGCCAAGCCCCCCTGACGGATGTCGTTCACCACCCCCACAATCTCGGCCGCCTTTGGCGTCAGCCCTTCCTGCACAAACAACTGCCGTCCCACTGGGCTCTCCGACCCAAAGAACCGCTGCGCAAATCGCTGGTTCACGAGCGCCACCCCACCCGTCTCCGGCGTGTCCCGATCAGCCAACAATCGACCCCCTACCAAACGCATCCCCATCGCATCGAAAAATCCTGGATTAACCCTTCGGACTTCCACCATCTCCTGCCGCGCTGAATCCGGCGACGCGCCAATATTTACCGGGCGCGTGCTCCGGTCGCCACCCAAAGGGAGCCGGTTCGCCAATCCCACCGCCCGCATGCCGGGAATGGTCGCAAGCGCCGCGTCCATCCTGCGCAGGAACTCCCGACCGTCCTGGCCCGGGCTGTTCCGACTCGACAATGAAAGCTCCACCGCCACCGCGCCCGTAGGTTGGAAGCCCGGATCAGCGTCCAAAGTGCGAACCAAGGTGCGGACGGCCGTACCCGCGCTGACCATCAACAACATCGCGAGCGCCACCTCCGCCCCCAGCAGGATACCCAGGCTGAAAACGTTCTCCCGTTGCCCTCGCGGAGCAAACGGCAGCAACGCCATGCCAAAGGCGGCGGCCACCGCCACGATCCCGGCGAAAGCGAAAACCGGCAGCGTGACGCCCGGCTGCCCGAAACGTAGAATCTCCGGTGGCGCAAAACGAACGAGGAACGCAATCCCGAACTCCACCAAAATCAACCCCCCAGCCGCCCCCGCCAGCGCCAGCACCAACGCTTCACAAACCATCTACCGAAAAATGTCCCCCCGCACCGCAATCTCGCCTCGCCGCGCCAAATTTCTCCACAACAGCAACCTCGCGACATTCAGAAAAGCAATCAGCAACAGCGAACAAACAGCCACCATCGCAACCCAAATCCACGCCCGACTCGGTCCCCGCAAAACCTCATCCAGCGGCGTGATCACCACCGTCCTCTCCGCATCCGTCTTAGGGAAAATCTCCCCCAGCCGCCGCGCCACGCCCCCCAATTGCTCCCCCGCCTGCTCGCCAGAAACTCCGGGCCGCAGTCGCCCCAGCACCGTCAGGTACCGAAACCGTTGGTTGGCCTCCGCCGTCCGACTGGACAACGAAGGCCCCTGTCGGATCGCCTCATACCGCCGATCAAGAAACCGAAAGCCCGCTGGCAGAATGCCCACGATCTCCGCCGCCTCACCATCCACCAACAGAGTTTGTCCGCTTAGCTTCGCCGCCCCAAACCGCCGCTTCCAAAGCGCCTCCGAAACAAGTAACGGCCCCGCCCCGCCCTCGGGATCCAACTCGGAATAAAACCCGCCCCTCCAACGTCCGAGCCCCCAAAACATCGAGCATCCCCGGCGAAGCCAGCAACGCCGGGATGCGTTCCGCCTCCTGTCCGCCCCCAGTCAAAGTGAAGAAGGCGTCCGTAAACGCCCCGATCCTCTCGAAGCTGCTCCCCCCGTCCGTCCACGCCTTCACCTGCCCCGGGCTTGCCAAATTGCGCGCCCCCGAATCGTTCACCAGTTGGTCGTTGATCACCACGATCCGCTCAGAGTCCGGATACGGAAGCGGCTGCAGCAAACTGGCATAGACGATGGCGAACATGCCGCTGGCCGCCCCACTCCCCACGGCCAGCGCCATCGTCGCCAGCAGGAAAAACCCAGGCCGCCGCCGAAAAGAGCGGCCAGCGAGGTGGAGCTCCTTCGTCCACAATTCCACCACGCCCCACGCCCAAACCTCCCGCAAATCCTCCTTCACCCGAGCCCTATTGCCGAAGGCCCGCCGAGCCTCCCACCGAGCCTGCTCCACAGGAATTCCGGATTCTTCCAGCTCCTCTTCCTCGGCCACCAAGTGCGACTGAATCTCCAATTCGAGCTCGTCATCCGAAACGCCGCGTATCCAACGGTAGAGTCGATTCCGCACTAAGCTTGCCGCAGCACCAAGCCAATTGCCAGGGCCAGTTGCTCCCACTTGGTCTGCTCCACCGCCAACTGATCCCGTCCCCCCGCCGTAAGCGCATAGAACTTCATCGGGCGGCCTTTTGCGTTGTCTTTCCACTCCGCCGAAACCCATCCCCGCTTCTCCAATCGATGAAGCGCCGGATAAAGCGAGCCATGTTCAACATGAACCATCTCCGCCGAACTGCGCTGAATCGCTTTCGTAATCCCATGCCCATGCATCGGGCTCGACAAAAGAGTGCGGAGAATCAGCAAATCCAGCGTTCCCTGCAGCAAAGTGATCGAATTCTCGGACATGGTAGCGATACTACCATATGTAGCTGTCTACCATAGGAAAGGCGTAATACGCCCCGCGACCACAACTGACCGAATCATTCAGGCGGCTTCGAGATTGAAACGCACGCGCCACCCCAAGGCCGTCGCAATGTTCACGAGAGCGTCGAGTGAGAACCGGGATACTCTGCCGCGAAGCAGATCGTTGATTCGCGGCTGAGTGACACCGCAGCGGCTGGCGGCCTCGGCTTGCGTCCAGCCTTCCTGCTTCACTCGCGCCGCAACCGTCTGCATCAGTTCCGCTCGCGATCTCAGGTTTGCAGCCTGCTCTTTAGTATCGGCAATGGCGTCCCAAACACTAGCCCGACTTTCGCAGTTAAGCCAAAAACAAGGAGCTAACCCATTTAGAATTAGTACGGGCATGCCCTAGGTCTTCACCACAAGCCGTTCTTACCCCGCGACGATGCTCGCTGGCTGCTCAACACCTGTAGCCCGTATTCGTGGCGGTGGCTGCGCCGGCAGGGCCAGCCGCAATTTCTCCAACACCATCTTCACTTCCGGCTCGGGCTGCGTGTACCGAGGCAAAATCAAGCAGC
>JANXMS010000447.1 GCA_025354525.1 Acidobacteriota bacterium
GACAATCGTTTGTTCATATTCGGAACCGGGTTGTAACTGCCGTAGGTGCTTTTGATAGAGTCGCAGATAGCTGATCCAGCAATCGCTGGAAAGCAGGGCGACGCACTCGGGCAGTTCCTCTTTGAGTAAGTCGAGATGCTCCCCGGTCGAGATGCTGTTGAGCGAAGCAATATACTTGCCGAGGTCGGATGCGGGGCCGCGGCTCTTAGCTCCGTTTTCCCGGGCGACTTCGGCGCGGCGCGTTTTCTGTTCTTCCGTCATGGCGATATTCCTGTTATTGTGATTTGGGAACGCAAAAAGCGCTTGAACCCGATTTGGGGCACAAGCGCTTCCGCATCTGTAATCTACGACGACGGGAGTACGGATTCGAACAATAGTCGGTGGGGCGAAATTGGTAAGTGGTGTATTTTCAGAGTTATGCGGGGAGAATATTTATTTTTTCACCTTGTGAACGGCTAGCGCCACCTATGCGTGGTGGGCAAGAGTTGCGACCGTGAGGAGCCTTTTTTCGACTAGATCTTGGGCCCGACTCCGGATGTATTCCTTCGTGAAGTGGGGTTTTAGCCCGTTGACCCGATTGACGAGAGTTTCGAGCGAGATTAATTCTTGTTTTTGCGAGGCTTCGCGGTCTACAAAAACGGCGGTGCTTTCTAGTTCCAAGTCAGCAGCAGATTTGGATGCAAATTCGGCAACTACCCAAGTCAGGTCATCTTGATGATGGTGTAGGAACTCCGCTCCGTCGGCGATTAGATCGAGAGCATGGGGGCCGGGTTCCAGTTGGTAACCGTAGCCAACGCTGTTGGGGATAACTTTTGACTTCACTGCTTCGAGGTTCACGGCTGATGCGAGATCAGACAGTACCTCCGAGTCGAAGGGACCGTAGGAGTAGATGGTAAACCGGTAGCCAAGCGGCATCCCTTTGAGTTCCTGGAGAAAGTAACACATCTTCATGAGCATGGTTCTGCCCATTTGGCTGGCGGGGACTTTCGAGACGAGATTCGCTATGACGGCCAAGCGGTGCCGGTGTAGATTATTTGATTCCATTTTCTAAAACCTCCTGGACGATCTGATCCGCTTCTCTGCGGGATTCTGGACGACAAAATAATAGGATTTGGTCGTTTTTTCCTAAACTACGAACAACTTTCGAAAAATGGCTTAGCGGCATGGCACGATTTGACAGTTCTTCCAGAACAGGAATGTCTGAATCCTCGGTTTTGTACCAGTTTTTGCTGCGACCGGTGGAGACCCTGTCAGCGACTAGATGCCCGAGCTTTGCTTCCACTCTCGCGAGGGTTTCCAGATCCGCTGGGACGAGAGATTCCGGCGTGCGGTAAACGAGGCGGTAGTGCTGCCGCCAGGACAATCGTTCGCCGTGCTCCCCTCCTTTTTTGTCCGCAAGCAAGCCGAGGACTCGCCAATCGTCCCAAGCTAGATAGAGCGCGTCCCGCGAATAGTTTTCACCAAGGAAAACAGGGGTCCGGAGCATATTGGCACTGGCTCATGATCGGCCGCAAATGGCACTTTTGGCCAAAACGGCCGAGTTTGATTTATTGAAACCTTCAACTGGTACATGAGGTTCGGCTCTTTTAATGGTTCCGCCGAAGCGCAACTCTATTGTTTTCAATACGTCGATTTTCGTTTTCCCGAAAACCGGGGAACGGGACAGGCTCTAGATATTCGTCGAGCTTGTTTGGCTCTGGGAAATGGCCATTTGGAAGCAAGACTTTCATTGCCTCGCGAATGTGAATATCGTAGGCAACTCGCGTCTTATGGAAGTAGATCTGGGTGAACATGAAGTAGCGCGCCAAGACCAAGGCTTCCGCCGCGTGTCACCCTCCTTCCTGAATTCCCAGCCGCAGTCCCCGGTTTTCACCGGACCGAAGGGCCGTTACCGTGGAGACGAGGCGATGGAGATCGAAACGGCCATAATGAACTCCGGTGTGATGGGAGTCACGGAGTAAGTAGTCCATTCGGTCCGCATCCATTTGCCCACTGACCAAGTCACGCCAGAATACTCCACCCTGCTGACTGGCGGTTCCTTCGATCAAGGAAGCTACATCGTCTGCGGTGAAGCCACAGTTTCCGTTTAGTGGATGATTTTTAATTACGTCGCCGAGAGGACCGCGAACTATGGCGGCCGAGTATTCTTCATGAACGAATTTGCGCCCGTCAGGTCGAGAGGGAAAAAGTTCTTCTGAGGCGTGGGAGAACGGTGAATGACCCACATCATGTACGAGGGCCGCGAGGCGAACGAGTTGCCGATGCCTGGCTAAACCTCCTCTGTCGTATCCGAGGTGGAATTCGAGAAGGGAAAGAGAGTTTCGGACAACCGCATCGAACAACATGGAGGCCACGTGCATGACGCCGAGAGAATGTTCGAAGCGATTGTGGGTGGCACCGGGGTAGACCTGATCGGTCCAGGCCAGTTGGCGAATGCGACGGAGGCGCTGATACGCCGGATGATCGATGATTTCGCGTTCCCAGGCGTTGAGAGAAACGAAGCCGTGAACGGGGCAGCGAATCTCGTACGTCTGATGGGGACCCATTGGAGTTTCTAGAATAACAGGTCAGCGAAGGGCGAACAAACGGTAAAGCTGAGCGGATGGTGGCTAGAAGAGCAAATCGACATTGCCGAGCGTTCGGTTGCCCATGGAAGAGATTGAATCGTTAATGGGCGGCTTCAGACCCCGGATTCCACTCTCGGTCGGCCGGTTCATGTTTTTAGGTTCGACACCTTAACAGGCCGGACGCTGTAGATAGAAGCGTATTACAAGTACCAGACGGGGTCCTTTTGGGCCAGCAAAACCAAACGAGGCTTCACAATGGCCAGTCGATCAATCTTTGGTTACTTTGGGTTCTCGACGGTTCTTAAATTTGTGAAACTTGTCGGAAAGTACAAATACGTAATCGCAGATGGCTGACGCGAAATTGAATAGATCTTCCGCATCTTCCTGACCAAATATTTCGCTGCTGGCATGAGCAGCAAGGTTTCGATTGAGATGAAGAGCTCTGCTCCATTCGTACAAGCGCTCATCAATAATCTTGTTCTTGTGCAACTCGTCTATACCGGCCCCTAGCATCAGTTTGTCAGGCTTTCCGCCCATGTGAAAATGGCGTCCGATAGCTTCTAACGCCCGACCAGTCATGGCCACTGAGGCAATGTAGGCCGCAACCGTCAGGCACTTCTGTGCTTCAAGCAGCGAAGTTTGGATTTCTGCAGGGATACTGGCCGAGAGCATAAGCTCTGGCGAAGGCCAGACTCTTCGGGCAGGTGACCAGACAGTTTCATGGTCACCGTTCCAGTCGCGTTTCTCCCCCGCCCAGTTCTGGTATCCCAAAATAGGCTCGTCGCAAACGGGACAACTTAAAAGGCTCACCCGAAAACCCTCAGCCTCCGATTGCTCAGCAGGGTCATAACCTCGCTGAACGGTCCCTTTTATATTTCCGTCGACACGAGCACGGCACTGGTGGCAATCTACAAGCATAATGAAGATTAGAAGACTTTATGAAGCGATGGGAATTGACCGCCCGATTTCGAGCCACTGGTACTTCCTGAATTGTTGGTGATTCGGGAGGTAGCGGAGGTCGATCGGATAGAGCCGAACCCATTCGCCGGCCTCGGTGATGCCGGTCGTACAGACGAGTTCCTGGTGCTTTACGGAAGGATGGGGGTAGGTGAGTACTGTGATGAGAACTTTGGTGGTAGTAAATGTCGGTTTCACTCTCGCAACTCTTGTACGGGTAGGCCGGTTTCCACGGCGACCTTTCGTGCTAGCCGAGTGCGGTGGCAACAGCGACAGTCCGCCTCCATACACATGAGGGCTGAGGGACCTTCTGCGACGAGCGCGGATACTGCTTCAATAGAGTGGGTCTGCGCGGGAAGGATCTCTCCCTCATATTTTTTGAAGAGGCGCTCGTATGCAGGCATGCTATCGAGCTCGGTGCGCCAACTGGACGGGATTCCGAGTTCTGGAAAATGGTTGTAGGTGATCCCGACATCCTGGCAATGACGTTCCAGCGTGCTGCGATGGAATCCGAAGCGGCGGGCGACAGGATTGCGGCGGACGTCCACAAGCCGCTTGATTCCTGATTGCAGCAGGAGGTCCAACAGCGCGTCGAGCATGAGACCTTCGTAGCCGATGGTGAAGACCGCGCAAGCGGCTTTGGGGACGGTTACTGCCCGGTTTGCCTCGTTCTTCGCGTTAGCGGTGTACCAGGGAAAGTCGCGGTAGACGTCGGCAACCAGGCGCTCCGTGGGGACCCATCGGAACTCTTTCGATAGTTGATCGATCTCGCAGAGGAAGGCTTTATCGAGAGGGGCAGACGCGGAGCTTGGAACGATCTTAACCTTCGAATCCATGACGCGCAGCCAGCCGTCGCGTTCCAGGGCGTTCAACTCGTGGTTTAACGTAAATGAGTAGGGACCATGGAGGTACGGGATGAAATCGTAGAGCCCGCCTTTCGATGCGGCTTGCGAACGCTGGCGAAGGAGGAACGCGAGCTTCACCAGTCGGAGCTTCGATAGTTCGCCGCCTTCGTTTTCAATCAGGCGGAGAAGCGATTTTTGGCGGCTAATCATGATCTGCGTGGCTCGTTCATCCCTTCCAGCCTAAAATAAATTCAGACAAGTGTGTTTCCGGCTAAACGGTGGGTTCGCTTGAGCGGGCGATAGTATTCTGAGGTCTCGCGATGAACGGCGTTAGCTTGATGCGGTCGCGGTCGTCACGCCGGTTTGGCCGCCCATGATTGATTAGCTTTTTGCGAGGCGTGTTTTACGATATAGTTGTGCCCAATGTCATTACCAGTGTGGAAGCCGCGAAAGAGTTCGGGCATTGGCCGAACGAAGCGAGACGATCCAGAAAGGGCCAAGATCGTTGACGCTTTCCGACTGCCCCCAAAGCCCAAGCCGGCCAAAAAGAAAAAGTCGAAAAAAAAGAAACTGATGATGCCCAAGCCCGTTTTGCCCAAAGCGTCATGACAGGACTCGCTCGCTCAATCCACTCGACCGGCGATCAGCTCGCACTCAAGGCGTGAGGCGACTCTTGGCTTCAAGAAATTTATACGGCCCATGGAAATACTATATGAGATCGTACTGCCCGCCTGTCGATGTCACTTGCGGACGCTGGAAAAGGGAAAACGCGAGCTTGACGAGCTTAAGCTTCGATACTTCGAGGCGTCATCTTTAATAAGTCGGAGATCGATTCTTGACTGCTGATCCTGTTGTAGTATCTTTCTCGCCTCGCCCTGCAGCACTTTAGTACTCCCAGGTTTCGTGACGGACGGGAAGCCGATTGAGAACGTCCCGGTGGAGGCGCCAATTGGGCATCAGGCGATCCATGAGGGCGGTGAATCGATGGTTGTGGGTGGGTTCGATGAGGTGGGCCATTTCGTGCACCACGATGTATTCCAGGCACTCGATGGGCTTTTTGGCGAGGTCGGTGTTTAGACGGATGCTGGAGGTTTTCGGGCTGCAACTGCCCCATTTGGTTTTCATCCGCTGGACGAAAATCCTATCCGCTTTGACTCCCATCGCTCGCTCCCATTTGGCGAGCAATGGCTGGACGGCGGCGCGGAGTTGCTGGCGGTACCAGGCGTCGAATAGTTCCTGGCGGCGCTCAGTGGTGGTGGCAGGGCGAACGTAGAGAGTGATTTTGTGGTGGGCTAACTCTACTCTCGGCGGGGCGTCGTGTTGGACGATATGAAGCAGATAGCGCTTGCCCCAGAGATAGTGGCTTTCGCGTTCGATGTAGTCGCGGGGGGATTCCCGTTCCTGGCCAAGTACTTTCTTCTGCTGGCGCTTGATCCAGCTTAGTTTCGAGATGGCGTAGATCCGGATGGTTTCGGGGTTCATACGGAGCGGGGCGGAGATGCGGACCCGGCCGGTGGGCGGGTAGACGCTGAGATGCACGTTCTTAATGTCTTTCTGCACGACATCGACGGAGATGGAGCCGAGTTGTAGAGTGGCCACCATTAGTACTCTCGCTGCTGTTGAACGATGAGGAAGATGCGCTCCACTTCTTCTTTATCCTTCAGTTCTTCGTAGAGGGCCCGTTTGATGACGAGTTCGCGGGTTTGCACGCCGCGCCAGCCGTCCTGGCGGACTCGTTTGACTATCTCATCGATCCGGAGGGCCAATTCCTCGTCCTTTTCTAGATTGTTGTAAAGGGCGCGGAGTCCGGGGGTGTTTACCCGCTGCGGGGTGCCTTCGGCGTGGCCGGCGTTGACGCGCTTGGCGAGTTCGGCGATTTGCTTGAGGTAGGCTTCGTATTCGAGGGCTTTCGATTTGCGGGCGGCGATGATTTCGTTGAGCAGGGCCGACATCTTTTCGTAGAAGGCGGGATCGCTGAGGTGGTCCTTGACGATCTTGCTGCGGACGTTGTTCTCGATGGTTTCGGCGATGGCTTCCTGGTTGCCTTTGAGGCCGCCGAGATGGGAGCTGATGGCGTTGCCGATGCCGGTTTTGACGATGAGGTCGAGGAGGCCCATTTCGTCGAAGGGGGAGATGCGGCGGGGGACGTCGGCTTCGATGTAGGTATCGATGAGGTGGCGCATGTCGGCTTCGTAGGCCTTCAGATCGAGGGTTTCGCCGCTGGCGAGGCGAATGGTTTCGCGGAGGTGCAGGTAGTGGTCGAGTTGCCGCTTGAGGCGGGTGATTTCGGGGGCGCTATAGCCAGCTGGTTCGAGTTCGTCGGCGAGGTTGGCGTAGGCGCGGACGAGGGTGGCGGAGGCTTTATAGAAAGCGGCGCGGCGCGGTTCGCGGTCTTCGAGGTCGGTTGGGAGTTCGGTGTTGCCGCAGAAGTAGTGGATGTATTCGAGTTCGCCGCGGGGCGGTTCGACGGGCTCGCAGAGGAGGGCGATGGACTCGACGGCGTCGTCCAACTGCTGCTTGCCTTTCTTGAGCCGATCTTGAATGAGGACTTCCGGGGTGGCTCCGCCGGCGGACTGATCGAGTTCGGAGGTGTAGACGGAGATGGCGTTTTCGACTCGTTTGAAAAGGTCTTTATAGTCGACGATGTAGCCGAAGAGTTTGTCGTCGCCGTCCAGGCGGTTGGTGCGGCAGATGGCTTGGAAGAGGCCGTGGTCCTGCATGGCTTTATCGATGTAGAGGTAGGTGCAGGAGGGGGCGTCGAAGCCGGTGAGGAGCTTATCGACAACGACGAGGAGGCGCATGTTGGCCGGTTCCTTCAGGAAGAGCCGCTTCGCGTTGTCCTCGTAGGTTTCGGTCTTGCTTTTGCCGGGTTTGGCTTCGACGGATTTCAGAAGCTCGGTGTAGGTGTTGTAGATGAACTGTTTGTCGGTTTCGGTGTTCGCGCCGACTTCTTCTTTGGTGACGTCCTTCGAGAGCGGGTTGTAGGAGGAGATGACGGCGCACTTGCCTTTGAATGGCGTCTTGCCGAGCAGGTCAAAGTACTTGCAGGCTTCGTAGATGCTGGAGGTGACGAGGATGGCGTTGCCGCGACCGCCGGAGAGCCGTTGCTTGGTGCTGAAGTCAAAGATGATGTCGGTGACGACGCGGTCCATTCGCGATTTCGAGCTGAGGACGACTTGCATGGTGCCCCACTGCTTCTTTAGCTCGTCTTTCTGCCAGTGGTTCAGGGCTTTGGTTTTGGCTTCGAACCATTCGTCAATCTTTTCGGTGGAGGCGAGGCGCTGGTCGATGTCGCGGGCTTCGTAGACGAGATCGAGGACGACCTTATCCTCCACGGCCTCGCTGAACTTGTAGGTATGGATATAGCCGCCGAAGACTTCGAGGCTGGTGGCTTTATCTTTTTTGAGGAGGGGGGTGCCGGTGAAGCCGATGAAGACGGCGGTGGGCATGAGCGCTTTCATGACGCGGTTGAGTTTGCCGCTTTGGGTGCGGTGGCACTCGTCGACGAAGACAAAGATTTCGCCGAAGGACTGGCTGGGTTGGGCTTCGAGTTCGCGGATGAACGCATCGATATCGTCGACGTTTCGCTGGCCGAATTTGTGGACGAGGGAGCAGAGCAGGCGGGGGGCGGGTTGGCCGAGTTGGGTCATCAGGTCCCGGCCGCTGCTGCTGCGGCTGATGGCTTCGCCGGCGTCGGCGAAGACTTGGGCGATTTGCTTATCGAGTTCGTCGCGGTCGGTGACGATGACGACGCGGGCCTTGGGGTTAGTTTCTAGGATCCATTTGGCGAGGAGCACCATGACGATGCTTTTGCCGCTGCCTTGGGTGTGCCAGATGATGCCGCTCTTGCGCTGGAGGACGCTTTGCTGGGCGGCCTTGATGCCGAAGTATTGGTGCACGCGGGGAACTTTCTTGATGCCGCCATCGAAGAGTATGAAGTCGTGGAGGAGTTCGAGAAGCCGGTCCTTGCGGCACATCTTGAGCAGGTATTTATCGAGTTTGAGGCGGGAGTCGTCGGCTTCGTCTTCCTTCCATTTCAGGAAGAACTTTTCTTCGGTTTTGATGGTGCCGTATTGGAGGCCTTCGGTGTCGTTGCCGGCGAAGACGAGTTGGACGGTCGAGAAGAACCAGGCGTTGAATTCGGGGAGTTGGTTGGAGAGGTTTTGGCGGATGCCTTCGCCGATAGAGACGCGGCTGCACTTGAGTTCGAGGACGGCGATGGCGATGCCGTTCAGGTAGAGGACGAGGTCGGGGCGGCGTTCGAGGTTGCCTTTAAGGGTGACTTCTTCGGCGATGGCGAAATCGTTTTGTTCGGGGTGGTGCCAGTCGATGAAGGGGACATCGACGGTGGATTCGCGGGCTTCCAGTTTGACTTTCGCGCCGTAGCGGAGGAGTTGGTAGACGGCTTGGTTGTTGCCGTAGAGGTCGCGGTTGTGGTTCGTGGCGGCGAGTTTGAGTTGGAAGATGGCAGCGGAGATTTGGGCGGGGCTGTGGCCGCGTTGGTGGAGGCTGCGGGAGAGGAGGGCTTCTTCGATGTTGGTGTTGGCGGGGCGGTCGCGCCAGTCGCCAAGATAGCGGTAGCCGAGTTCGTCGCGGAAGAGGGCGATGACGCGGTTTTGGGTGGTGCGTTCGGATTTGCCGATGTTGCTCATAGGAGGCGGATTCTTCCGGTGAGGAGTTCTTGCATCATGGCTTGTTTTAGGTGACGGGCTTTGTCCAGCTTAGCGTCGATGGCCACTAGCTCGGTGTCAATGTCCGCCAGCACAGACGCTATGGAGGATTGCTCTGCCCGGGGCGGAACCAGGACCTCAATTGATGCCAACGCCCTCGACGAAATGTGGACAACAGCATCTCCTTGACCCATGGCGGCCTTTTGGCGGTTCACGATCGGAGTGTTTAGGTAGTAGCCGAGGAATATCGAGTCTGTATCTATAGGTCGGAGTATGACAATATCACCGCCGGCATACGCTTCGACATGATGGAGGTTGGCAGCGCACTTGCCAATTTCCGCTTTCGTCTCCCCAGATCCTGCAAACAAGATGTCTCCGTGTTTAACTTCTGTAGCCTTCAGCGCAACGTCTTCAGAGATCCAGGAATAAAATGAATTGATGTAGTTGTTGTGACGAGTGTAAAGCTCGCCATACCTTACACAGGCAAGGCTGCCGCTGAGCGATTCACTCTTCTTGACTCCGCTACCTTTTAGAAATAGCCCCATATTCCCGAGTCGTGTATTTTTCCATTCGCCGCTGAAGCCGGGGAGGCGGGTTTTGCCGGTGAGCAATTCCTGCATGGCTCCTTGTTTGAGGAGGCGCTTTTTGGCGAGGAGTTGCTCCAGGGATTCGATGAGGGCGTCCGCGTCGCTTAATGCCTCGGCGATGGCTTTTTGTTCACCGAAGGATGGCAACGGCATTTGTAGTGCGGCGAAGCGTCCACTTCCGAGATGAGCAATGGAAGTCGTTTGAAGGGCAATAGATGCGAATTTTCCTGTGTGCAAATAAAGCTGGAAGATGTGTTGGGCGAATCTTGTTGAGACTAACGGGTTTGCTCGGAAACGGATCAAAGTGTTCTGAAAGCAGCAGTCCGGAGGGTCACCGTGATAGATTGCACTGCGCCCGACAAGCTCAAGGCTCTGGCCTTCGTTCAACAAGATGTCGTCTTTCCGGAGGGCGAATCGCGCCTTTTCCTCTGGCGTGAAGGGCATTTCGTAGACGTCTTCCGTGCTAATGTACCCGTCAAAAACGTTGGCCACGCGAAGGTATTTGGACAAGGGACCAACATTATGAGGGGATCTCTGGCGTCCGCCAATCACTGCTCCTGCTGCTCCGATTGGAACAACCTCCCAGTCCGAAGGGATAATTCCCACATCGGTGATTTTGTATCCGGGCCTCAATGCCATGAGTACCCCATCTTCTCCAGATGGCGGTTTACCTTCGCTTCCAAGTCAGCCGTCTGGTCGTTCAGTTGGGGCAAGGAAGACTTGTACCGTTCGGACAACTCCTTTGTCCTCAGGGTGAGCTGCTGGCTTACACGGTCCATCTCGCCATGGATTCTTGAATTGATCGCGCCAAGCCATTTATCGCCTACAACGAGCGTTTTTATCTCGGGCTCGGTAAGTTTCGGATAATGGGCGTAGGCTTTCGCGTCGAGGTCGGATTCGGCTTCCTTGAGCTGCCGCTTGAGATCGGACTCCTCCGTGTTGAGATCGAGCCAAACCTTGAGGGCTAGAGCTTCGGCCTTCGCGTCTTTCGCCCCTTTGATCTCTTTCAGCCGGGCGGCGACGTTTGCCTTGTTCACTTTGTCGAGATCAGAGAACGCTCCGTCCTCGCCGCTGTGCTCTTCTTCGAGTTCCGTAAGGCGGGCGGTGGTGCTCTGCAATTCGACCGTTAGTGCATCAATGGCAGCCTGTTCGGCGGCGAAATAGCGAGCGACGATTAGCGCCTTCGGCACGAGGTCGCAGGCCCAGCCCTTGTCCCTCTCTTTCCCGTTCTTCTTCTCGATCACCCGATAGGTCTCCGCCTTCCAGCCATCGGCGGCGATGAGGTAGCAGTCGTCCTGCATGGTCTCGGCCCAATAGTCCATTAGGTACTGATAAACATCGTAGGCGTCGATGAGGGGCTTGGCGGCGTAGTGCAAGAGCAGGTCTTCGGCGAGAGCGGCGATCACCTGTTTAGGATGGCAACCGGCCTTCAATTCCCTAAGGGACGCCGCGCTGCGCGTTCGCCATTCGGTGAAGTGAGCGTTCATCCCTTCGATGAAGGCCGTGAACTCCGGGTGGCTATAGATGGTCGACTTGATGGCCGACTGCTCGACGGCGAGGTCCAGGTAGCCGGGGCGGTTGGGTTTGAATAGTGCGTCGCGGAGGGTGGGGCAGACGGACCAATATGGCGCGAGGGCGTCGATATCGCGTTCCGGGATGCCGCCGCGCAGGTGGCCGTCGATGTCCTGCAAGTCCTCCGGCTGTTGGCTATCGATGTAACGGGGAAGGTTGAGGTTGTAGCCGTTCTTCTCGATCTCTTCGTAAGGCACCATCCGGGCGAACTTGGGCACTTCCAACTGGCGGGTGAAGACGTCGACGATGCGATGGAGATCCTGGGCGCGGAGGCGGTTCTTCGGGCCATCCTTCGCAAAGCCCTGGCTGGCATCGACCATGAAGATGCCCGTGCGGTTGGGTGCGTCGCGCTTATCGACGACGACGATGCAGGCGGGGATGCCGGTGCCATAAAAGAGATTGGCGGGCAGGCCGATGATGCCTTTGAGGTAGCCCTTGCGGACGAGGTTGCGGCGGATATCGCCTTCGGCGTTGCCGCGGAAAAGAACGCCATGCGGCAGGATACACGCGCCTTGACCCGTGCTCTTGAGAGAGCGGACGATATGGAGAAGATAGGCGTAGTCACCCTGTTTGGTGGGAGGCGTGCCGAAAGATTGGAAGCGGTCATAAGGATCGTTGAGCGGGTCGAGGCCGGTGGTCCAGCGTTTGTCGGAGAAGGGCGGATTGGCTACGACGTAGTCGAAGGTTTTGAGTTGGTCGCCGTCGAGGAATTTGGGGGTAGTGAGGGTGTTGCCGGGGAGGATGAGGGCTTCGGAGTTGTTGTGCAGATGCATGTTCATCTGGGCGAGGGCGCTGGTGGCCGAGTCGTTCTCCTGGCCGTAGAGGGTGAGTTTGGTGGTGGCTTCGTCGGCGACTTTGAGGAGGAGGGAGCCGGAGCCGCAGGTGGGATCATAGACCGTCGTATCGGCGCTGGTTTTGGCCTGGCGGACGCCGAGGATTTGGGCGATGATGCGGCTGACTTCGGCGGGGGTGTAGAACTGTCCTTTACTCTTGCCGCTTTCGGTGGCGAAGTGGCGCATGAGGTATTCGTAGGCGTCGCCGAGGATGTCGTCGCCGTCGGCGCGGTTTTTGGAGAAATCGAGGGCGGGGTTTTCGAAGATGGCGATGAGGTTGGTGAGGCGGTCCACCATTTCTTTGCCGCTGCCGAGTTTGGTGGGGTCGTTGAAGTCGGGGACGTTGGAGAGTTTGTTGGCGGCGGCGAGGGGGGCGATGATCTTTTTGTTGATCTGGTCGCCGATTTCGGGTTTGCCTTTGAGGGCGACCATGTCCTGGAAGCTGGCACCGTCGGGGATGGCGACGGGGGCGAAGGGTTGGCCGGCGTACTTGTCGCTGACGTATTTAATGAAGAGGAGGACGAGGACGTAGTCTTTGTATTGGCTGGAGTCCATGCCGCCGCGGAGTTCGTCGCAGCTCTGCCAGAGGGAGCTGTAGAGTTCGGATTTTTTAAGGGCCATGGGGGTGGTGGGGGGCGGGGTGAGTTCTTTATTATAGTGGGCGAGTTGTTGGTTGCGCCGAGGACCCCGGGACGGGCGGGGGGACGGGCACTGGGACGAGGACGATACCGCTTCAGAGGCATTTGAGTTCGTCGCCGGGGCTTCTGCTGATGCACAGCAGGTAGCTTTTCCTCGATCCCGCTTACGTCAACCCTGTGCGACGCTGGGGGAATGATGATGTCGCCTGAGATGGCCCAGCTTTGGGTAGTCTTGCATGATGAGACCGTAGAGGTCCACGCGCAGTGGAATACCTTTGAAGATCTTTTTATGGGTTCCCAGGGTCAGTTGGACCTGATGAACCGATCCGCAGCCGTCTTCTTCATGGTCGTTCAGAATTCGCTCGCTCGAAATATACAACTCACGATCTGCAAGCTGGCCGACCCGGCCGTACAGTTAAATAAGCAAAATGCGTCGGCTGAGCAGCTTTTAGAGCAGGCGCTCGGAATGTGTCCCGGGCTTGAGCCTAGTCTGCGGCCTGTTTGCGAGAAGTATATAACTGCAAGCGAGCCGCTCCGCCCGGTTCGAAATAAGGTCATTGCGCATTTCGACCTTCATACCGCCACGGGGGTTGCGGAACCCCCAGCCGAGATGACAATCGGAAAGGTCCGCGCCGCGCTGGAGGCGCTCGGTGACTTCATGAACGCGGTCGGGAGGCATTTCGGTGAGGCGGAAACTAATTATGGGGCGTTCGCAACGCACAACCAGGGATCGTCGGCGTTACTTGCGAGGCTTCGTATCGCGGAAGGGCAGAGCAAGTCGTGGATTGCGGAAAAGATGCCGCAGGAGTAGTCTATATCTTCGTTCGTCAGTCCTGTCGGAAGAGTTTCTAAGGGGGATTTGGAGATGCCAGAACTCGAGTTACTTTCGGTGGTCGTGTTGCTCGAAGACGTGGCGGATCACGGCGTGTTGCGAGGCCAAGCCGGCACGGTGGTCCAACGGCTGGTACGAGGTTGAATTCTGCGATGACGAGGGACGTACCTACGCGATTCTGGCCCAGCGCGCTGATCAAGTGGTTCCGCTTCATCACGAGCAAAGCAATCGACAGGCTTGATCCGTTCAATGGTGCTTCTATCTTCGCGTTATACGCGTCGGTTTGACGGGCTGTTGTCAGGTATGACAACATGAGGGATATGGATGGCACCCCCTAGCGGATGGCTGAAGTCCGTAAGACGCGACCTGTTTCCTGGCTCAAGCCAGCTCTCAGGGAATTCGAGAAGTTCCCGGAAGGGGCACAATCGATCTGCCTCTCAGCGCTTACAATTGCGGCCGAGGGCGGCAAGGCCGATCTTGCGAAGCCGCTGCATGGGCTTGGCTCCGGCGTCATGGAGATCGCGCTGCCCTTCGAGGGCGATGCCTACCGGGTTGTGTATGCGGTTCAAGTTGGTGCCGATATTTGGGTTGTCCATGCCTTTCAGAAGAAAGCAACGCAGGGCATCAAGACTCCGCAACGTGAGATCGATCTGATTCGAGAACGCTTGAAGCGACTGAAGGAGATATTGCGATGAAAGCTGAAGAGTTCGAACTTGTACATGGTAGCGGAAACGTGTTCCGCGACTTGGGGCGCGAGAACGCGGATGCCTTGCAGTTGAAGGCCATTCTCGCGGCTGAAATCATCAAGGCGCTCGACAAGGAACATCTCACCGTGAGGGCGGCGCATGAGCGAACAGGGATCGCTGCCGCCGACTTCTCGCGCATCCGCAACGCTGATTTGGGACGATTCACGATTGACCGGCTGATGTCTGTACTGAATCGTCTGGGTGCGCGCATTGAGGTGAAAATCAAGGTGAAGCGCATCGAAAAAGAAGCGGTTGTGGCGTAACGCAATCCACTGCGGCATTGCTGAATGGTTAGTGTACCGCTGGTCGCCATAGCCGCCTGCGTCACTCGGGCTCAACTACGCGATTTTTCAAGTGAACGAACTGGTTTTGGAACTGTTCCACGAAGGACCGGAAGTGGAACAGAGGGAGCGGCGCGCATATTACTTCATGATTTTTTGCGAGGAGGGTTTTACGATACAGTTTTGCCTGATGTCGCAACCAGTGTGGAAGCCGCAGACCAGCGTGTTTCGAGTTGGGCGCTAGTACTCCCTTGTATCGTGGCGAACTGGTGGCCGGTTGAGAACGTCTCGGTGACTCGAAGTCGCAGCCAGTAGAAATCCATTGACGGGAGGTCGCGTAGACGGAGGGGCCATCGTTCCTCCGTAATTGATTAGCGGCCTCCGGTTCAATAGAATCAATCGTTTCCGTAGCGTCGCGCGACGCCTGCGGCATGATTGTGAGGGGCTCTCTGCGACACAAACTCCCAAAACGCTAGGAAACTGGTCCAAATCGGGAGGCGAATGATCCCGAAACCCGCTAATCAAGTACCTTTTGTTTAACCCGAAGTCCCATCTCCAAAATCATCGCAGAGAGCCGTTGTTGACTGATGGCTACGCTTTCCTGAGTTTGCAACCATCCCCGCAACTCGTTAACGGTGGCGTCAGGCTGCTTGCCGATCCGCACGCCAAGGCGTTGGCGGATGTCGGGTGTCAGACGGCTGCGAAAGCCGAGGAACTGCCGGTCTCCCGCTTGGTTTTCCATATTCTCTCGGCCCAGGCCCGGCTTACTGGAAAAGTCGCCGCCAATTTCTTCAGGCCAGTATTCCCGCTCTCATCGGCGGCAACAAACTTTGAGCGAAAATCGTCTGAGTAGGCTCGTGCCCTATCCGTGCGCCGTCATAATTTCCAGAGCGCCTCCATTATGTCAGGATTTGCTCTAACTGATCCGGGCTTTGCGGAACCGATAGTCTTCAATTTGTGGCATCCGGATCACTCGGCACATCTCGAATAAACGGCTCCGCGCACGCAGCCCAATCTGATCCGCCAAGGTGCGACCGTACTCGCGACCGCTCCCCGAAGTCGTCGCCCGCCCCGGCCCGCCAATGTCCGGGTCCGATAAGTTGGTCGTCGCGATAATCGGTTTCCGATTGTTACAACGATGAGTAATCAGACTCGTCACCGTATCTTCCACCCAATCCGTAATCCGGTGCGCCCCTAAGTCATCGAGTAACAGTAACTCCGAGTCAAGCGCCGAAGAGTAAGCCTCCCGATCGCCCCCACCGCTAGCCGGGTCGTAACTTGACCGTATGCTCTGTAATAAATGCTGATAGTCGTAGAAAAGGCCCGAAAAGCCCCGGCCAATCAGCGTCCGCAACGCCGCAACGGCTAAGTGCGTCTTGCCCGTCCCCGGCTCACCGATCAACAACAGCCCCGGCTTCTCAACCGCTGGAAACTCCTTGGCATAGCCCCGCACAATCAGCATCACGTTCTGCAAATTCCGGAACGCGATCTGGTTATCCGCCGGCAGCACGAAGTTGTCGAGCGATGCGTTCTCATACAACGGCGGAATTCCCGCGTTGTCCCAGTTTTCCTGTTGCTGGTCGGCCAGCACGCAATCGCAGCGCTTGGCACCGCTGATGCCGTTACGCTCGGCAATGATCCAGCCGGATCCTTGGCATTGGGGGCAAGCGGGGTTAGGCATCAGTCACTCCAGTGTAACGAGTACCTGCCCAGACGTCACGGTGTTGCCTTCCTGCACCCTGACCGCGGCCACGATACCGGCGCGAGGGCTCCGTAGCTCATTCTGCATCTTCATCGCTTCCAGGATCAGCAACCCCTGGCCCGCCTCCACCGCTTCGCCCGCTTGCACCAGGATCCGAACCACCTTGCCCGGCATCGCCGCCTTCACCTCTCGCTCCGCGGGGCCCCCCGCCGCCCTAGACTTGGCCCGGGACCGCGGATCGGCCACCTCCCGAAGCCATTCCATCGAGTTCACCGCCACCCACTCTGAACTCACGCTCTCATGGATCAAAAAGCTCTGCCCGTTCACCAGAACCGAGTAAACCCCCGGACGAATTTCGACGATATCAGGTTCCATCAGGAGTTTCTCCAAGCCGAAGGCCGAGCCACCGGCAACGCCGGCACCGAGGCTGTCCCCGCCCCGCCCTTGGCCCGGTACCGCGGATCTGCCACCCCGTGCGGCCATTTGATTGAGTTCACCGCCACCCAGTCGGCCCCCGTTCTTTCATGGACCACAAAGCTTTGCCCGATTACCAAAACCGAGTAAACCCCTGGACGAATTTCGACGATATCAGGTTCCATCAGGAGCTTCTCCAAGCCGAACGACGAGCCACCGGCAACTCCGGCGCCGCCGGGCGGTGCGTCGACAGCGCTGCCACCAATGCGTCGCCCGACGGCGGTGCCGGATCCGAATAGTTGAACGTGTTCAAAAACGTGGTGTGCAGGTCTCCAGCCACGAACGACGGATCCGCAATCAACTGCCGGAAGAAGTGGACGTTGTTGCGGATGCCCAGGATCACCGTCTCGCTCAGCGCCCGCTCGAGCCGAGCGATCGCCGTCGGCCGGTCCGGTGCCCAAACCGCCAGCTTCGCCAGCAGCGGATCGTAGTCGAGCGGAACCGTCCACCCTTCGTAGACGCCGCTATCGAGCCGGACGCCCGGCCCCGACGGCAGTTCCAATCGTTCAATGACCCCCGGGGAAGGGAAGAAGTTGTTCGCCGGATCTTCGGCATACAGCCGGCATTCAATCGCCGCGCCGGACCAACGGATATCCTCTTGCCGATGCGGCAGCACCGCCCCGGAGGCGACGTCAAGTTGCAGGTGGACAAGGTCCAATTGGGTGACGAGCTCGGTCACTGGGTGCTCCACTTGCAGCCGAGTATTCATCTCGAGAAAGTAGAAATTCCGATCGGCGTCCACCAGAAACTCCGCCGTCCCGGCGTTCGTATACCCGGCCGCCCGAGCGATCTGAATCGCCGCCTCGCCCATCCGATGACGCAGCGTCGGGTCCAGCGCCGACAGCGGCGAAGGCGACTCCTCAATCACTTTTTGATGGCGCCGCTGCAGCGAGCACTCCCGTTCCCCCAAGTGAATCAGATTGCCATGGTGATCGCCAAAAAGCTGGATCTCGATGTGCCGAGGTTGAATTAACACCTTCTCGAGATAGACCTCCGACGAGTTAAAACTGCGCTCGGCTTCGCTCGAAGCGTCGCGCAGGGCGCTTTCCAGATTTGCCTCGCAATCGACCACCCGCATCCCCTTCCCGCCTCCGCCCGCAGCGGCTTTGATCATGACCGGGTAGCCGATCTTACTCGCGATGCGCTTGGCCTCAGCGAGGTCGGTCACCGCCGCCGCCGTGCCGGGCACCACCGGAGCACCGACTTGCAGAGCCAACTGGCGGGCCGCCGTTTTCGAGCCCAACGACCGAATAGCCGCCACCGTTGGACCGATGAAGGTGATGCCCGCCTCGGCGCAAGCTGCTGCAAAATCAGCGTTTTCGCTGAGGAAACCGTACCCCGGATGAATCGCGTCCGCCCCGTGCAATCGAGCCGCCGCGATCAGCTTGTCAATCCGCAGGTAGCTCTCCGACGACGGCGACGGGCCGAGATAGGCCGCCTCGTCCGCCAGTTGGACCGCCAACGACTTCCGATCAGCGTCCGAATAAACGGCGACGCTCCGGATGCGTCGCTCGCGAAGCGCCCGCAGGACGCGGACGGCGATCTCCCCGCGATTGGCTACCAGTACCTTACGAAACATGAACAGCGATTGTAGCAGCGGTTTGGTACCCTTCAGTAATGGCGGTCGAAACAACCAAAAGTTCGTTGCAGTTGCAAGGTGTACGCTTGACGCGTCAACGAAAGATTTTACTCGATTTAATTGATAAATCGGGAAAGCATCTGGACGCCGAAAGCCTCTATCAGTTGGCGCGCTTGCAGGACCCGAAGTTGAACCGGGTGACCGTCTATCGGACCCTTAAGATGTTGAAGGTAGGCGGGCTGGTCGATGAACTCGACCTGATGCACCATTCCGGCGACCAGCACTACTACGAAACCCGCATGAAGCGCGAACATGCGCACATCATCTGCCTCCGCTGTGGAAAGGTCGAAGAGTTTTTCGGCGAACCACTGCTCCAGATCCGGAAGCAGGTGGAAGAGATGTTCGGGTTTCAAATTCTGCTCACGCGGACCGAGATTGGCGGCTATTGCGCCACCTGCCAACCGCAGAGGGCGCAAGAGTTGGACGAAGCGGCCGTAGGAGCGTAACGGAATGACGCTCGCCGGGGTAGCCGTCATCGAGGTGGTTTCGCGGTCGGGGAAGCGGTCGCCGTTGTTGATTGGGTGGCTAGCCGACAACCGAAATCGGCGGCTATTTCATCACCTGCCAAACGCAGAGGGCGCAAGAGCTGGACGAAGCGGCGGTAGGAGCGTAACGGAATGACGCTCGCCGGGGTAGCCGTCATCGAGGTGGTTTCGCGGTCGGGGAACCGGTCGCCATTGTTGATTGGCTGGCTAGCCGACAACCGAAAACGGCGGCTATTTCGTCACCTGCCAAACGTAGAGGGCGCAAGAGTTGGACGAAGCGGCCGTAGGAGCGTAACGGAATGACGCTCGCCGGGGTCGCCGTCATTGAGGTTGTTTCGCCGTCGGGGAACCGGTCGCCGTTGTTGATTGGCTGGCTCGCCGACAACCGAAAACGGCGGCTATTTCGCCACCTGCCAAACGTAGAGGGCGCAAGAGCTGGACGAAGCGGCCGTAGGAGCGTAACGGAATGACTCTCGCCAGGGTACCCGTCATTGAGGTGATTTCGCCGTCGGGAAACCAGTCGCCGGTGCCTCTGGAACCGGTGCCGTTCTTGATCGGCCGGCAAGCCGACAACCACCTCGTACTGCGCGACAACCGAGCCTCGCGCTCCCATGCCCGTATCGTCTGGGAGTCCGGCGACTACGTCGTCGAAGACTTGAACAGCCGCAATGGCATCACGGTGAACGGCGAAAGGTGCGGGCGGGCCAAGCTGAACGAAGGCGATGTCATCGGCTTCGGCGTCGAGGATTCCTACGAACTCGTTTTTCGGGGAGCGGGACAAGAGAATACGATCGCCCCTGCCACCGGCTTGCGTCGCCTACGGTCGATACTCGAAGTTGCCCGGACGCTCACCGGAGCGCTCTCAACCGATCACGTGCTCGCCAGTCTGTTGGAAGCGGCGTTGAGCGTTACCCAATGCGAACGCGGATTCGTGTTGCTGCGGGAGGGCACCGGCCTAGCCGTGCGGATCGGCCGGGACGCCTCCGGCATGGTGTTGAGCGAGGACGAACTGGCCGTCCCCCGCGACGTTCTGGGCCGCGCCTTGGAGCAGCGGAGCGAGTTGCTTTCGATGACTCTCGACGGCCACGGGCACATCGTCTGCGTGCCGTTGCTGCGGGTGTCGATGGCGGGCGGCGAAGAGACCGCGATGCTCGGGACCGTGAAGGACACCGTGGGCCTTTTGTACCTCGATTCGCGCGGGATGCGGGCCGATCTGTCCGGAACAAGCCGAGAGCTGTTGCAGTCCTTGGCGGTCGAGGCCTCAATGATCCTCGAGAACGCCCGGCTTATCGAGCAGGAGCGCCTAAAGCTCCGCATGGAGCAGGAGTTGGATCTGGCCCGGACGATCCAGCGCGATCTGTTGCCCGACCAGTTCCCGGAGTCGGGCTGGTTTCGGGCCTGGGGCGTCACCATCTCTTCCGGGCAGGTGGGCGGGGATTATTTTGACTTGATGCCGGTCGGGGAGGAACGCTGGGCGGCAGTGATGGCCGACGTATCGGGCAAGGGAGTTAGCTCAGCTTTGCTCGCTTCGTTCTTGCAGGGTGTCTTCCTCGTGGCTACGGGCGAGACGACGTCGGCAGCGCGGGTGATGGAACGCGTGAACCGGTTCTTGTTGACGAGAACCCATGGCGAGAAGTATGCGACGCTCGTGCTGGTGACGATGGACCGCGCCGGGCGATTGGTGTGGGTGAACGCCGGACATTGCCGACCGTTGCTCTGGCGGCGAACCGGTGAGGTGTTCGAATTGAAGTCCGCGGGCATGCCTGTCGGGATGCTGGAAGAAGCTACGTGGGACATCTATCGCCAGCAGTTGGAGGTCGGGGATCTACTCGTGATGTACACCGACGGATGCAGCGAAGCGCAGGATAGAAAGGGTGAAATGTTTGGCGTGCGCCGCGTTGGAGAGTCCCTGCTTCGCTATGCCCCGCACGGTGCTAGAGCCGTGGCCGAAGGACTCTGCCGAGAAGTGGATGCGTTCGCCAACGGCGAGGAACACGCCGATGATTTGACCGTCTTGGTGGTGGAATATCGAGGAGAGGCCTAGCGAGGCCTTGAACCTGAAACCGACGAGTTACCGAGACTTTCGGCCTCACGCCGATGGCGGTATCGGCACAACGAGCGAGATCCCGATTTCAGCGACTCGGTCGAATGGCTGGGAGGAACTTCATAAAAGCGAACAGTGCTGCTGGTCGACCGTCATACCAGCGTCGTCTCAGTTCAAAATCTGTAATTTGTGTTCAGATTTTGGCTCGGATAGACGCCTATAGCAAGTCTTGACTTAACAGAGGGCAAAGCCGCGACGTCTGAAGAGATCCGGAGCAATGTCGGGAGAGAGGAAGAGGGATAGAGGCTCGGCGAGATCGACGACAAGCGCATGCATTGACGGGGCCCTGAGCTGGGACAAACGTAGTTTGGAGTCCGCCCAATACGGGGCCGGTAGTTCGGGTTTCCAGAACGCCTCCATTAAGGCGGGTATCGCTCTAATTGTCGCCAAACACTGGAGCTTCGGCACTCGCGAAGAATTGGCTCTTCCT
>JANXMS010000481.1 GCA_025354525.1 Acidobacteriota bacterium
TGAAAACACAATAAGACACCGTTCCCTTGGCCACCCTCCACCGCGTTTAGCTCAATGACCGTTCTCATCACCGGGCGGCTCCAGATCGCCCCGACTCGACGCGTTTTCCTCTCCGCCCGCCGATGAGAACTTAACCATTCACCGCGAAAAAACAATTATATTTCCCTTCTTTTCAACAAATCGGTCCCTCCAGCAAGCCAAACCCTTGCAACCATGGTGTAAGGTCTGATCAGGAAAAGCCCGCTGCGCCTACATGGCCCGGCGGGCTTTTCCATTTCTATTCCAAGGAATTACGACCATGCAAACCGAAGAACCCTTTGATCTCCAAGCCTGGCAGGATGAATCCGTCCGCCAGTTCGAAGCCCGTCTCGAAGCCGAGCGTGCCGCCGCTCGTCAAGCAGTCAACCGGCGCAACGCCTTGAAATCAACCGGACCCCGTACGCCCGAAGGCAAAGCCGCTTCCAGCCGAAATCGGCTCGCCCACGGACTCTGTTCGAGCGATCTCTTACTTCTCGGCGAACTCCAATCGGACTTTGACCAGCTTCGAGCCGAAACCCACGCGACCTACTTGCCCGTGACACCCGAAGAGCATGTCCTAGCTGACCAACTCACCGAATCGCTCTGGCGCTTGAACCGAGCCCGTCGCGTCGAAACCAGAATTTCCACCCTCGTTATGAAGGACATCTTCGAACTCCTCAACGATGGCTCCGAACCCGTCGACAGTCACCCGGATCATCTGCTCGCCGCCGGTTTCTTCAACAACAGTTACGACGGCGTCCTAAGCCGGACGCAGCGCTACGTCACTGCCGCCGAACGAGGCTATCAACGAGCCCTCAAATCGCTCCAGCAGACCCAAAAGAATCGGCCCGCTCAGCCGCCAATTCCGGTGCCCGTAACCGTCAAAGTAGCCACGGCCAATCGCCCGCTACCAGAAGTTGGCTTCGAATCGCAATTCGTCCCTGTAGCCCCAATCATAACCCCGGCCTTCCACAACCGGCCCTGATCTGGCTTCGTTCCGCAGAACCCCGCCGACTTCGAACCGCCCTCTAACGGGGGCCTGCTCTTTGACAACTGAATCATTCCCCGATCAAGTGCAGCACCACCTCGCGCCGATGCGGCATTTTCCGATGCTCAAAGACATAAATCCCTTGCCAGGTTCCCAAAACCATTCGGGAATTCATAACCGGCACCGCAATCTGAACCGCCGTCAACGCACTCCGGATATGCGCCGGCATGTCGTCCGCCCCCTCCAGCGTATGCCGGAAGTGCGGATCCCCCTCTTTCACCAGGCGCCCAAACCAATCGTTCAAGTCCGCAATCACGTCCGGATCCGCATTCTCCTGCACCGTCAGCGAGGCCGAAGTGTGCCGAATGAACAGCGTCAACAGCCCCGTAGTCACCCCCTGTCGGCTCAGCCAGCTTTCCACCTCGCCGGAGATCTCAAACAGGCCCTTGCCCCGAGTCGTTACCCGAATCGCCGTCACCGCCTGCTGCATTATTCGACAGTCACCGACTTAGCCAAGTTCCGTGGCTGATCCACATCACAGCCCCGCCGCACGGCAATATAATACGCCAGTAACTGCAGCGGTACCATCTCCAGAATCGGCAGCAGAATATCGTAAGACCAAGGCACCTCAATCGAGTAAGTTGCCATCTTTCTCACGTCCTCATCCCCCTCGTTCATGATCGCAATCACGATCCCTTCCCGAGCCTTCACTTCCTGAATGTTCGATAGCGTCTTCTCATACCGCAACCGCGACGCCTCATCCTTCGGGTCGTAAGCCGCCAGCACCACCACCGGCAGTTTCTCATCGATCAACGCATTCGGCCCGTGCTTCATCTCACCCGCGGGATACCCCTCCGCATGAATATAGCTGATCTCCTTCAGCTTCAGAGCCCCTTCCAGAGCTATCGGGAAGTGAATTCCCCGCCCCAAGTACAAGAAGTCGGTCGCCCGAAACAGCGCCTTCGTAATTTCTTCATAAGGAGCCGTCCGCGACAGAATATGTTCCAACTTACCCGGAATCCGCACTAACTCCGCAACTAACGCCTGCGACTCCGCCTCACTCAGCGTCCCCCGAATTTGCCCCAGATACATCGCCAGCACAAACAACGCTGTCACCTGCGAAGTAAATGCCTTCGTCGAAGCCACCCCAATCTCCGGCCCCGCATGAGTCAGCATCGTACCCGCCGCTTCCCGCGTAATCATCGACCCAATCACGTTACAAATCGCCAGCGTCTTCGATCCCTTCTGCTTGGCCTCCCGCTGCGCCGCAATCGTATCCGCCGTCTCCCCTGATTGCGAAATCACAATCGTCAGCGTGTCGCTGTCCACGATCGGATCCCGATACCGGAACTCACTCCCGTAGTCCACCTCCACCGGAACCCGCGCCAGCTTCTCGATCATGAACTTGCCCGCCAACGCCGCGTGCCAACTCGTCCCACAAGCTATAATTCGGATCTGCCGAAACCGCCGGAACTCATCCGGCGAAATCGCAATCTCCTCCAGAAACACCTTCCCCGTCTCCTGACTAATCCGACCCAACAGAGTATCCCGCACCGCCCGCGGCTGCTCGTAGATCTCCTTCAACATGAAGTGCTTATAGCCGCCCTTCTCGGCCATAATCGGGTCCCACAGAATATGGGTCACCTGCCGAGTCACCGGCACCCCTTCAAAATCCGACAGCATCACCCCATCCCGCGTCACCACCGCAATGTCCCCGTCGTCCAGGAAGAACATGTCCCGTGTATGACTGAGAATGGCCGGCACATCCGACGCGACGAAATACTCCCCTTCCCCCAACCCAATCACCACCGGAGGACCATTCCGCGCCGCCACTATCTTACCCGGCTCGCTCACCGCCATCACCGCCAACGCAAACACCCCGTTCAGCCGCTTCACCGCCTGCCGCACCGCCGTCTCCAAATTTCCGTCCAGATACAGCTCCACTAAGTGCGCCACAATCTCGGTGTCCGTCTCCGTCACAAACACGTGGCCAATGGCCTCTAACTCCCGCCGCAAATCCAGATAGTTCTCGACGATCCCGTTATGAACCAGCACCACATTCCGTTTCGGCCCCGTATGCGGATGCGCGTTCTCCTCCGTCGGCCGCCCGTGCGTCGCCCAGCGCGTATGGCCAATGCCGTACTCGCCCTCCACCGGCGTCATCCGCACCGCCTCTTCCAGGTTATGCAGCTTCCCAGAAGCCCGCCGAATCAGTAACTCCCCCGCGGAGTTCACGACGGCAATCCCGGCGGAATCGTATCCCCGATACTCGAGCCGCTTCAAACCGTCCAGTAACACCGGCACGGTCTTCTTATTCCCGATATATCCTACGATTCCGCACATACTCCCGACTAGCTCCCAAACTCGATCCGATAATCTTCGATCACCGGGTTAGCCAAAACCTCGGCCGCAATCTGCTCAATTTCTTGCCGTACCGCTTCCGAATCCGACCCCTCCGCCAAGGTCAGTTCAAAGTACTTCCCCTGCCGCACATCGGCAATCGCCGTATGGCCCATCCCCCGCAGCGCCTGGGTTACTGTCTTGCCCTGCGCATCCAGAACGGTCTTCTTCAAAGTGACGTATACATAAGCCTTCATAGGTCCTCCCATTGTATCGGGTGCCGCCGCCGAAAACGTTACACTAGGCGGATAATCCCTATGCGTCGCCCCCTCACGCTCCTGACCCTCGCCGCCTCCCTCACCGCCCAAACCTTCAACGCCCGCCTCACCGGCATCATCACCGACCCCGCCCACGCCGCCGTCCCCAACGCCACCGTCACCGCCCTCGCCATCGCCACCCAAACCAAAAAGGTCGCCACCACTGACTCGACAGGCACATTCAACATCCCCCTCCTCCTACCCGGCACCTACGAAGTCACCGTTACCGCCCCCGGCCTCCAATCCCAAATCCGTCGCGAAATCCGCCTCGAAATCAACCAAACCGCCACCCTCAACTTCTCCCTCGCCCTCGCCCAAACCACCACCTCCGTCGACGTCACCGCCGAACTCCCCCTCCTCCAATCAGAAACCTCCAGCGTCGGAGCCACCATCGAAGGCAAACTCATCGAGCAATACCCCCTCATCGAACGCAACGTCATGGGCATGCTCCGCAGCCTCCCCGGCGTCATCGCCGCCTCCGGTGTCGGCGCCTCCCGCAGCGGCCGCAACGTCTTCGATTCCAACTTCTCCGTCGGCGGCGGACGCACCTCCTCGAACGAAGTCCTCCTCGACGGCGCCCCCAACACCATCGGCGACTTCAACGGCGTCGTCATCGTCCCCGCCGTCGACTCCGTCCAGGAGTTCCGCCTCGAAACCAACTCCTACTCCGCCGAATTCGGCCGCTCCGGTGGCGGAGCCGTCAACATTGTTACTAAGTCCGGCACCAATCAACTCCACGGCTCCACTTACTACTACCATCAAAACACCGTCTTCAACGCCAATAGCTTCTCCAACAACCGCTTCGGCAACCCACGCCCCATCGTCAAACGCAACCAGTACGGCCTCACCCTCGGCGGCCCCGTCCGAAAGAACAAAACCTTCTTCTTCCTCAGCTTCGAAGGCCGTCGCGAACGCGATCCCATCCAAGGCCTATTCACCGTCCCCACCGCCCTCGAACGCTCCGGCGACTTCTCCCAATCCCTCCGCCTCATCGCCGGTGCCCCCACCCTCGTTCGCATCTTCGATCCCTCCTCCACCCGCCTCGTCAACGGCAGACCCTTCCGTGACGCCTTCCCCAAGAACATCGTCCCCGCCAATCGACACAACCCCATCGCCCTCCGCGTCCTCACTGACTTCCCCGTCGCCAACCGACCCGGCGTCCCCGTCACCAACCTCCAAAACTACTTCTTCCA
>JANXMS010000495.1 GCA_025354525.1 Acidobacteriota bacterium
CACCAAGCCACCCTTTGGACCGCGCATTTCTGGGGACGCCGCCACGCGGATTTGCTGCCCAAGATGATATCGACACAAGTATGCTTGTGCAGAAGAAAGGAGTTGCGCTCCTGCGGCGCGGATGCTGACGCAGTACTCAGCCGCGTGCCGCGTGGCAACGCCTGCTTTCGGCGTGGTCAACTCTATCTGAGTACAAGTGGTCAATTTCTCGTGAGCGCCGACGCTAAAGACCTGTGACATCGCCGATGCGGTCCCCGAGGCGCTCGCGCGGCGAGCAGCCCTACTGCGGCGACTGGCCCGCCGTGGATCAGCCGTAGATGCGCTTGTGGTGGCATTCGCGGAACCGGGAGGGACCGTACTTACGTCCGATCCGGACGACCTGGAGGCGCTGGCGGCGTACGCTGCCGATGTGCTGATTGAGCGAATCTAGCTTGCGGTGCTGGCGTGCAGGTCGCGGCATCGTCGCGTGATCAGACCCGAATACGGGCGAAGGGTGGAGTGTACCCGCCGGTCTTCCCTGGACGGTTTTTGGGGGAGGCGGGCCGGTCGATTTTGCTACGGCGGCGCGGGGGCAGGAGCGATTCATCCGGCTAGCGGAGTCGATGGCGGCGGTGGCGTTTGGGGTCCTGGCTTTAATGGCCAAGCGAGGAGCTGTTGAACCGGAAAGAGGGGTGGGTCCAGGCATCCACAGGTTCGGGGTTGGCCAGAGCTGCATTCGCGTTTCGACGTTCAATTCGCACTGACGGGCACCCCTTGGCTAAACGTGGCCAAACGGGGGCTGACCGAGTGCCGGTCTCTTCTACGCTGCGCGACCTCCCGCGGGTCATCGGGTTGCGATACGATCAGGTCGTGAAGGTTCGGGACCTGAGTCGGAAGTTGGAGTTCGCAGGCTAGGTGCTCCGCTCGACGAGAGGTAGCCACTGTCAGCTCAAGCATCCGCAAAAGCCCTCAGTTGTCACCGTAGCAGGGCATTCCAGGGAAAGACGTAGCAATCGGAACTCTTCGGGCTATCCTGAGGGCAGTAGATCTGGAAGGAGACTAACAGCGATGAAATACACTGTGATCTACGAAAAGGGCGATTCAAGCTGGGGGGCTTATGTCCCCGACCTGCCGGGCGTTATTGCCGCAGGCGATTCACGAGAGGAAGTGGAGTCTCTCATACGCGAAGCAGTAGACTTTCACATCGAAGGACTCAGGGCTGAGGGCTTCGCCGTTCCATTACCCGCAAGTTGGGCCGGCACGCTCGAAATTGTGGCGGCTTAGGGGTGCCGGAGCCTAAGGCGAGCCCCGTCGAGACGCAGTAACGGACGACTAATCCGATCTCGGCGTCACTAGCTCTATCGATAGAACTTTGGCTTTCAACTGGACGGAACCGTGCCCATCCACCAACCGCCGAAGTGTAGAGCGTACCCGCCGGTCCTCCCTGGACGGTTAGTCGTGACGAATCCAGCACAGCCCGGATACCGCCTCGAAATGCTAGCATCCCGCCTATCCGGCCTCGATGTCAGCGCGCCCGAAGGATTCAAGTAGGAAGCAGCTTTCACCGCCGCCATATCGTAATCACAGATTGAGCAAAAAAGGGGCCAACTGGAATGCCCTCCTTGTCGCTAAAGCGCACCATCGTCATCGCGGCGCCACCGGGAATGATTGCGATGCCTTCGCCGATTTCTCTTGCCGGGCTGCCGGAGTATGACGCGAAGCGGACCTTGTTCAGCGCCGATGCGAACTTTGCGATGAAGCCGTCGCCATCTCCTCCGCCATACGCACCTTCAGCGCGGAGGTCCTTTGAGTGCGTCATGCCTGCAATCCAGACGTTGCCGTGTTTCGATGCTTGCCCGTTCAGCGTGCAGGGATTAAGATATGCGTGAGCTCAGAAACCGGGTGAAAGAGCGGTAATTTGCCCACGACTTGATCGTTATCGAAAAAAAAGTGCGCAACATTGGGCAAAGACTGCGGTTCAAGTGGATAGCGGGCTCGCGGATTGTGGTAGACGCAGAGCCCCTCGCTCCAAGTTTCCACGTAATCGTTGCTGTGCACCTCTCTGGTGAATTGCGTCGGAAGAATTCCTCCTTGATAAGCCGATCCTCCCCGAATCATGCGGATATCTCTGGCTCCAAATCCAGCTATGTAGCCCATACGATTAAATTTGCTGATGGTACCTGACGGATTGGCTATAACGGCACTGATGTTCTCAGATCCGGGAAGGCTGAAAAATCCGGAAGCGATCACCTTGTGCCCCCAGCGATGGTCAAGAATTTTCTCGTTAATCAGAGCCGTCATTCCATCAGCATCTCTGACCGCTGTTTGCCTCGTCGCGTAGAGGTATTCGACAAGGCCAGTACTGCTCCAGGACATTGAACCAGGAGATCTAAAGTCCTGAACGGCTAATAAAAGTGGCTTACCGGCAACATGCCCACGTTCCCAGTATCTTTTTTTAAATTTAGAGGTTAAGGCACTCCCGAATTTTATCGGCACGTATCCATTGAAGAAGCGTTCGCGCTCCGGTCCTCCCTCCGGCGGTGCCGGTTCGGAAACTACGCCGCCGGCCGATGTAGCGTTTACGGTGGTAGCCTCTACGAAGAACTCGCCCAGCAGCCCCCTGCAATGGAAATCAGGTGCCGGGTGTTCACGCACGAATGCGTAATTATGCTCAACAAATGTAGCGTAGAGGTACAATTCCCACAAGCGAGAATCCGTCCCCTCCGTTTGGAACTGTTGTACAAAATTTCCATCGGCATCTCGATGGTACTTCATCATTGCAGAAATGATTTCACGGGCGGGTGAATAACCCGCACCGGTCGAGAGCGCCTGGAAATTTGGGTGTAGAGGTTTTACCACGGCCGGGGCAGAGAAGAAATCTACGGGATCTCCAACCTCATCTTCCTGGTAGAAGAAGGCATCCGGTTGGGATGCGAGTTCAAGAAGTCTACTTTCTAGCGCCGCTTCGGCTCCCGATTTTGAGTTGATCGAAACCTCAAGAGCGACACAACGAAATCGCCCCAGGCGGTCTCGGCCTAGAACGTAAAAGGCAAAATCATTATCTGCCAGGTCTCGAACCACCAATCCTAAAAGGCGCTCATCCAAGTCGCGAAACCAGGCAAGCTCCTCTGCGATCATCGGCATCGTCCAGGCTCTTGAATACATTGCCAGAGCATCAAATCGAATTTTGGAAATGGGTGTCAAAATTACCTCGGTACAGTCGATTCTTCGATCCTACTTTCTCTTTTGTGTCATGGCAAGCCGACCAGAACTGCTCGGTGGCCGAGTCTACTTGAAAGGAAGGATCGTTTACCTGGCGCTTTTTCAGGAACGTACGCTGCTGAAAAGCCGTTCAGTTGATAGCCTTGGAGTTGTGGACCTTTCAACGTCAAGAGTTGGCTCCCTATACCATCGCGATTTCATCGCAACTTTACTTGGCTACAAGGGCCGACAAGCTCGCTGTTCGTGCATCGCGGCGGTGCCGGTACGCCTGGAAGAGAACGCAGTAAGCGACGGTGCGCAACCCGCTCCTGCCTAACTTCACAGCGTGTCACGCTAAGGAAATTTCTAATCGAGCCGAATCACCTGACCCGGTTCGATGGAATTGAGCGAAAGGAGTACCGCTGGCACTAGACGCTTCAGATCAGCTAGGCGGTTGGTGGGCGCGCACAGGATAATGATCGAAATCCGCATGCCGTTGCGGTTCTGCTGGTATGGGATCTCTTGGTCGGTAGTGATCAGGATCTCGAAAGCAGCAGCCTCCGCGGCAGCAAGCAAGACGCCATTCTTGAAGCCCGCCAGCTTCGCCTAGGCTGCGGTTTGGCAATCGTGTTCAGCAAACATGAGCCGCAGCTTTTGATCAACACACTCATCGAGAAGAATTTTCATCTGGCAAGATGCTCTTCAAACTCGCGCGAGCCGAAGTTCCTTGCATTCCTCTAGGACCTGGACGGCAAGCTCTCGGCTGATGGTCGGGAAGCCTTCCAAGAATTCATCCAGCGACTCGCCGTTTTCAATGTAGTCGAACAACGTTTGCACGGGGACGCGTGTGCCTCGAAACACGGGCGTTCCATGCATCACCAAAAGGGGCCGAGCGCGATAGAACCTGCCTAACGGCGAAGTGTCGAGAGTACCCGCCGGTCCTCTGTGGACGGTTTAGGGGCGAGTCGGCCGATTTCACTACGGCGGCGAAGGCATCGTGCGGGCAGGCGCGGTTCATCCGTTTTGCGGAGTCGAAAGCGGCGGTGTCGTTTGGGTGCATTCAGTATGTGATGATGCTGGCCTCGTTTGGGGTCGCGGCGACGGTGGGGGCGGACGGGTTCGCGGTTATCGAGAGGTTGCGCTACTTTGCGTTGGTGGCGTCGGTAGCGCAGGGGATTTTCGTGGGGGTGATCGCGTTGGGGTTGTGGTGGGCGACGGTGCCGCTGCTGGGATTTGCGAAGGCGGTGCGGGAGCCGGCTTTTATTGCGCTGGGGACGACGTCGAGCGCGACGGCGATCTGCGGGGCGTACTTCAGCGCCTGATCCAGCGGCAACGCGCCTTTCCCGATCCGTTCGGCGAGCGTCTCGCCGTCGACCAGTTCCAACACCATGTAGCCGGGTCCGATATCAAACAGCGAGCAGATGTTCGGGTGATTCAACGACGCCACCGCCCGAGCCTCGCGCTCAAACCGCGCCCGCTAGTCCTCGCGTTTGGCGAGCTCTTCGGGCAGCACCTTCACCGCTACCGTACGGTCGAGCCGCGTGTCGCGGCCCTTGTACACTTCGCCCATGCCGCCCGCGCCAATGGGCGCGAGGATTTCGTAGGGGCCGAGCTTGTTGCCAGGGGATAAGGCCATCTGAATGTCAGAGCTTAGTTTAGCCGATCAGGGAGCGGTTAGGTCCTGAATCACGGCGTATCCGGAAGTTGACGGTCCGGTCGGACCGTCGATCAATCTCAACTTCCGAGTAGGCGACCAACAGGACACGAATCGCGCCCGCCGATCCGCTGCCCGGTTGCCAATCAATAGACTTTGCCGAAGTACCGTGCTTCCTGCCGCATCATCCCGCAAAGCTTCCAGCCACCCGAGGATTTGCATGGGGGCAGATGGCAGCTCCTTCTTCGAACACAGAGCCGTCCTTCTTGTAACACCGAATGGACTTGTTGATGAGAGCGCTATCCGGCGTAAGTGGGGTGATCCGCGTATTGGTAATTTCTGCATGATCGTAGTTGCTTTCGATAAAACGCCATTACGGAATCTATCGAAGTGAAGACCCGCATATTCCCTCCGGCCAAAACAACAAACGGAGCCTGGAAGGATTCCCGCAGAGCAGCGTAATCCTTCCTAATGGACGCCAGGAGGCAATGATCGTACCTGTTCCTGATCGCGCTTTTGTCGGACTCGCCAAACACCCGGGCCTGTTGCACGGGTGCGATTACACACGAGCAGATAACAGCGGCAATCACAAGGAACAAGGAACGGGGGAACATGAGGACATCGTAATCAATGGAGTAGCGCCTCGGTGACGGCGCATGGCGAAAACAATCCCCGCAGGTCGAGGGCCGCTGGAAGTCCGCCTTGAAGATCACGCCGCGAAAAGTGCGTGAATCAACTGCAACGCCATTCGCACCTCAGGTGGCGGGCAAACCACAAACGTTCGAAGCGCGTCCGCAGAGCAGTATGGGCAGTATCGGATGTCGTGCTACTGTATCCCGATGGCATCGATTGGCGACAAATACATACTCACCGGCTCCGGACGGAGCGACCATGACAGGCTGCGCGTTATCAGCGAAATTCACGATGGCCGAACGCGCGAATTACTGCTCCGCGCGGGGCTTGCTTCCGGGCATCGCTTTGTGGAATTCGGGTGTGGCTTGGGCTACGTTTCACGTTGGGCCGCGAGTCAAGGAGCGTCGGTCACCGGAATCGATCTGAACCCGGAGCAGGTGGCCGCCGCTAATGAACTGGCCCTCGAAGCCGGGCTGGAAAACTCGCAATTCCGTCAGGGTAGTGTCTATGAGCCGGAGCTCATGCCGGAAAGTGTCGACGTTGCTTACTGCCGCTGGCTAATGGTCCATCTCAACAGACCAGTCGCCGCGATGCGGACGATTTATGAAACACTTCGGCCGGGCGGTGTGATGGTTTGCGAGGAGGCCGATGTCAGTGCAGTCTACACCGAGCCAGCATCGGCAGCCTATACGGAACTCCGCGATATTGCCATCGTCGCCGGCACCCAGCGCGGGGTGGACTACACGGGGGGCCGCCGCGCCCATCTTTGGGCAAGAGAGACGGGATTTGAAATCGTTCACGTGGATGCCTATCACCCGCATTACCTGCACGGTGAACACAAGGGGTTCTGGAATTGGACTCTGCGAGCCGCCGCTCTCGGACTGGTGAATGAAGGCTCTTTGAGCGCGCAGCGCCTGGATGAACTTGTTGCAGGAATGAACGAGGCCGACGCATGCCCTGATACGGTGGTGGCGCACTGCCGCATGCACCAATTGATCGCCAGAAAACCGGCATGATACCGAATGATCAGTGGGCGGAGCCGCGGACTGGTGGGCGAAGAATAGAGTGCCAGAAGGTGCGAGGACGAGCCGCATAGCGGGCGTGCTATCACAATTTGGCTGCTTCAGCGAGTTCGGATGGGGGCTTCCGCATGGACCCCTGATCGCCTCACTTCCATTCAGCGGAATCCCCAGTAGGTGGTCCGCTTTCGGCATGTCGTCTGATAAGTCCTGAGCAACGGCGTATCCGGGAGTTGACCGGCGGCAGGTACCAGATCAACCCTCAACCTCCGGTTAGCCGACCAACTGTCCACAATTGCCCATGCCTACCCCTAGGGGGCGAGAATCTCGTGGGGAACGAGCTTGTCGCCGGCGTTCATTCGACGGATGCGCCCTTCTTCAGCAGCGCCGGCCGGTTGACGATCACTTCGAGCGGGTGAATCTTGATTCGCCCTTCGCGCGTCATCAGGATGTTGTCCGGTTTCAAGTCGCGGTGGATGATGCCGGCGGCATGCGCGGCGGCCAGACCATCCGCGATCCGCACGGCCATATCGAGCAGTTTGCGCGGGGAGTCCGGCGGCGCCACCGGCGCGCCTTCGATGAACTCCATCACCAGATAGTTCGGGCCGACGTCGATTGGGTGATCGAGAGCCAGCCGATTCGCAGCTCGAATCGCCGTAGCTTGGAAGGCTTGCGCCAACGCCATAATTTCTTGAATCCTCAAAGCAGCAGGCTCTGCCGCAGACCCTACGGATCGCAGAAGAGACTACAAAGAGCAAGTCCTTGCACTTCGTGACATGTGGCCCTCGATCCGCTAATGTGGGAAGAGAAGGGGGCAGCCGCTATGAACATTGAAATCACCAGACCAGAAGTCGAGGCATTGATCCATCAACGCGTCCGTGCCAGCGGTTTTGACAGCGCCGAAGAGGTTATCTTTCGTGCGTTGCAAGAGTTCCAGCCGAAGAAGGCGAGCGCTCCCGGCAAGCGTACACTTGCAGATGTGTGCGCCAAGATGCGGGGGATCGCGGAAGGGTTGGACTTAACCCGTGATCCCTCTCCAGGTCGTGATATTGTCCTGTGATTGGATATCTTCTTGACACAAACGTTCCTTCAGAGGCCATCCGTTTTCGTACCGACGAGCGCGTTGATGGGTGGATGCGTTCGCAGGATGATGAATTACTCTATCTGAGCGCGATAACCATAGGCGAACTGCGTAAGGGGTTGAGCACTCACTCTGAGGGCAAACACCGCGTGCAGATTCAAGAATGGCTTAAAGGTGATCTCATTCCGATGTTCGCCGACCGGACACTGCCCGTTACTCAGGCTATTGCCGAGCGATGGGGCACAAGGAGTGGACGACGTCAGTAGATGGGGAGACCGCTTGGCATGGCAGATGGATTGATTGCGGCCACCGCATGGGAGCACGGCCTGACCTTGGTTACACGCAACGTGAAAGACTTTGAAGGCATCGGTGTTACGATCCTGAATCCTTGGGAAGGATGATTCCCCTTCCCTGTTCCATGAAAGTCTGAGAATTGAACGCAAACGCGTCCTTCGTCAGCCAAGAGCCGAACTCGTTTTCTCGGGAAGTCCGTAAAGGGCATCGCTTCGTGCAAGATCATCGCTAGATCGTGCCCGTTCATGACGAAGAACGACGGTGATCTCCCGCGCGTGATGGCATCGCGGGCTGAAGCGCTCACACTGATGAGAGCGATCATGACGCCCCGCGTGAATGTTGACGGCGGCGTTCGAGGTCGCAGCGTTGATCAGGGCGACGGTGGGGAGGGGCGGGTTTGCAGTGATTCGGCGTTGGCGTTGTTTTGCGCTGGTCGCTTGGGTGGGGCAGGGCTATTCGTGGGGTTGATCGCGCTGGGTTCGCGGTGGCGGTGCGGGAGCCGTTTTTGATTGCGCCGGGGACGACGTCGAGCGCGGCGTCGCTGCCGAAGGCGATGGAGCGGTCGGCAGGTGGTGAGTTTGACGCTGCTGTTGGGGGTGGACGCAGTGTTTGACATGATTCAGCCGGGGGCGAATGCGTTGGGGAACTGTGCGGCGACGGCGATGTTGGGGATGAAAAAAGATTTAACCTTGCAAATCATCCACGGCGTGGATAAAATGCAAGGATGATTGGCAGGCGCAAGCTATCGGAGTTGGAGCAGGCTTTGTCCCGGCAAGCGGCGGTCGCGTTGATCGGGCCTCGCCAGGTGGGAAAAACGACGATGGCGTTTGCATTGCCGGGCCAGGCGAATTCGGTGTATTTGGATTTGGAGTCCAGTGAGGACCGGCGCAAATTAACGGAGCCAGCGCTATTTCTTCGGCAGTTCGAGGACCGTTTGGTGGTGTTGGATGAGATCCACCGCGCGCCGGAGCTGTTTCAGACCTTGCGCGGATTGATTGACGAGGGACGCCGACGAGGCAGGCGGACGGGACGATTCCTTTTGCTCGGGTCGGCGTCGATGGACTTGTTGCGGCAGTCGGGCGAGAGTTTGGCGGGGCGGATCGCGCTGGTGGATCTGGGCCCGCTGGACGTGTTGGAGGTGGGGGAGCTGATGACGTTGTGGGTCCGGGGAGGGTTCCCGGACAGCTACTTGGCGAGCGATGATGGAGGCAGCGCGGCGTGGAGGAGGGACTTCATCCGGTCTTATTTGGAGCGGGAGATTCCGCAGTTGGGTCCTCGGATTCCGGCGGAGACGCTGGGGCGGCTATGGACGATGCTCGCGCATAACCAAGGTGGACTTTTGAACGCTTCCAAGATGGGATCGGCCCTACTCATCAGCGCCCAGACGGTTACGCGCTATGTGGATCTTCTGGCGGATTTGTTACTGGTTCGCCGGCTTCAGCCGTTTCACAGCAACGTCGGAAAGCGGCTGGTGAAGGCTCCAAAGGTTTATGTCCGGGATTCGGGAATTGTCCATGCCCTACTGGGTCTCGGGGACTTTGAGGCGCTGGCGGGGCACCCGGTGGTGGGCTTGAGCTGGGAGGGGTTTGTCGTGGAGAACTTACTGGCGGTGGCACCGGAGGGAACGACGGCTAGTTTCTACCGGACGTCGGCCGGGGCGGAGATCGATTTGCTGCTGGAGATTCCGGGGCGGGGGCTTTGGGCGATTGACATCAAGAGGGGGCTGTCGGTTCGGCCGCGGAAAGGGTTCCATCTGGCTAGTGAGGACGTGCAACCGGCGCGGCAGTTTGCGGTGAACGGGAGTACTGATCGGTACTGGATGACGCCGGAGGTGGAGGCGATGGGGGTGGTGGAGATGGCCGGGGAGTTGAGGGCCACTTACAACGCCAGCGCTGGCAGTGGTATTCGTTAGAGTATGCAGCCTGAACAAAATGAACCTCCCGAGGATGACCCCGAGAGCGGTATTGAGCCGCTCGAAGCCTGGGACCCATACGCTCAACTGCGGGAGTTGCGGGGCAAGGTGAAGTTCAGCGGCACTTGGCAGGAGTTGAAGGAGGATCGATGATCGCGGTGAATCCGAACGGGTAACTCCGGGCGACGGATTCGAAGAAAGGCTAGAAAGCGCGGAGGTACTGGTTCGGGGTGCGGGGCGTGGCGCGGAGCGCGTTTGCGGCGTGGAGGGCCCAGAGCGGGTTGCGAAGAAGTTCGCGGGCGAGAAATACCGCGTCGGCTTGGCCGGTCCGGATGATGGTGTCGGCCTGCTCAGGGGAGCTAATCATACCGACCGCACCAGTGGGCAGACCGGTCTCTCGACGGACCCGTTCGGCAAAGGCGACTTGATAGCCGGGGCCGAGAGGGATTTGCTGGAGGGGGCTGTTGCCGCCGGAGGAGCAATCGAGCAGGTGGATGCCATGGGCGGGCAGTTCCCGAGCGAGGGCCACGGTGTCGTTAATGGTCCAGCCGCCTTCGACCCAATCGCTGGCGGAGACGCGGAGAAAGAGGGGGCCGGACCATTCTGAGCGCACCGCGGCGATGACCTCGAAGAGCGCGATGCGGCCATCGGCGTAACGGTCAGTTCGGTGGTTTGTAAGAGGCGAGAGAAAGGAGTTGAGGAGATAGCCGTGGGCGGCGTGGATTTCGATGAGCTCGAAGCCGGCGGCTTTGGCGCGGCGGGTGGCGGCGACGTAGGCGTCGAGCAGAGCGGCGATATCGTCCGTGGAGAGTTCATGGGGCGTGGGGTCTGTTGCGTTGAAGGGCAACGGGGACGGGGCTACTGTTTGCCAGGAACCTTCAGTTAAAGCACCACCACCGCGCCAAGGCACGTCCGTGCTGGCCTTGCGGCCGGCGTGGGCGAGTTGGATTCCAGCGACCGCGCCCTGGGACTTGATATAGGCCGCAATGCGGGCCCAGGGGGCGATGTGCTCATCCTTCCAGATGCCGGTGCAGCCGGGGGTAATGCGGCCATCGGGGCGGATGGCGGTGGCTTCGGCGATGACGGCACCGGTGCCGATAGCCCGGGTGCCCAGATGGACAAGATGCCAATCGGAAGGAAAGCCATCGACGGCGGAATACTGGCACATGGGCGAGACAAAGACGCGATTGTCAAAGGTCACGCCGCGAAGCGTTAAAGGGGTAAAAAGAAAACTACTCACTTACTTATAGATGCTGTTGAGGGCCGCAACGATCCAAGGCTCTCGTTCGGCTTCGACCTTGTCGCCTTCTTCCACGCCAATGCCTAGGTTCATGATCTCCTGGCGCAGACGGTACTCGATCCAGTCGGCGCTGGCGAACCAGTCGGACAGGCTCGGCTGTATATTGTTCTGGCTGAGCCAGGAGCGGAACCGGTCAATGATCGGTTTCGGCAGGAGCCAGCCAGAGGCTAAAGCGGGGCGTTCGCCACGAAGGTACTCCGTGGCGAAAGTGGCGAAGGCACCGGTCGAGTCGAGCACCATTTCGAGACGACGATAAGGCGGCATCGTAACCGTTTGGTCGGGCTCAATGCCCCCGCCCCCTCGAACGGTTCGCCCGGAATCGGTCTTGTATTCCAGGCGAGGGGTGGCGGTGGTGTGCTCGAGTTGCATGTCCCGAAGGGGCTTCTGGATGCTGCGGCCGCTGGGGGTATAGTAAAACGCCATGGTCAGCGCGACGCCGGTAGACTGTGCCGTCGGAAGCACGTTTTGAACGAGTCCCTTGCCGAAGGTGGGTTCGCCGAGTATGGTCGCCCGGTCGTGATCTTGCAGCGCGCCGGAGACGATTTCCGCAGCGCTAGCCGTCTTGGCGTTGACCAAGACCGCAATGCGGAACCCATAAGGCTTCGCCGTGGCTGGCACCTTTTCGACGCCGTTCATGCGGCGGCCTTTGGCCGTAAGAACGAGTTGGCCGGGGTCGAGGAAAAGCGAGGCTGTATCAACGGCGCTGCCGACGACGCCGCCGGGGTTGTTGCGCAGATCGAGGACGAGCCCTTGCAGCGCACGGCCACCAATTTTCTCGATGCCGGCTTGGATATCTTTCGCCGTCTTCTCATCGAAGCTGGTGACGCGAAGATAGCCGTAGCCGGGCTTGAGGAGAAACGCCCGCTCGACCGAACTGGTCTGCATCTCTTCTGGGATCAGCGTGAACTGAATCGGCCGGGCGTTGCCGGGCTTGCGGACGTGGACGATGGCACGATTCTGGCGGGCCTCTCCGAGCACCTGCGTTAACTGTTCTGGAGTGAGCGAGCCCAGGGCGATGTTATTAATCGCCAGAATCTCATCGCCGGCCGAAATCCCAGCCTTGGCGAGCGGTGCCCCGGGGATGGCTTGCAGCACTTGGACACGTCCCGGAAGGATGCTGACCACGCTGCCGAACCCCTTCGACTCGCTCCGCTGCATGCGCTTGAGTTGATCGAACTGACCGGGATCGAGGAAGACCGAGTGGGGGTCAAGCTTGCGGAGCAGGCCGGGGATGATGCCTTCGTAGAAAAGCTTGGTCGAGTCCGTTGGGTCGGCGTAGTTCTCGCGGGCGAGCGTATAAACGTCAAGAATTTTCTTAACGGTGCTGGCCAATTCGTCGGGTTCTTGCGCGGGCAGCAGGCTCGTGGCAAACAAGGCCAGTAGGCAGCAAATCTTCATCGGGTGAACTGGGTGGCTTTCTTGCGCTCATGGCGGGCGAGCGCAAGTTGGATTAACTCGTCGACGAGCTGGGGCATGGAAAGGCCGCTGTGTTCCCACATTTTGGGGTACATGCTGATGGAGGTGAAACCGGGAATGGTGTTGATCTCGTTGATATAGACCCGGCCGGTGGAAGCTTCCATAAGGAAATCGACGCGGCTCATGCCCTCGCAGTTACAAGCTAGATAGGCGGCCACGGCGATGCGCTGGAGTTCGGCGGTGACCTGCGGGTCAAGCGCAGCGGGAAGTTCAATTTTCGCTAGATCGAGCAGGTACTTATCGTCGTAATCGTAGAACTCGCGCGAAGGGAGGATTTCACAAAGGGAAGACGCCCGGGCGTTGTCGTAGTTGCCGAGGACAGCGCATTCAAGCTCGCGACCGACGATGGTCCGTTCGATGAGAATTTTCCAATCAAAGCGGGCAGCGAGTTCGAGGGCCGCGACGAGTTCGGGGTGGTCGTGCGCCTTCGAAATGCCGACCGAACTGCCGAGGTTGGCTGGCTTGACGAAGACGGGATAAGCAAAGGTGGCTTCGACAGCGTAGGGGTCGAGGGCACCGCGATATTGGGTGAGGTACTCGGTGACCGGAAGGCCACGTTCGACGCAGACGCGCTTGAGCGTTTCCTTGTCCATGGCGATGGCCGAGGCCATGACGCCGGGGCCAACGTAGGGGAGATCGGCAAGTTCGAGAAGTCCCTGGACGGTGCCGTCCTCGCCGAACGTTCCGTGAAGGATGGGGAAGACGACGTCGATGCCGGGGTTGGCTCCTGGCTCGGGAAAGATCGGGGTGGGGCTCCATTTTCCTGCGAGCGAGATGACGTAAGGCACGACTTCATAGCCGGAGGCTTCGAGGGCGGCGGAGACGGATTTGGCAGAGCGGAGCGAAATTTCGTGCTCGCCGCTGCGGCCACCTTGGAGGACAGCAACACGCATTTTCACAGAATCTTTTTTCCTAGGGCTGAGGTCATGAATTCGACGGCGAGATCGGCCGTCCGGTTGGCGACATCAAGGACGGGGTTCACCTCAACGACTTCGATGCTGATGAGTTTGCCCGAGTCGGCGAGGATCTCCATCGCCAGATGCGCCTCGCGATAACTGAGGCCGCCCCGAACTGGCGTTCCGACGCCCGGCGCTTCGTCGGGGTCGATTGCATCCATGTCGAGGCTGAGATGGATGCCGACCGTGCCGGCGCTGGCGAGAGCAATCGCTTCCTGCATAACGGCGGGCATGCCCCGCTCATCAATGTCGCGCATCGTGAAGGCGCGCACGCCGGATTCTCTGACGTGAGCCGCTTCGAGCGAGTCAACATCGCGCAGGCCGATAATGGCGACGTTGCGGGGGTCCACTTTCGGGGCGAAGCCAACCAGATCGACGAGTTCGGCGGGGCCGTTGCCGATGAGCGAAGCCAGCGGCATGCCGTGGACGTTGCCGCTGGGGCTCGAGTCCGGGGTGTTCATGTCGGCGTGGGCGTCGATCCAGATGACGCCGATGGCTTCTTCCTGCTGACGGTAGTAGCGGGCGACACCACTGACGGACCCGACCGCGAGCGAGTGGTCACCACCGAGAACAAGCGGCAGCTTGCCTTGTTCTAGCGACTCGTAGACAAGTTCGGCGACGCGGGCGCAGGAGGCCGCAATCTGCGGCAGATGACGCGAGGACTTCGGCCCGGGCGGGATGCTTTCGGCCTGATCGACCGGCACGTTGCCGCGATCTTCAATGGTGTAACCGAGTTGAACCAGACGCGCGCCAAGACCGGCGACGCGGATGGCGGACGGGCCCATGTCGACCCCGCGCCGCCCGGCCCCGAGGTCCATGGGCACGCCGATGATGGCGATCGTGTTTTTGCTATGCACTAGGGCCTCGTTCGATAGAGCATGCGGGGATAAGCGATCGTTTCGCGAATATGTTCCAGGCCGCACATCCAAGCGACGCATCGTTCAATACCCATGCCGAAACCGGCATGAGGAACGCTGCCGAAGCGGCGGAGATCGAGGTACCACTCGAAGGCTTCCTTCGGCAGCTTGTGATCTTCAATGCGCTGCAGCAGCAGGTCGTAGTCGTGAACGCGTTGGCCGCCGCCGATGATTTCGCCGTAGCCTTCGGGGGCGATCATGTCGACTCCGAGAGCCAGTTCCGGACGCTCCGCATCTGGCTGGAAGTAGAACGCTTTGACCTGAGCCGGGTACTTATCGACGAGGACCGGACGTTCGAACTCCTCGGCGAGCAGCGTTTCATCGGTGCCGCCGAAGTCGCTGCCCCACTGGATTTCGCTGCCTTTGCGCTGCAAGATCCGGACGGCCTCATCGTAAGAGATCCGCGGGAAAGGTCCGACGATCGATTCGAGTTTGGTGACGTCGCGTTCGAGGATGGCGAGTTCCGCGCGGCGGTTAGCCAGAACGCGCTGGGCGATGAAGCAGACGAGCCCTTCGGCGAGCGACTTCACGTCTTCAAGCGTAGCGTAGGCCATTTCTGGCTCCACCATCCAGAATTCCGTGAGGTGCCGACGGGTTTTTGACTTCTCCGCCCGGAAGGTGGGCCCAAAGCAGTAGACCTTCCCGAAGGCCATCGCATTGGCTTCGTTGTACAGTTGGCCTGATTGCGTAAGATACACCTTCTCGTCCTCGAAGTAATCGACTTCGAACAACGTGGTGGTGCCTTCACAGGCGGCCGGCGTGAAGATGGGGCAATCGACGAGGGTGAAGCCGTTTTCGTCGAAGAAATCCCTCGTGGCCTTGATGACTTCGTGGCGGATTTTCGCTATGGCGAACTGGCGGCGGGACCGGAGCCAAAGGTGGCGATGGTCCATCAAAAAGTCGACGCCGTGATCCTTCGGCGTGATGGGATAGGGCTGATCTTCAGGGACGCGTTGGATGATTTCGCAGGACTCAACGTCAAGTTCAAAGCCACCAGTGGCGCGCTGTTCGGCGCGGACCTTGCCGGTGATCTTAAAAGACGATTCCTGCGTGAGGTTCTTGAGCGCCTCGAACGTCTCTTCGGGCAGGTTCGCTTTGACGGCAACGCATTGGATGATGCCGGAGCCGTCGCGCAGAATGGGAAAGCAGATCTTACCGCTTTTTCGGAGGTTATAGAGCCAGCCGGCGAGGGTTACGGTTTGGCCGTCGTGCTGGGCGATGTCTGCAATCCGGACGGGTGCGAGGGACATTTACAGATTCTCCAGGTTCTCAAATATGCGGCGGATGGAATCGAGGGGATGGGGAAAGTCGGGACTCTCCTTGAGTTCAAGCAACAGCGGGTACTGGTGTTCGCGGGAACGCAGCAGGCTCATGGTTTCGCGCCAGTTTACGGTGCCGCCAGCGGCGAGGGTGGGGAATAAATGCCGATCGTCCTTGCCGTTGTTGTCGTGAACATGGGTGGACTTGATGCGGTCTTTCATAAGCTCGAAAGTCGTCGCTACGCCGTCCATAAGGTTGGCGTGGCCGACATCGAGACAGTAGCCGAGATTGAGATGGGTAATGCCGAGGAAGTAGTTCAGCCGTTCGGCCGAGCTAAGCCCATTGGGAATGTTTTCCAACAGCACTTCGACGCCACGGTGACGGGCGAACAGGCTGATCTCTTCGAGCGAACTGAAAGCAAGTTCAAGTTTGGCTTCGTCGAACTCATCAACCGGGGCACCGAGGTGCTGGATCAGATAGCGGAACGGGATCTTCTCGGCGATCTCGATAGCTTGTTTGATCTGGTCAACGGCTGCGATCCGGCGGGGTTTGTTGAGATCAGCGATATTGATAATCGAGGAGGGGCCGGTGCGCCCCCAAACCTCGTCGTTGAACATCGGCGAATGCAAGGAATGGAGCTTCAGCGGGGCATCACTGAACCAGTGCGCCAGCTCTGTGATTTGCGATTTGTTCTGCCAATCGAGATGCTGCTTAGCGCAAAAGATTTCGACGGCGGGAATGCCTGCCTCGTAAATCTTATCGAGCCAAACGTTGTTCAACCGCTGGTTGACGAGAAAATGGGTAGAAACGGCGTGATTCATGAGGGTTAATATCCGGCCGCTTTGCCTTCAACGCGGGGGTCGGCAGCGCCAGCCAGCCAGCCGTTTGCTTCCACTTGAATGGCTGCAATTTCACACATACGAGCCACGGTTTCGATCACGTGGCCTTTCTGTTCCAGCAAACGACGGCTATCCGGCGAAAAGTCGGTTTCCAGGTAAAGCTTGTCTGGCCGCCATTGGTGATGGAAGCGGGGGAAATTCACCGCATCCTGGATCGGCATTTTGAAGTCGATCACGTTTTGAATGACCTGCATCACGTTTGTCAGGATGCGGGTGCCGCCGGGGGTGCCGACAACGAGGGCCAGTTTGCCATCCTTCACGACGATGCTGGGGCTCATCGAACTAAGCGGGCGTTTGCCGGGCTGAATCGCATTGGCTTCCCCTCCGATCGCCCCGAACATATTTGGTGTGCCGGGCTTGGCCGAAAAGTCGTCCATTTCGTTATTCAGCAGGATGCCGAGGCCGGGGACCGTGGCACCGGAACCGTAGCCGCCGTTGAGCGTATAAGTAACGGAAACGGCGTTGCCTTCAGCGTCGACAATCGAGTAGTGGGTGGTTTCGAGAGACTCGTACGGGGCCAGGTTCCCGGGTTTGATCTTATCCGAGTTCGTCGCCGCGGCAGGGTCGATTGAGTCCCGAAGCGTCGAGAGATAGCGGGGATCGAGGAGTTTCTTCGTCGGAACCGTTAAAAAGTCCGGATCGCCGAGATACTCCGAGCGATCGGCGTAATAGCGACGCATGGCTTCGGCGGTGAAATGAATGGCTTGGGCTGAACCGGCACCGTAACTGGCGTAGTCGGTTTTCTCCAGAACGCCGAGCATTTGTAGAATGCCGATGCCCCCGGAACTAGGCGGCGGGGCGGTGATGATCTCGTAGCCGCGATAGGTCCCGGTGAGCGGAGCGCGCTCGGCAGCGACGTAGTTTTTGAGATCGTTCAGCGTAAATAAGCCGCCGACCTTCTCCATCGCAGCCACCATCTTCCGCGCGGTTTCGCCTTCGTAGAAATCTTTAGGGCCGATCTTTTGAATGCGTTCGAGCACGCTGCCGAGCTCAGGCTGCGTAAGCAGTTCACCGGGTTCGTAGAAGTTACCATCGCGTTGGAAAATGCGGCGCGAGTCGGCAAACTGGGCGAGATTTTTGGCGCTCTTAAGCGTAGTGGAGAGGCCGTAGCCGACCGGAAAGCCCAGCTTAGCCAGCCTTACGGAGGGGGCGACCAGATCGGCCCATTTGGCTTTGCCGTATTTCTTATGGGCGAGTTCAAAGCCGCGGACGGTGCCGGGGATACCAGCGGCGCGCCAGCCGAGCACGGAGTCGCCAGTCGGTTTGCCTTCTTTGTCGAGGTACATGTCGCGGGTGGATTTTTCAGGCGCGCGCTCGCGAAAGTCGATGAACGTGGTCCGCCCGTCGGCAAAGCGGACAAGCATGAAGCCGCCGCCACCGATGTTGCCCGCCGACGGATGAGTTACAGCAAGCGCGAGACCCACCGCAACGGCGGCATCAACCGCATTGCCACCAGCCTGCAAAATGGCGACGCCGACGTCGGTCGCGTGGATCTCGCGAGAGACGACCATGGCTTTGCGAGCGCGAACCGGCGTGGCGGCAGAGAGAGGCGCGAGTAGAGTAACTACCGCGAGTGACAGCGCAAGAAGTTGCCGCATGATTTCCTATGGTATCGCTCTAATGGGTGCTGGCTGCCCGACGACGCCATTCAAACAGGGCGATCCCGGTGGCAACGCTGACGTTGAGCGAACTGATTTTGCCGTACATGGGGATTTTGACGAGCAGGTCGCAATTGCGGGCGACGAGTTCATGTAGACCGGCGCCCTCGCCGCCTACGACGAGGACGGTGGGCAGATGGTACTGGACCTGGTCGTATTGCTCAGTGCCGTGTTCGGTGAGACCGTAAATCCAGTAGCCTTCTTTTTTGAGCTTTTCGAGGGTCTGAGCAACGTTGCCGATGCGGACGATCGGCATATGGGCGAGTGCACCCGCTGCGGCTTTAGCGGCGACTTCGGTGACCGGGGCGGCACGACGGTCCGGTAGCAGGATGGCGTCGGCACCGGCGGCGTGGGCCGAACGGATGATCGCCCCGAGGTTGTGAGGATCTTCGATGCCATCAAGCAACACGAGGAGTTGGGCGGTGGCCGGAAGTTCCGCGAACTGGGCGTAGCGCTGGCCGGAGGTGAAAGCAACGACGCCCTGGTGGGAGGCGGCTTTGCTCGCGCGGTCAAGAGCTTCGCGCGGTTCGTAGCGAACCGGAACGTTCGCCTGTTTGGCTAGGTCAATGATCAGTTGCACCTTGGGGCCACCCGCGCCTTTAGCGACCAAAATTCGCTCGACGGGTTGGCCGGCGCGGAGCGCCTCGGTGACGGGATGGATTCCTGATAAAACTTGCATGGAAATTCAATGGTAGCGCTGGTACCGTCGCGCGGTGCATAATACAGCAAAGTGTCTGCGCGCAAACGGCCAGAAACGATTCCGGAGGGAGGCATTCTTCCGGATACACCGGAGATCCCCAACAAGCTTTACTTCCGCATCGGCGAGGTGAGCAAGTTGACTGGGTTGAAGCCGTACGTACTGCGTTACTGGGAGACCGAGTTCCCCCAGTTGCGGCCTAAAAAAAGCGGAACGAACCAGCGGTTGTACCCGCGCAAAGAGGTGGAATTGATCCTTGAGATCAAGCATCTTCTTTACAATAAACGGTTTACGATTGAGGGGGCGAAGAAGACGCTGGGACAAAAGGGCAAGGCCGTAGTGCTCGAGAAAGCCGCTTTGACGCCGCGGAAGCAG
>JANXMS010000516.1 GCA_025354525.1 Acidobacteriota bacterium
GGTTTGTCGACGAAGGCGTTGCTCCGCCACGTCAGCCTGACGATTCATGCCGGCGAGATTGTGGGGCTCGGCGGACTAATGGGTGCCGGGCGATCAGAGTTGTGCCGGGCGATTTTCGGCCTCGACCCGGTGGAGACGGGGTCCGTGAACGTGTGTGGGAAGACGGTATCTCTCCGCAATCCGCGCGAGGCCGTGGCGGCTGGCGTCGCGCTGATCCCGGAAGATCGCCAACGGACTGGGCTCGCGCGCGAACTGCCAATCGCCTGGAATGTGACAATGGCCAACCTGGAAGCGGTCAGCCCGGGTGGGGTCATCCGCCATGCCGACGAGGCCCGAGCGACGCAGAAGGCCATTGATCGGCTCAGGATCCGGTGCGAAAACGGCAAGCAAAGGGCCGGTCGCCTCAGCGGGGGCAACCAGCAGAAGGTGGTCATCTCGAAATGGGTGAATCGCGGGGCTCGGGTCTTCCTGTTCGATGAACCGACCCGTGGCATTGATGTTGGGGCCAAGGTGGAAGTGTTTGAAGTGATGGACCAACTCGCCCGCGAAGGCGCGGCCATTCTGATGGTGAGCTCAGAACTGCCCGAACTGCTCCAAGTCGCCGATCGAATTCTAGTGATGAGCCAGGGTCACTTGGTGGGGGAACTCCCGCGCGGCTGTTCTCAAGAAGACATTATGAGGCTGGCCACCGTGCCCCCTGCCTCTGGAGAAACTTTGCAATGATTAAGCGCTTGCTGCCTTTCTTGGCGCTGCTGATTCTATTCGTCGTGCTCAGCGTGGCGAGCCCATCGTTTTTGACCTCGCAGAACCTATCGAGTGTCGTCCGCCAGACGGCCGTCTTTAACATTCTGGCCCTGGGAATGACGTTGATTATCATCTCGAGCGGCATTGACCTATCTGTGGGCTCGATTGTGGCGCTGGGAGGGCTCGTCGGCACGATGGCGATGGCTAAAGGGGTTCCGATTCCGCTTGGCGTGTTGATCGGGATCGCGACCGGGCTGCTCTGCGGATTCATCAATGGGGTGTTGATCACGCAACTTCGCATTATTCCGTTCATTGTCACGCTGGGAATGATGGGGGTGCTGCGCGGATTCGCCCTGATCATCTCAGACGGCATGCCGGTCCATGACGTTCCCAAAGGCTTTCAGTATCTCGGCGAAGGGACCGTTCTCGGTTTCCCTTTCGTCCTGCTCGTCTTGATCGTCTGCGCCGTGATCGTGCATTTTATTCTCGAACATACGCGGCTGGGTCGATACGTCTTTGCCATCGGAAGCAATCCCGACGCCGCCATCTACGCAGGGATTCCAGTGAACTTCCATACGGTGGCGATTTACGCACTCTGCGGCGGCCTGGCCGGTTTGGCGGGCCTGATCGAGGCGAGTCGGCTTTCGACCGGGCAACCGACCGCGGGACAGGGCTACGAGTTGCAGGCGATCGCTGCGGTGGTGATCGGAGGCGGTTCCCTCCGGGGTGGAGAAGGCACCGTGATCGGGACCTTGGTAGGCGGCTTCATCATGGGCCTGCTGGCCAATGGAAGTGATCTGCTCGGAATCAATCCCTACGTCCAGCAAGCGCTAATTGGGGCGATGATTATCGTTTTCGTGGCCGTCGACGAGTTGCGGAAGCGAAAGTCTCACTCGTAGGGCAGCGCTTGCATCGGGTCAATTCCGGATGCCCGGCGGGCCGATATCCATCCCGCCGCCAAGGCCATTGCGGCCTACAAGAGGGCGGCGGCAAGGACAACCGGGTGGTCGGGTTGGGTGGGGAAGAGCAGCGACTTGACCAACTGCCCTAGACCGAGTGCGGCTGGAACACCGATCAGGATGCCCAGCGCCGCCATGCCCGCAACTTTGCGCGGGACCATGCCAAGAACAACGTTCCGTATCGGCCTTATAGTGATTGATAAAGATGTAACCTTAACGCCGCCAGGGTCCAATAGTGAGACACAGCTGTTCGATCGAAATTGAACCGCACTACGCAACCTCCTCAAGGCTTTTGAGCTTGGCATTCAAGGTCGTCCGCTTGAGGCGCAACATATCGGCAGCCTGTTTCTTGTTCCCCTTGGCCCGGCGCAACGCCTGTTCGATCAGGGTTCGCTCGAGACGCTGCACCGTCGCGGCAAAGTCAATATCGACCTCCGGCACCGCCACCGGCTCCACAATTATTGTCGTCAGCCCGACGGATGCCGTTTTAACGGGTAGGCTGAAGTCAACATAGTGCAGCATCTGCCGTTCCCCGCTCATCGCCACCGCCCGTTCCACGGTGTTTTCAAGCTGCCGCACATTGCCCGGCCAAGGATACTCCGCCAACCGCTCCAGCGCGTCTGCCGAAACCCGCTTCGAGGGCACCTCTTCGGCTCGACACACCTTGTCAATGAAATGAGCCAAGAGAGGGGCGACATCCTCCGCCCGTTCACGGAGGGGCGGTAAATGCAGCGGAACGACGTTCAGCCGATAGAACAAATCCTCCCGGAATTTCCCCCGGTCGATCTTCTCCTCCAGGTTCGCATTCGTCGCCGAGACCACCCGCACATCCAGCTTAATCAGGTCGCCAGAACCCAACCGCTGAAACTCCCGTTCCTGCAACACCCGGAGCAGCTTCGCTTGGGTCTCCACCGGCATATCGCCTATCTCGTCCAGAAAAATCGTACCCCGATCCGCCTCTTCAAACCGCCCTTTTCTAGCCTGAAACGCTCCGGTGTAGGCTCCCTTTACGTGCCCAAAAAGCTCGGCTTCCAGCAACGCTTCGGGCAGAGCCGTGCAGTTGACCGACACCATCGCCTCCCGCAGCCGCGGGCTGGCGGCATGGAGCGCCCGCGCCACCACCTCTTTTCCCGTCCCGGTCTCGCCCGTAATCAGCACCGAACTACGGCGAGGCCCTAGCAGGCGGATCATATCCAGCACGGGCCGCATCGCTGGGCTGTCTCCGATGAGCAACCGCCTCCAAGGCTCGACCATCGGCGGCAGCAGCGGCCGAACTCCGGCAGCCACCAACAAGGCCTTCTCCCTGTTCTCGACGTAGTCCGCCGCCCCCAATCGCAGACATCGCACGGCTTGCCCGACGTTGCTCCCAACGAAAATGACCGATAAATCCGGGCGGAGCGCTAGTGCCGCCGTAAGCCACGCCTCCGGGCACATACCGTTAACCGGAAGCTCCACAATCGCTACCCGGCATAGCTTCGATTGCACGTACTCCAGGCCCTGCCGGGCACAGGCCGCCGCTTCCACGTCCAAGGACAGCGGGGGAGATTCCGGGGGATGCAGGTACAGGTGACGCATGCTCGCTAATGGACTAATCGGTCCCAATTCGAATCCCCAACAGATCAGATTGTCCCTACCTGCTACTATGTAAGTTATGTATCGTCGAAGTTTTCCCTTCAGCATCTTTGCCGGACTTCCCCTTTTTGCGCAGGAAAAACCCATCCCCGGCGCAACGGAACTCTCGGCGGATGGGCTCAAAAAGCTCCTGGACAAGAAAGTGAAGCTCTTCTTCCTTGACGTCCGCGAACCCAAAGAGATCGAAGAACTCGGCACCATTGACGGCTACGTCAACATCCCGATCAGCCAGTTGGAAGCACGGCTCAGCGAAATCCCGAAAGACGTCCTGCTCGTCGCTGGTTGAAACCGCGGAGGCCGCGCCCGGAGGGCTGCGGAAATTCTAAGCAAGAACGGTTACAAACAGATTAGCTTCATGGGGCTCGAAGAGTACAAGAAAAAGGGCTACAAGTTGGTCTACCCACCAGGGATGGGAAAGGATTAGCCCTATACTGAAGGGAATCCGTCATGGCGAAAAAACTGAGCCTCAGGCTGGGCATCCTTCTGGCCACGTGTGCACTGCTCGCCAGTGCCAGCCCCGCCGATCCCAAACGAGCCCAGAAAGCCTATGAGCTTGGCCGCGACGCGGCGGCGAAAAATCGCTTCGCCGAAGCCCTTGAGTCGCTCTCGACCGCGATCTTGTACGCCCCGGACTTGGCCGACGCCTATCGGGAGCGCGGTAAAGTATTTCTCCTTCTCAAAGACACCGTTCGTGCTACCGCTGACTTCCGCGAAGCGGTTCGTCTTCAACCAGCCGACGGCGAGTCGTTTCAGGCCCTTGGCGGAATTGAGCTAGCCGCGGAGCGCTGGCCCCTCGCCATCACAAATTTCACCCACGCCTTGGAAGCCGGCTCGCCCACCGCCTTCGCCTACAACGGTCGCGCGCGCGCTCGCGTTCAACAGAAGCAGTACGCCGAAGCCATCGCCGATTTCACGGCTGGCATTAGGCTCCGGCTCGATGATCCGCAACCGTATTTTGAGCGGGGCAAAGCGGCGTTGCAGCTCGAGCGGTGGCGCGATGCCATCGACGATTTCAACCGCTGCATCGATTTTCGCTCCGACTGGGCCGAAGCCTACACCGAACGCGGCTTCGCCCATGGGCAAATGGGCCTATTCTCGAATGCCGTCAGCGATCTCTCCCAAAGCATTCAAATGCAGCCGAATTCGGCCCGTGCGCTCTTCTTGCGCGGCGAAGCGCGGAAGCGCATGAACCAGTGGGACGCATCCGTCGAAGACCTTACCGCCGCGATCGCCCTTGCTCCCAACGACGCCAATCTTCGGATGGCCAGAGCCGGAGCCCTCGTTCAACTGGGGCGCATCGAAGAGTCGCTCACAGATCGGACCGAAGCGATCCGTCTGAAGCCCGATAACCCCCTCGCTTACATCGCCCGGGGCGGATCCTACCATCTCCTCGACCGCCACGCCGATGGCATCGCCGATCGGTCAAAGGCCATCGAAGTCGCCCCCCTCCTCCCCGAGGCATGGCTTGCTCGCGGCAGCGCGTACTACCTGACTGGCGAATTCAACAAGGCACAATCCGACCTCCGCCAAGCTCTCTCGCTCGACCCCGAAAACGCCGAAATCCGGGCGATTTTTGAGAGCACAAGAGAAAAACTACTGCCCAAGCAAGACAAGAGCACCTCGCTGGCGGCGATGGTCGATCACCGCAACCAGAACAGCTTTGGCCACATCATCACGATCGAGGACCCGGTCGAGTACGTGCATGCGCAC
>JANXMS010000527.1 GCA_025354525.1 Acidobacteriota bacterium
TCCAAAATCGAATCCAGCTTGGATAGACTGTGTCATAGCGAAAGCCGTTGCTCCTTGGTCTCTAACTCTTTGTCGTCAAACATAGTTATGCCAGAAACAACGGCTTTTTGCTAGCCCTTGGTGAGAAATAGCGGCTAGTTCCCCTCGTTCTCGGCATCGAGTTATTCACAATCAACTCCCGTCGTTCCATGAATGCACAGCCGCTGGATCCCTTCCTCGCCGCGACCATTGACCCAACTGCCCACGCCGCCGGAGCCCGCCTATTGGCGGACCTGCGCGCCGAAGTCGGCGAGAGTCGCCTCGATACGATCGCCGATAGTCCCGCCCTGCTTTCCGGCGCGCCGGTGTTTGGGTGGCGGACCGCCGGAGGCTACGACCCTATGGCGCTGGAAGGGCTCATGCGACTTAAGCAAAAGGTCGCCGGAGGAGAGCGCTGGGGTGCCTCTTACCAGATCACAAACCCCAACGCCGTCGAGGTCGATCAGATGTCGATCGGCATCCTGACGTCCCAAACGCCGTTGACCGGTCGAGGACGCCTCATCCACCGTGGGGAAGTCGCCGGACGCCACGTTTATAGGAATCCGACCGTGCTACCTCGCTATCGAGCGAACGAATGCACCGTCTCGGTAACCTCCGAAACGAGGAACCGCGTCGAGCTGCAACTCGACTGCGAGCACCCTTCCGTTCTAGAAACGTCCGAGGCCCACTTCGGAGCATGGCGCGCGATTCTGGACGAACGGGCGGTGCCGATCGAAGTCCTCCATGGTGCCTTCCGGTCCATCCCTGTCGGCAAAGGCGTTCACCAAGCCGTGTTCTATTACTCGCTCGACTCGCTGTACAAATACCTCGCCGGCTCCATCGCCGGCCTCCTCGTTTGGCTCTCGATCGCGATCTATCCCGCCTACCGCACCCACCGCTCCATCCATCGCAAATTTCGCTCCATCAAATCCCTCTGATGCGCCCGCTCCCCAACCCCATGCCCTTCCCGCGGATACACCACGTTCTCGACCGGCACGCCCCGATCCCGCAACGCCTGATAAATCGGTGCCGTGAAGTTCATATCCAGTGCCCCAATCTGTAACATCGTCGGCGTTGTAATATCCTTCAACTTACCCCAGTAAGAATGCCGCGCGTAGTTCTCCGGCACCTCCCACGGCGTCCCTCCAAAGTAAGTCCACAACACCTCCCGCGCCCCTTCAAACAGGCCGTAGTAAGCTGCCCAATCCACGGCCGGAGCCCCCACCGAGGCACCCTTAAACCGCCGCGTCTGCGCAATCGTCGAGCCCGTCAAAAACCCGCCATAACTCCAGCCCATCACCCCTAACTTATCCGGGTCCGCGATCCCCCGCCGTACTAACTCATCCACCCCCGTCATCAGATCATCCAAATCGCCCACCCCCTGCGCGAGCGTGTTCTTCTTCCGAAACGCCTCCCCGTAGTTCGAGCTCCCGCGAAAATTCGGCGCAAACACCGCAAACCCGCTTTGCAAAAACGCCACCGTCGGATACGTCCGTCCATTGGGAAAGGCCGTCAACGCCACCCCCGTCGGCCCTCCGTGCAACTCCACAAGCACCGGCACCCGCGTCCCCTTCTGATACCCAAACGGCAGCCACAGCACCCCTTCCACTTCTAACCCATCCGCCGCCTTCCACCTCACCACCTCGCTATTCACGGTTGGCAACTCCGCTAATCCAGCAAACACCCGCGTCAACGTCCGCTCCTTTCCCCCCTCCCACAACACAATCTCCGCCGGATGCGCCGCTTCCGTCTTCAGAAACACGGCCCGCCGCAAGTCGGCGCTGAAACTCGCCGCCCCCGCCACCCCTTCCGCCAACCGCTCCCCTTTCCCACTCTCAACTGCCACCTGCCAAAGCTCATCCCGGGTCCCCACCCCCGCCGTAAAAATCAACCGCTTCCCGTCTCCCGACCAAGCATACGCATTCCCGTTCCGAAATACGTCCACCGGCAAGTCCCGAGTTGAATACCGTACCGTCCCCCCGCCCGACTCGACCATCCCCACCTGCCGCTCGTTGAAGTAGTTCAACGACCCGCACTGCGAATGGAACACCACCCACTTCCCGTCCGGCGAATACCCCGGCTCCCCGTCCCGGCCTGGCTGCGTCACCAGCGGCGTCTCCGCCCTTGTCGCTAACTCCACCTCCACCAAATCCACGTGGAAAATATCCTGCGGTTTCGGCGTTGCCTGCACCGCCAGCGTCGCCCGCTTGCCATCCGGCGACACCGCAAACGAAATCACATGCCGCTGCGCTCCGCTCACCTGCCTGCCCGCCATATACAGACGCCCAAACCGCAGACTCTCCCGGTTCACCTCCGGATCCGGCACCGCCGCCTCATCCGTCGCCAAGTAAGCCACTTTCTCGCCCACCCAAGCAAACGCCGTCACCCCCCGCCCCACCGCATTCCCGCCCACCATTACCCGGCCTCCAGCCAAGTACGCCAACTGCGTCCCATCCCCCGACCAACGCGGCCGCGTTCCCTTCCCCACCGCCACCGCGACTCCGTCCGGCAACGTCGCCCGCATCACCGTCCCGTTCAGCACGTAGGCATATGCCCCCCCGTCCGGCCGCATCTGCGGATCGCCCAGCGTCGACAGTCCCAACAGCGCCTCCACCGTCCAGACCGCCGCCGCCAAGCTAAGCAAGAA
>JANXMS010000531.1 GCA_025354525.1 Acidobacteriota bacterium
TTGGAGGCAGTGGGGACTATCGACCCGATCTCCGTCGGCCTGCTTGGCTTCGGAGACGAGAGCCGAGACCGCACGATTCGACCGCAAAGCGGGCCCATGGCCGTTTGGCGAGTCCATCGGAGCGCCGCTCGACTTGGTTTCAAGGCGGTTGACCCGCAGAATTCACAGCGCTGGGAAGCCCCCAGAACGTCCTTACCTCAACTCGATACCCCTCCGGTTTCAGTCGAGCCGAAACATTGTTTACGTCTCGGTCAGCCGCAAACTCAATCGGAAAGCCAGCGGGAACCTCCCGCCACCCGATAGTTCCCCGCCCCTCGAGCGGGAAAAGATGCTGAGACGAGACAATAGAATTGTGATGAATGCGCCCGACGATCTTAAGGCGATTGCCGATACGCCAATTCGTCCGCTGATCCTTCCATTCCAAGAATTCGCGGAACGGGAGACGTCGGGGGGAATCGTACTCCTTGTCTGTACAGCCATCGCGCTGCTTTGGGTAAACTCGCCCTGGGCGGAAAGCTATGCGACGTTGTGGCACACCAAAGTCGTCTTCGGCTTCGCAGGCCAAACCCTCGACCATGACCTTCACTTCTGGGTAAACGATGCGCTGATGGCGCTCTTCTTCCTAGTCGTTGGCCTGGAGATCAAACGGGAGTTGTTGGTGGGCGAACTGGCGAGTGTCCGTCAGGCGGCGCTGCCAATTGTCGCGGCAATTGGCGGGGTGGTCGTGCCCGCGTTGATCTATACGTCAATGAATCTGGGGAAGAAGGGCGCTGCTGGCTGGGGCATCCCAATGGCAACAGATATCGCCTTCGTGATTGGCGTGATGGCTCTCCTGGGTGACCGCGTTCCGATGAGCCTCAGAGTATTCCTTACCGCCTTAGCGATTGTTGACGATATCGCGGCGGTCTTAGTGATCGCAGTCTTCTACACGGCGGACCTCGCCTGGGGGGGGCTGGCGGTGGCGGGCGTTTGCGCTCTGCTGCTCATCGTGGCAAACCGGATGGGCGTTCGCCATCCGTTGCCCTATGCCCTTATCGGGTTTGTGCTGTGGCTGGCGGTGCTGCATTCCGGTGTACACGCCACGATTGCCGGTGTTGTACTAGCGATGACGATTCCGACGCGAACAGAGCTCAACTCGGAGGAGTTGCTTCGGCAGATTCGGACGATCTTAAAGCACTTCGAGCGGTCTGCATCTAACCAGAAGAGTCCGTTGAACAACGAAGAGCAGCAAGTCGTGATCGAGGCGCTGGAAGATGCGTGTGAAAAAGCTCAGCCCCCGCTGCATCGCTTCGATAAGACCCTGCATCCGTGGGTCACCTTCCTGATAATGCCTGCCTTTGCCCTAGCGAACGCCGGAGTCGTGTTGCACGGCGACATCATCGGACAGCTAGCCGACCCGATCACCGTAGGCGTGACGTTGGGGCTACTGCTGGGGAAACCGTTGGGCATCATGCTCGCGTCATGGCTGGCGGTGAAGATAGGCTGGGCCGATTTGCCGGAAGGCGTAACCTGGACTGGCATTCACGGGGCGGCGTGGCTGGGGGGGATCGGGTTTACGATGTCGCTATTTATCGGGGCGCTGGCGTTTTCGGAAGAGGAGCTATTGGCGCGGGCAAAGGTTGGAATTCTCGTTGGATCTCTCCTCGCGGGCATCGTTGGCTCGACCATCCTATTGCGGAAGAATCGAACTCCGGAAGAGTAGGAAGGAGAACCTGCCGTCTCCACGCTTGCGACGGTGGATGGTCACCAATCTGCGATCAACGGTGTTTCGCGAGGTGCGTTTCTGATGATTGCTTTTATCATCGTCCTCGAATGGAGAGCAGTCGGCGCTAGTTCGGCGGGCCGTCGCCCCCCGGAATGTCGTCCATCCTGTTCTCGAATTTCGTGTATTCGTGCAGAAACGAGAGCTTCACGATTCCAGTCGGGCCGTTACGCTGCTTGGCCAGAATCAATTCCGCGAGGCCATGCAGCGAGGCGTCGAAGCGCTTGTAATACTCTTCGCGGAAGACGAAGGCCACCATGTCGGCGTCCTGCTCAATAGAGCCGGATTCGCGCAAGTCACTCAGAATCGGCCGGTGATCGCCGATCCGGGTTTCGCTCGCGCGGCTCAACTGCGAAAGCACGAGAAACGGGCACTGCAACTCTTTCGAAAGCAGCTTCAATCCGCGAGAGAGGGCGCTCACTTCCTGGTTGCGATTCTCCACTTTGCCCTTGCTCGTCATCAGTTGGAGATAGTCCACGACGACCAGCCCCAGATCGGCCTGCGATTTCAACCGGCGTAACTCAGCGTGGATCTCCATAATGCCAATCGTCGAACTGTCGTTGATAAAGATCGGCGCTTTCACAATATCTACGAGGCCCTTCTGCAGGCGCCGACGCTCTTCGCCGTCGAGAAACCCCTCGCGAAATTTGGTTTGCGATACGCGCGATTGGGCGCAGATCATACGTTGCAGAAGCGACTCGTTCGACATTTCGAGCGAGAACACCGCCACCGCGCGCGGATTGGCCGGGTTCATCGCCACATACTGGGCGATGTTTAGCGCTAACGCGGTCTTTCCCATTGCCGGTCGGGCGGCCAGGATGATGAGTTCTCCGGGGCGGAAACCGCCCGTCATTTCGTCGAGCTTTAGAAAGCCGGTCGAGGTACCCCGGATTCGCTTCGTCGGATCGAGAAAAGCGTTGATCCCGCCCTCGGCCCGACTAAGAATGTCGCGGGTATGCAGCAGCTTGTTCGCGACGTGCGATTCACCCAGCCGCAGCAGATCGCTCTCGGCGCTCGCCAGAATCTCGTCGGCGCTCTCTTGGCCGCTAATGGCCCGGTTAATCAGCGCCTGGCTACTCAAGACCAATTGGCGACGTAGGGAATGCTCCCGCACGATCCCCGCATAGCGCTCGAGGTCGTAGAGCTTCGGCATCCCGTCGTCGAGCGAAATGAGGTAGCTCAAACCTCCCACCGACTCGAGTTCGCCGTGCCGCATGAGCTCATTGGCGAGGGTCACTCGATCGATGTGCTGATTGCCTTCCGACAGCTCCACCATTCGTGTAAACAACAACTGGTGAGACTGAACGGAGAAGTCGGTGGCTTGAATCAGGCTGGCGATGTTCAGAAATGCCGACGGGTCCACCAGGATCGCACCCAGCAGATAGCGTTCAATATCCAGATTGGCGGGTAGGCCTTTCTGGAGAATTAGATCGTTAGCAGCCATAAAGAAAAAGTAGCGGACTTCGCCGCCCAGCGCAAAAGTCCGCCATCCTCAGCTTTTCCACAGCGTCGCTATTTCAGCTTGATATCGAGGGTGTCGAGCGTCTCGCCCCGAGCCTGTTCTAGCCGCGCAGCCGACTTGTTGAATTCCAGATGCGCCACCACCGCCCGACGACGGGATTCGAGCAACTCGTTCTGCCGTTGCAACACAAAGAAGTTGGTCGACTCCCCGGACTGGAACAGTCGGACCTCACTGTTCAGCTTTTCTTGAGCCGCCTTGGCGGAAGCCTCGGCAGCGGTGATTCGCTGCCGAGAAGCGACCAAGCCTTGCAGCGCATTCCGCACTTGGGCATCAATCGCCTGCTCCACCCGCGTCCGTTCCAACCCCAACCGCCTCTCGGCAATTGCCGTCTGTGCAAGTGCGGCCTCGGCGGTCCGATTCCGCAAGTTAAGTTCAAACTGCATGCCGACCTGCAGCGTCGGGAACCGCCCCGCGAACACATTCGACAGGGCCGTCCCGTAGCCGCCGACTAAGATGCTCGGCAGCGTGCCCAGCTCCGGCGGAATCACTGGGGGCAAGCCGGCCAAACCGCTGAGTCGATTGAGCCGATCGTAGATCGGTACATTCTGCCCGGCGAAGGGGTTCGGCGCGGTGCTCAAAGCACCTCCTAAGCCGCTGTTGGCATAACCGGCCACGAAGTTCACCTGCGGCTTCAACTGGTCCCGATTGAGCTCCTTCTCAATGTCGTTCACCGTCTTCCGCTGGCCAATCATGCGGATCTCGGGCCGCTTGGTGATCGCCGATTGTACGGCGGCCCCCAACTCCTTCGGCTCCAGCTTTCCGAACGATTCGGAATCGGTCGGTAATATCTCATCGTTCCAAACTTCATTGGTTCGGCCATTGGCGATCAGCGTCTTCAGGTTGTTCTCGGCGGCGGTTAGGATGTCCTGAGTAGCGTAGTAAGTGTCGCGGCGGCGTTCATACTCCGATTGCGCGAGCGAAAGCTCCACCGGTGCCAAAGTGCCGGCGGAGATCTGCCGCTGTGCCCGAGCCACCTGCTCTTCTCCCAAGTTGACACCGTCCTCGGCCACCTGCACCGCTTGCCTGGCCGCCACTAAATCCCAGTAGGCTTGCTCGACCCGGGCGACCACGTCGATCACCCGGAGTTCAAAGTCCGTCTCTGAAATGCCCACCTGGCGGCTGCGGATCTTGATCTGGGCGCGCTCGCGGTCGATCACCCGGTTGCGGAACAGCGGTTGCGTAAACGTAAGCAGGAGCCGCGAGTTCAGGTACGGGTTCAGGCTCACGAAAGGATTGTTCGTTTCGGTGCGCGAGTTGTCGAAGCTCACGCCAAGGCTCATTCCTTGCCACGGGGTCCGACTGCGCAGGCCGACGTTGTTGTTGATGATCCGTTCCGACAGCTTTCCCGTGGCCGCTTGCAGCACGGAAGCGGCCGGGGTATCGCGCCACTCGTAGCTGGGGTTGTAAGAGAGCACCGGGTCAAAAACCCCCTTCGCCGCGTTCAGCAACTGCTGCGCGTTGGCGACGTTGGTGCGCTCGATCTCGATTTCGAGATTGTTCTTAAGCGCCGCTTCCACCCCTTCCTTCAGGGTCAGTTTCCGGGTCGTCGCTCCGACGCCCACCCGTTGCTTGTTCAGGCTGTCTTGAGCCTGAACAAGCGGTGCCAGCAACGCACAAATGAGCAGCATGGCCGCCGTCTGCCCGACCGCCCGCCGCCAGCGGAAAAATCCGCCAAGGCGCTTCAAGATCCGCATGTTCGCCAAGTCATCGAACAGGCTGTAGGAAACCGGAGTCACCAGCAGCGTCAGCAGCAGGCAAAGCGTCTGCCCGCCGATTACCACGATCGCGACCGTCCGTCGGGTGCCCGCGCCGGCCCCCTGGCCGAACGCCAAGGGCAGCATACCGGCGACCAGCGCCGCTGTCGTCATCAAAATCGGTCGGAGCCGATCCTCGCAACCTTTCAGAATCGCCTCGAGGCGCGGCAAGCCTTCTCGACGCAGCGACTTGATGTGGTCCACCTGCAAAATCGAGTTTTTCTTCACGATCCCGAACAGTACGAGGATGCCCACCGAGCTGTAAATGATCGAGAAGTTTTCGCCCATCACGATAAGCGATAGCAGTGCGAACGGCATCGAAAGGGGCAAGCTGATCAGAATCACAATCGGGTCGATAAAGCTCTCAAACTGGGCCGCCAGAATCATGTACATGAACAGGATGGACAAGCCAAAAGCGAACAGGAAGCTCGCGCCGGCGCGGCCGAGTTCTTTACTGCGTCCAATCGTACCCGTCCGAAATCCCGGGGGAAGGTTCATGTCTTTGACTGCCTGATCCGCCACATTGAGCACTTCCGACAGCGACTGGCCGCCGATCACGCTCGCGCTGATAAGAATCTGACGCTGCCGGTTCCGGCGGTCGATCCCGATCGGGCCGGTGCTCTCGGTGAGCGAAGCTACGTTCGACAGCGCCACGTTGCCCACCGTGCTCGAAGGCACGTAGAGGCGGCTCATCGCGTCCGGCGACTGGCGAAACTCCTTGGTTACCCGCAGGCCGACGTCGTAGCGGTCATCCCCCTCGCGGTAAGTGGTCACCTGCTCGTCACCCGCCACCAACGTCCGCAACGCCGTCGCAATCGACGCCACGTTTACGTTTAAATCGGCGGCCTTGTCCCGGTTGACGGTTACGCGAATCTCCGGCTTCCCGGATTCATAGGAGCTTTCAAGGTCCGCCACTCCCGGCGTCGCCGCCAGTTTCGCCACCAGCGTTTTGGCGTAGCCGTCGAGCTGAGCCAGATCCGGACCCTGCAAGAAGTATTGGAAATCACGATTCGGACCCGCGCCCTGAATCACAGCCGGCAGTTGGACGGCGATGATCAACTCTTTGTACTTCCGCAGCTTCTCGCGCGCCATGTCCATGATCTGAAACTGCGTCTCTTTGCGGGTTGACGGTTGGGTCAACTCGATTAGCACCGAGCCGCGATCCACCTGTTGGCGCGGGTCGCTGCCGATCTGCGTCAGCAGATTCTGTACCCCCGGCAACTGGCGCAGATCCGCCTCCACTTCTCTCATCAGTTGGTCAGTTCCGGCCAAAGATGAGCCCGCTGGCATACGCACCGTTACTTCAAACTCGGACTGGTCATCCTGTGGCAGGAAGTCGACCCCAAGGAACTTAAACAGCACCCCGGTCGACAGCACCACGGCCACCGAGATCGTCACAATCACCCACCGGTTCCGCATCGACCACCGCAGCATCGCCTGATAAGGAACGTCGACCAATTTGAAGATCAGCGTTTCTTTGGTCGCCCCGGCGTCGTGCCCCGGACTTAGCTTCAGGAATCGTGAGCAGAGCATCGGAGTCAGCGTAAAGCTGACCACTAGAGAGACCATAATGGCGAACGCCGCCGTGAAGCCAAAGCTCGACATAAACCGGCCTACAATGCCGCTCATGAACGCCACCGGCAGGAAAACGACCGCCAGCGAAAGGGTCGTCGCCAGCACCGCCAGGCCGATGTCGCGGGTGCCTTCGATGGCCGCTTCAATCGGTGTCATCTTCTTTTCTTCCAGGAATCGGAAGATGTTTTCGAGCACGACGATCGCGTCGTCAATCACGATACCCACCATCAGGGTTAACGCCAGCATCGTGATCTGGTTCAGCGTGAAGCCCATCAGATTCATCAACGTGTAGGTCGAAATGATCGACGTCGGAATCGCTACCCCGGCAATCAGCGTAGACCGCCAACTGCGCATGAACAACAGCACAACGACGCCCGCCAGCAGGCCACCCAAAACGAGGTGCTCCTGCACCGCGAGGAACGATTCTTCGATGAAGAACGATTGGTCGCCCAAGTAAGCGATCTGGAAATCTGGCGGCAACCCGGGACGAATCTCGTGGATTCGCTCCTTCACTTTCTTAATCACGGCCAGTGTGTTCGTCCCTGCCTGTTTGCGGACCTGGAGCACCACCGCTTCGCGTCCATCGAGCCGCGCCAAAGTGCGTTGCTCCTTGAATCCGTCCTCCACCGTGGCGATGTCTTTGATGCGCACCGGACCCGCCGGCGTGTTCGCTACGATCAGAGTCGCAAAATCTTGCGGGCGGGTAATGCGGCCCAGGGTCCGGACGCTCAACTCGCGGTTGCCTTGGTCCAGCCGACCGCCGGGGATCTCAGCGTTCTGCGCCGCAATCGAGCCCCGAATCTGGTCAATATTCAGGTTGTAGGAGAACAATTTCTGCCCGTCGAGCCAAATCTGAATCGCCCGTTCCCGGTCGCCGATAAAGCGTACTTGGCCCACCCCATCAAGCGACTCAATCCCTTTCTTGATCTGGTCGTCCACCAGTTTGGTAGTCTCGCGCAGGTCGCGGTTGGCCGACACGACGACATTGATGATCGGCGACGCATCGGTCGAAACCTTCTCTACCACGGGCGGATCAACGTCGTTCGGCAGTTGCCCCAACACCGTGGAGATCTTGTCGCGCACCTCCTGCGCGGCCACCTCGGCGTCCCTCTCCAACGTGAACTGCACCGTCACCCGAGACAGCCCCTCCGACGAATTCGAAAACAGCTCATCGATGCCCGACACCGTATTTACGGCCTCTTCAATGCGCTTTGATACCTGGGTCTCGACCTCCTCGGGCGAGGCCCCGCGCAGGGTCGTCGTCACCGAGACGATCGGAAACTCGACTTTCGGGAACAAGTCCACGCCCAACTTCCGGTACCCGTCCAGACCCAGCACCACCAGCATCATGATGAGCATGGTGGCGAAAACAGGCCGTTTGATGCAGATTTCAGCAAGTGTCTGCATCGGTTAGGTCCTCACCTTGGTGCCGTTGGTCAACGCGCCTAGCTGCGTCGTGGCCACTTGGTCGCCCTTCTTGACGACGTCGTTCGGTACCTCCACCCAACCATCAATCTCCGCGCCCGGCGTGAACGTCACCAACTTGGCGACACCGTTCTGGATCACGAAAAGCTTCGTCAGCCCGGCCACGCTGTAGATGGACTGCCGAGGCACCGCCACCATCTTGGCCGCCGCTTGCGTTACCAGTCGCACTTGAACGAACATGCCGGGGCGTAGTCGCGCGTCGGCCTGCGACAAACGCGCCTCCGCCGACAAGGTCCGCGACCGCGAATCGAGCGACGGATTCAGCTGCCGCACGACCGCGGAGAATGTAGCGCCCGGCACGGCGTCGGTTGTAAACGCAATCTGCGATCCCAATTTCACCGTCCCGGCGGCGGCTTCCGGGATCTCGGCCCGCAACCGCAGTGGGTTCGTTTTTACCAGCCGAAGCAGCGGAGTATTGTCTTTGACGAACTGCCCGACCGCCGCGATTTTTTCTCCAATCTCGCCATCGAACGGAGCGCGCAGAATCGTATCGCCTCGGCGCTTTTGGAAAATTTTCAGGTCGGCCTCCAGCGCCGTAACCCCCATCCACGAAACCCGCATTTCGTCCCGCGCCAGTTCCACGCCCGCCTGCCGAGCCCGGTACGCCTTCTCGAGTTCGGTGTAGCGTTCCTGCGAAACGTCGCCACTCTTCACAAGCTTTGACGCGCTCTCAAACTTAAACTTCGCGTCCTCCACTTGCGCCAGCACCTGCCGCAACCCCGGGGTCGTCTCCGGCGGAGTCGTCCTGCCGTTGTAAGCCGGCAGCCCCAGTCGCGCGAGCGACTGATTCAGCGACCCCCGAGCCCGTTCGATTTGCAGATCGTATTCGGTCGGATCGAGCTCCAGCAGCACAGCTCCTTTTTTGACCGACTGGCCGAAATCATAGTGGATCTTCGCGACGCGGCCTTGCACTTCGGAACTCAACGTCACCGTGTCATCGGGAAGGAGCGAACCGGTAGCCGCGATCGAGCGCTCAATCGAACGCTCTTCCGCCGCCACCGTCTTAATCATTATCGGATCCGCTTCGGCCTTCGGTGCCGCTTTGGCGGACTCCTCGGGCTTCTTTGCGCAACCAACCGCCAGCAAGCAAAACGCCAATAGAAAAGAGACAGCAACGCGTGTTTTCATGTAAGGATTCCGTGCAAAAAAATATCTACCAAGCCTTCGAGCGCCCGCTTCTTACTCGCGCGGACCGTCCGAAAGCCAAAATGTAATTCGAATAAGCAGTACTGCATCACTGAGCCCACAAACGCCCGGGCGGCAATCGTTGGCTCCATCGACCGCATCTGCCCGGTCGCCATGCGGCTTTTCAGATACGCGGCAACCTTGGCATATATAGGGCCAGAGTTCCGCTCAAAACACAAATCCGCCAGCTCGTGACCCTCCAGGGCTGCGAACAACACTTGCCGAATGTACTCCGGGTGGCGGGTGTGGAAATCGGCGATCAGGTTCGCTAGCTTCGTCAGGTAGACCAGAGGATCGTCAATCGTCGCCCAGGAATCGAGAAGCTCGTGAGGGTCTTCTTTCCCCTTTTCCTTTTGCGTCGCGCCTTCGATGATGGCCGCGTACAGGTCTTCTTTGGTCCGGAAGTGCTCATAAAGCACCGGCTCGGAAACCCCTGCCCCCCGGGCCAACTCCCGGGTTGTCACCCCACGAAAACCTCGTTCAGAAAACAGGGCCGAGGCCGCTTCGATAATCACTTGCCGCCGTTCGGCACGTTGGAGCTTAGGCTTCACACTCATTAGCGTTCACTAGGTTAGCAGTTGCTAACCAACAGGCGCAAACCCACTCTGATACTCTGATGGTCAAAGTGTATTCCCGGCGTCACAGAATGCTCCGGATCTTTTTTGGTCTGGCCGATGCGACTCTGGTCTGGTCCGCCTACGAGCTTGCCTACCAGACCCGTAGCGGTTGGCAATTGGGGCGTCTCTTTTACATCGATACGCCGGTGAAGTATCTATTACTGCTCATGGCCGCCCTCGCCTTCCTCGGCGTCGCCGGATGGTTCGGTACCTACGAACGCCTCGAACTAGCCCGGAAGCGGGACGCCGCGAAGGAAACCCTACGGCAGACAATCCTCGCCCTCACGCTCATCGTTCTCGCTCAGTTCCTGCTCCGCCTCGACGTCAGCCGTACCTTCCTCGGTCTCTTCGGAACCCTATCTTTCCTCGGCCTGCTGCTGTTCCGCTGGAACGCCGGGCCGCTCCTGCGCTGGTATCGGCAGCGCTTCGGGGCCCAGCACTACGTCATGATCGCGGGCACCGGCGAAAGCGCCCGACGCCTCGCCCAACTTGTCGAGGAGGCCGAAAGTTTCGGCATGCGCCTGCTCGGCTTCCTGCATGCCGAGCAAAGCCCCGCCCTCCCGGTCATTCGATTGAAACAGGAATATCCGGTTCATCTCCTCAGCGAACTTCCCAGCATCCTGCGTCGCCGGGTCGTCGACGAAGTAATCTTTGCTGTGCCCGCCGCTGATCTTCCCCATGTCGAAGAAACCCTGCTCCTGTGCGACGAAGAAGGCGTCCGCACCCGTATTGCCCTCGACATCTTCCCCCACGTCCACAGCGAAGCCTACCTCGATCATCTCGGTCCCACCCCTCTTCTTACCTTCTCCGGTGCCCCCCACGACGAACTCCGGCTGCTTCTCAAACGAGCCACCGACATTGTTTTCTCCGCCTTCGCCCTGCTCGTTCTAGCTCCGTTCTTGGCCCTTGTCGCCCTCGCCATCCGCCTCACCTCCGCCGGCCCGATTGTCTTCAGCCAAATCCGCTGTGGCCTCAACGGCCGCCGGTTTCGCGTCTATAAATTCCGTTCCATGGTCGCCAACGCCGAAGCGCTCAAACAGCAACTGCAGAGCCGTAACGAACGCACGCTCGTCTTCAAAATCCGTAACGACCCGCGTCTTACCCCCATCGGTAAATGGCTCCGCAAGTTCTCCGTCGATGAACTACCCCAACTTTGGAACGTCCTCATCGGCGACATGTCCATCGTCGGCCCTCGGCCAGCCATTCCGGAAGAGGTAGAACAGTATAAGCGCTGGCAACGCCGCCGCCTCCGCATGAGGCCCGGCCTAACCTGCCTCTGGGCCGTGGAAGGCCGCGACACCGTAGACTTTGAAACATGGATGACCCTCGACATGAGCTACATCGACAACTGGTCCCTCGCTCTCGATTGGAAAATCATCCTCCGTACAATCCCGCAAGTTCTCATTGGTAAAGGAGCTTATTAGTTCATGGAACTTATCCCCACTCAGGAAGAGGTCCTCTCCCTCCTCCGCCAAACCGGCGCTCTCCGCGAAGGCAATTTCGTCTACCCGAACGGAGTCCACTCCGACCAGTTTCTCCAGATTCCCCTCGCCTTCCGCTTCTTCCAGCACTCCAAAATGCTCAGCGTCGCCTTGAGCCGAAAGGTCCGCGCCAACTCGGAGATCCGCGCCAACATCGACCAACTCTCCATCTTCACTCCCGCCGGCGGAGGCCTCCCCGTGGCCTTCGGCGTCTGCGAAGCCCTACGCGCGAAAGAGGTCTACTGGGCCGAGCGGGAAAACGAGCATGAACCGCTCCGCCTCCGCCAGTTCTTCGATATCGATCCCGGCGAAAAGGTGCTTCTCGTCGATGACATCCTCCGCACCGGTGCCAAACTTTCCGAACTGAAAAAGATGGTCGAAGCGGCCGGAGCCGAAGTCGTCGGCATCGCCGTCATCGTCGCCCAACTCGCTCCCGATTGCCCGGATTTCTCCCCCATCCCCATTTACTCCCTCGCCAAGCTCGATCCCCTCTATATGTTCGACGCCACGAAGAACAGCCTGAAGTATCCTGACCAACCCGTCGAGACCATACGCGCATGAAACTCCTCTGGCTCCTCTTCGCCCTCCCCCTTGTAGCGGTTGATTGTAAGGTGGCGGCGGCTGATTTCAAGGCCGGCTTCGGTCGCATCAACATCACCCCAACCCAGCCCATCTACCTCTCTGGCTACGCCGCCCGCAAGAAGCCCAGCGAAGGCGTCCTACAGAAGATCTGGGCCAAAGCTTTAGCCATCGAAGATGCCAAGGGAAATCGCGCCGTCATCGTCACGACCGACCTCATCGGCCTTCCCCGGCCCGTGGCCGACCGCGTCGGCGCTGAAGTCGAAAAACGATACCGCCTCCGCCGCAGCCAACTCGTCCTTAACTCTTCCCATACCCATAGCGGCCCCGTCGTCCACGGCAACCTCACGTCGATGTTCGAACTCACCCCCGAACAGCGCCGCGCCATCACCGACTACACCCAAGCCCTAGCCATCCAGTTGGCCGACGTCGTCGGAGCGGCCCTGGGTGACCTCCAGCCGGCCCGCCTTGAGATCGGCCACGGAGTCGGCACCTTCGCCATCAACCGGCGCAAAACCATCGCCAGCAGCGTCAAAATCGGCATCAATCCCGCTGGCCCCGTGGACCAGGATGTCCCCGTCATCCGCGTCACCGGCTTGAACGGCCAACTCCGCGGCGTTCTCTTTGGCTATGCCTGCCATAACACCACCCTCGGTGCCGATCAATTCAACGTCAATGGAGACTACGCCGGCTTCGCCCAAGCCGCCTTCGAAGCCGCCCACCCCAACTCCACCGCTATGTTCCTTATGCTCTCCGGCGCGGATGCCAACCCCAATCCACGCGGCACCGTCGCCCTCGCCGAACAGCACGGCGCTTCGCTCGCCAAAGAAGTAGACCGCGTCCTCAACGGCAAGCTCGAAGTGCTCTCCGGCCCCCTGCGCAGCGCGTTTCAGCTCACCGAACTCGCCTTCGCCCCGCACACCCGCGAAACCTTCGAGGCCGAAAGTAAAGACCCCAACTGGTTCAAGCAGCAGCGCGCCGCCACCATGATCGCCGCTTATGATCGCCGCGCCCCCGTTCGCTCGGTCGCCTACCCCGTACAAGGCATCCGCCTCGGCAAATCGCTAACTCTCGTCGCCCTCGGCGGCGAGGTCGTCATCGACTACACCCTGCGGATCAAGAAGGAGTACCCCGGCGAACACCTCATCGTCGCCGGCTATTCGAACGACGTCATGTGCTACATCCCCTCTCTTCGCGTGCTCAAAGAAGGGGGCTACGAAGCCAACGAAAGCATGATCTATTACGGCCAGCCCGGCCCCTTCGCCGAGGACGTCGAAGACCGCCTGATGAAGACGGTCTCCAGCATCATGACCCGCATCGGGCGGAAGCGCTAGCGCGTTAAATGCCGCCGCATCCGCTCCACCGCTTCCATCAAATTCTCGAGTGAATTGGCATAGCTAAACCGCAAGTACCCATTCCCAAACGAACCGAACGAACCGCCGTTTAACGACGCCACCCCGGCTTCGTACAGTAACTCATCGGCCAACTGCTTCGACGTCCGCCCGGTGCCTTCAATGTTCGGAAACGCATAAAACGCCCCCGCCGGCTTCGCGCAGCGGAACCCGGGCAGCGTGTTCAGCCCATCAATAAACGCGTCCCGCCGCCGCCGAAACTCAGCCACCATCTCGAGCGGCTCATCCTGCGGCCCCGTCAACGCCGCCAACCCCGCCCGCTGCGTAAAGCTCGCCGTGCACGAGTTCGAATTCACCATCAACTTGTTCACCGCGTCCACCAACCACTCCGGCATCACGCCATAGCCCAGCCGCCAACCCGTCATCGCATAGATCTTCGAAAACCCGTCCAGAATAATCGTCTTCTCCTGCATCCCCGGCAACGAAGCGATCGACATCGGTGGGGCGTCATAGTAGATCCGCGAATAAATTTCATCGCTCAGTACCACCAAATCCCGGTCCCGGACGAGGTCGGCGATCACCTTCAAATCCTCCGGCGGAATCACCCCGCCCGTCGGATTCTGCGGCGAGTTCAAAATCACCATCTTCGTCTTCGGCGTCAGACTATCGCGGAACCGGTCCAGGTCAAAGCTGAACCCACGGCTTTCGACCAGCGGAATTGGCACCGCCGTCGCCCCCAAAAACTTCGTCATCGATTCATAAATCGGGAAGCCCGGATTCGGGTAGATCACCTCGTCGCCCTCTTCGAGCAACGCCAGCATCGGGAAGAACAAAATCGGCTTCCCGCCCGGTACCACGCAAACCTGCGAAGCCTTGGCCTGGATCCCCCGCGTCTGGCTCACATGCGCCGCAATCGCCTCCCGAAACTCCGGATAGCCCTGCGTCGGCCCGTAGTGAGTCCATCCCTCATCAATCGCCTGCTTCCCGGCGGCGACCACATGCGACGGCGTCTCAAAGTCCGGTTCGCCGATCTCCAAATGGACAATGTTCTTGCCCTGCGCTTCCAGCGCTCGTGCCTTCAGCAACACTTCGAAGGCGGTCTCAATCAGTATGCGGTCCATCCGCGACGCGAGTTTCATCAGCTTTAAGTTATACCTTCCCCAGCACCGTCACCACACTCGTCGCCCCCGTCCCTCCCAAATTCTGCGCCAACCCCAACTCCCCCAACCCTGCTCGCATCTGCCCCACCACGTCCGCAATCTGGGCCACTCCCGTCGCCCCCACCGGATGCCCCTTGCTCTTCAATCCGCCGCTCCGATTGATCGGTCGCGCCTCGCTCACCGCATACGCCCCACCTTCGCCTTTCGCGCAAAACCCCAACTCCTCCATCGCGATGATCTCGGCAATCGTGAAGCAGTCGTGCACCTCCGCAAACTGAATCGCCGCCGCCGTCACCCCCGCCATCCGATACGCCGCCTCCGCCGACCGCCCCACCGCCGGCAACGCCGTCAAGTCCGCCTTACCCGCCAACGCCACCTGGTCCGATGTCTGCGCGATGCCCAGAATGCGAAACCGCCCCTCCGGCGCCAGCACCACCGCCGCCGCCCCGTCGGAAACCAACGAGCAATCAAAAATCGTCAACGGATCCGCGATCACCTTCCCCGCCAAAGCCTGCTCCACCGTAAGCAGCTTCCTTAAATGCGCATACGGGTTCGCAAACCCATACCGATGATTCTTCACCGCCACACCCGCCATCTGCTCCCGCGTCGTACCGTACCGTTCCATATGCGCCCGTGCAATCCGCGCAAATAGCTCCGGAAACGTGGCCCGATCCACCTCCACGTCCCCCGCCATCGCCAGAATTTCGCCCACTCGCGCCGTCGGCTGGTTCGTCATCTTCTCGACGCCACACACCACGACGACATCGTAATACCCCGCCGCCACCGCCTGCCATGCCTGGTGAAACGCCACCCCCGAAGACGCGCACGCATCTTCAAATCGCGTCGCGGGAATGCCTCCCAATCCGCACGCCCCCGCCACGTACGGTGCCAAATGGCTCTGCCCCGTGAAGCTCGGCCCGGCAAAGTTACCCAAGTAAAACGCGCCCACTTGGCTCGGCGTCACCCCCGCGTCCGCCATCGCCGCCTCCACCGCCGTTACCGCCAGCGTTCGGATCCCCTGATCCGGAAAAGCGCCAAACGCCGTCTTGCCTACCCCGATCACCGCCACCGGTCTCATATACTCAGAATACGCCGCAAAAATTCTTTGCACGATTCCCCGGCTCATGCCGTCAGTCGTGTTAGGTAATGCAAACGGCTCAGGAACAATCCCGCATGCCCGACCCCACCCGCGATTCCGCCGGCGTGAACACGCCGGAGTTGGCGGAGCGGCAGAACCGCTTCGTCCAGGAAAACATGCGCCGCGTGTTCCTGATCATCTACCGGATGGTCGGCAATGTCGCGGATGCGCAGGACCTCACCCAGGAAGCGTTCATCAAAGCGCTCCAACGCGGCGACCAGTTGAAGGATCCCGGAAAAGCTGCCCACTGGCTCTCACGGATCGCGCACAACACCGCCATCGATTTTCTTCGCCGCCACGGTCGAGTAAATTTTACAGAGATTGAAGCCCTCGCCGAACCCCTCCGCGCCGCTCCTGAACGCAGCCCCGAAAGTCTCGTGCTGCGCGGAGAGCAGCAACAATATCTTGAAGATGGCCTCCGCCTGCTGACCGTCAAGGAACGGACGGCGCTGCTGTTGCGCGACGTCGAAGACTTGCCCGCAGAGCAGGTCGCCAAGCAGTTAGGTTGTTCGATGGCCACCGTCCGAAGCCACATCGCCAACGCCCGCATCAAATTTCGCCGTTACATGGAAAGGAGAAAAGCATGAAGCAACATCCCGAACTCGCCGATCTCGCTCTCTATTCCGGTCGGGATCTGCCGCTTTTCCAACGCTGGTCCGTCGGCCGCCATCTGGCCCAGTGTTCGGCCTGCCGCGCTGAGGTTGCCGCGTTTCGCGCGCTGGCCGCCGCACCGGTCGCCGAAACTTTTATTCCGAATATCGCCTGGGAACCGCTCGCCAAGGAGATGCGCGCCAACATTTTCCTCGGTCTGGAAGCCTCGGAAGCCATCTCCGCTTACCGCCGCCCCACCCCCTCCGAAGAGCGTTGGCTAAACTGGCGCGCCGCCGCGATGGTCGCTTCCCTCATGGGGGTCATCGGCTCCGGCTGGTGGTTCGCCGTCAGCGCCAAAAGGCTCGATCAGCCCATCGCCAGCGTGGCCCAACCGGCCTCTGTCGAAGCCACCGATACTGGCGTCGAAATCAAGGACGGCAACCTGTCCCTCGAACTCCGCACCCCCGCCTCCCGCGTATCCTTCGTTTCCATCTCCACCGAAGGCACCGCCGAAACCCGCTACACTGACGCCGAAACCGGCCAAATCACGGTGAACCATGTCTATCTGGACTAAGCCCGCCGTCATGGTCCTTCTGGCCGTGTCCGCCTTCAGTCAGGAAACCGTGCTCGACCCGGCGTCCTCGTTCAAAATCAACTTCCCGGCCGACTCCCCGGTCACGCTCGTCAGCTTCGATCTCGGCGGCTCTAAAGCCACCGCCCGGGGCGGCGCGGTCGTCCTCGATCTCAACTCCGGCCTCCTGCTCCGCAATGGCTCCGGCAAGCGGATCCGTGGCGTCACCCTCCTCGTCCTCGCCCAGGATTTTACCCCCGGCGGCCGCGGCTCGGTCGCCGTCCCAGCCCTTGACGTCCCGCCCGGCGAAAACTTCCCCGTCCGTATTGACCTCCGCATGCTCCGGCCCCTCGTCGCTGGCAACGGGCCCCTCGTCCAAGTCCTCCTTGATGGCGTCCTCTTCGATGACCTCACCTTCTTCGGCGAAAATCGCCTCAACTCCCGCCGCTCCCTCACCATCTGGGAACTCGAAGCCCGCCGCGACCGCAAGCACTTCCTTCAACTCCTGGAAGCCCGTGGCCCGGACGCCCTCCAACGCGAACTCGTCGCCTCCGTCGCCCGTCTGCAAGACCGGCCCCGCCTCGACGTCCAGATCTCCCGCCGAGGCACCCTCCCCCGCCCCGCCAACGTCCCCGCCACCGTCTACGAGCCCGATCGCCAAGTCCAGTTCTCGTTCCTCCGCCTCCCCGATGCCCCCATCGAACTCACGAGCGGCCTGGCCACCGTCTCCGGCAACGAAGCCAAAGCACCCAGCATCGATATCCAAAATCGGCAAAACAAAGCCATCCGCCACCTCGAACTCGGCTGGGTCGTCCGCACGAAAGACGGTGCCGAGTTCCTCGCCGGAACCCTCCCCGCCGACGTCCAACTCGCCGCGAACGGCAAAACCCGCGTCGTCGATGAAGCCGCGCTCCGCCTGAACAGCCGCACCGGCGCCCGCGTCGTCATCGATAACCTCGTCGGCTTCGCCCACTCCGTCGAATTCGCCGATGGCCAACTCTGGATCCCCTCCCGCGCCGCCCTCGAAGACCCGCGCCTGGCCCGCCTCATGCCCCCGTCGCCCGAAGAACAGCGCCTCGTCGAACTCTATCGAAAACGCGGCCTCAAAGCCCTGCTCGAAGACTTGCGAAAATAGAACTGTGGACTTCGCAACTCTCATCGGCACCTCCCCCGAGCAACTCTCCATCGCCCAACGCCGCGCCCTCTCGGGCCAGTGGGCGGCTTATCTCATTTACACGCCGCAGAACCTCGCGCTCCGTCAAATCGAAGCCATCGGCCCGACGGTCACCGCCTGCGTTGCCCAACTGCGCCAGCGCGGCCTCAACCCCGCCGAGTACGAGTTCCTCCCCTTCACTCCGGCCTACTAACGCTTGCTCTTCAACCGCTCCATGAGGATCACGGCGCGCGCATGCATCCCGTGCGCCGCATGGCCCTCCACCCGGTAATAAACCCGCTTGCCCTTCACCTCTAAAACCTCGGCGAGAAACCGCAACTCCGCCCCCATCGACACCGCCTGCGCCGCCCAACTTCGCCCAATACGAGTTCCTCCCCTTCACCCCGGCCTATTAACGCTTGCTCTCCAACCGCTCCGCAAACCGCTCCACATGGATCACGGCCCGCTCATGCGTCCCGTTCCCCACCACCCCGTGCGCCGCGTGGCACTCCACCCTGTAATAAACCCGCCTGCCCTTCACCTCTAAAACCTCGGCGAAAAATCGCACATCCGCCCCCATCGGCACCGCCGAAACGTGCCGCACGTTCACCATCGTCCCCACCGTGTCGTACCCCTCCGGCAGCATCGCCTTCACCGCATCCCGCGCCGTCATCTCCATCCACGCGATCATCCACGGCGTGCCCAACACCCGCGCCTTCTCATTCCCCAAAAACCGAATCGCGGTCTTGTCATCCACCGTCAAGTTGATCTCGTGCTTCGTGCCCACTGGAATCAAAAACATCACTTTCTCCCGTAAACGCGCGCAATCTCCGCCCGCTCCCCATCCGTCAACAACCGCAACTTCTCATTCCGCAGCAGGAAAAATAGCTTCGCCGTCTCCTCCAACTCCTCCGCCCGATCCACCGCCTCGTCCATCGTCCCCCCCAAAGTCACAAACCCATGGTTCCGCATCAGCACGCAGTCATGCCCCCGCGCCGCCTCCCCCACCGCCTCCGCCAACTCCGCCGACCCCGGTCGCAAGTAAGGAATCACCGCCAAAGGAGCCACCCGCATTAAATAGTACGGAGTAAACACCGGCATCGGTGCCGCCGCATCCAAATCTTCCAAACACGAAAGCGCCACCGCCCACGTCGAGTGCAGATGCACCAGCGCCCGCGCCCCCGAAAACGAATTCCGATACGCCGCTAAGTGAAACGGATACTCCTTCGAAGCCTTGTTCCCGTTCAACGCCAGCCCGTCCATATCCATCTCCGCCATCCGCTCCGGCGTCAACTTTCGCAAGCTCGCCCCCGTCGGCGAAATCCAAACCCGCTTCCCGTCGCTCACGCTCAAATTCCCCGTCGAACCAAACGCATACCCCCTCGCATGAAAACTCGCCGCCGCCTCGCAAAGGCTGTCTATCTCTGTCTGCATCTAACTATTCTCAATCGCTTTCGCGAAAAAATCCTCCGCCCCGAAATTCCCCGATTTCAAAACCAACCGCAGCACCGGCTCCCCCATCGTCCGCAACGCCGGCACCCCCGGGTCAATCACCCGGACCACCTCCGCCGCCTTCACCCCCAACGCGCTCACCACCGCCCCGCTCGTCTCCCCGCCCGCCACGATCAACCGTCTCACTCCCTTCTCCGCCACCAACCGCCGAGCCAATTCGCCGAACAACCATTCAATCTCCACCGCGGCCCCCTCCTGCTGCGCCGCCTTCTCCGCCGAGGATCGAACCACCAGCGGTCGCCCCTCAATCGCCAGCAACCGCGCCAACTCTCCCTCCCGATCCCGCAGCAACCCCGCCACGTCCACCGTATGCTGCGGAGCCGAAAACGCCCGCAACTGGCGCAGCGTCATCGCCGAACAACTACCAGCCAATACCGCCGTCGGCACGCTCTCATCCACTGCCGACGCCTCCTCCTCCGCCCCGCTCAACCATCCCCTCCGCCGCCAAACCCCCGGCAACGCCACGCCCCATCCGCTCCCCCCGCACAGCAACGGCAAGTCCGCGAACGCCTCCGCCGCCAACTCCAAATCCAGGTTCTCCACCGCATCCACCAGCGCCATCTCCACCCCGGCCGCCTGCAAGTCCTCGGCACCCTCCCGCAAAGCCCCCCGCACCTCCCGCAGCGGCAACAGCCCAATCTTCCGGTCCGTCTGCAACCCCAGCCAACGAACCAAATTCGCATCCGTCATCGGGTTCAGCGGATGGTCCAGCAAAGGAGACTCATTGAGCAGTGCACCATTCACAAACAAATGCCCCAAATACTGCGTCCGCCCATTCACCGGCAGCGCCGGCAGATGCACCGTAAACTTGCCCCCCGTCGCCGCCAACAGCGCCTCCGTCACCGGACCAATGTTCCCCCGCGGAGTCGAGTCAAACGTCGAGCAATACTTAAAAAGCGTTTGCCGCGGCCACAGCGGCTGCACCGCCTCATACGCCGCCACCATCATCTGTCGAGCCTCCCCCGCCGCCACCGACCGCGTCTTCAAACACACCACCACCGCCTCATACCGCCCTTTCCATCCCGCCACCGACTCTGGCACCCCGAACAGCAGCAGCGTCTTAACCCCCCGCTCGCACAGCATCCCCGCCAAGTCCGAGCCGCCCGTAAAGTCATCCGCAATCGCCGCCAGTAAACATTCCATCAAAATTCTCCCACCTCGCTATAATGCCAGGAAGAATGCCGACTATTTATGACGTAGCCAAGCGCGCCGGCGTCTCCACCTACACCGTTAGCTCCGTCATGAACAAATCGGCCTTCGTCAGCCCGGAACTCACCGCCCGGGTGGAGAAGGCTGTCCTCGAACTCGACTACACTCCTAACGCCGTCGCCCGCAGCCTGCAAACCCGCAACACCCAAACCATCGGCATGCTGATCCCCGACATCGGCAACCCCTTCTACGCCACCGTCGTCCAGGGCGTTGAAGACACTCTCCGCCGCGAAGGCTACTCTCTCATCCTTGGCAGCTCCTACGACCACGTCGAAGAACAAGCCCGCTACCTCGGCGTCCTCCGCTCCAAACTCATCGACGGCCTTCTCATCTACATCGCCGCCGGCGATCAATCCGAAGTCCGCCGCATGGTCGAAGCCCGCCGCCCCGTCGTCTTCGTCGGTCGCCTCCCCCAGGGCTTCACCGCCGACTCCATCACCGCCGACAACACGAAGGGCACCCAACTCATCCTCGACCATCTCATCTCGAAGGGCCACCGCGACATCGCCATGCTCCTCGGCCATCATTCCCTCTCCACCGTCATCGAACGCGTTGACGGCTGGAAGAAGGCTATGCGCCGCCACCGCATCAAGGCCCGCCCCGAACTCATCTTCGAAGGCGACTGGAGCGAGGCCTCCGCCTACGCTGCCTCCAAGGACCTGCTCAAGCTCCCCGAGCGCCCCACCGCCATCGTCGCCGTGAATTTCCCCATGCTAGCCGGAGCCCTCCGCGCCATCCGCGAAGCCGGTCTCCGCTGCCCCGAAGATGTTGAATGTGCCAGCTCCGACGACTACGACTGGCTCGACCTCTTCCACCCGCCGATAACGACGATCACCCAACACAATTACTCCATCGGCGAAGAGGCCGCCCGCTTGGTCCTCCAACGCATCAAGCAGCCCGACCGCGCCTTCCAGCAAATCACCATCGAACCCCAACTACGAGTTCGAGGCTGAACCAATCATCTTCGTTCGGGACGTCCTCTACTTCGCGGCCTCCCGAACAGGTGCCGAGCTCGATCAACTCCGCGCCCAAGCCCCGCTTTCTCGCACGGCGCTTAACCAACCCAACAACCTCGTCCACCGCCCCGTAGCCGAACGGGTCTGGCAACTGGCCACCGCCGCCACCGCCGACCCCCACTCCGGCGAAGCGGCCCACTCCGCCGTCCTCGGCCTGGCCATGTTCAGCTGCGAAACGCTCGGCACCGTCCTGGACCGCGCGACGGGCTATTGGAACCTGTTGAGCGATGCCAGCCAGCTCCGTCAACGCCGGAAAGGGAAGCACGCCATCATCGAACTCGCCCCCGCTGACCTGCCCCACAACTTCCTCCTCCGCTCCCGCCACTCCGCCGAAAGCAGCTTGGCGGCGATTCTATCGATAACCCGCCATCTCACCGGCCGCGCCCTACCGCTCCTCGAAGTCGGTCGGTGATCGTGAAATTCCTCTGAATCGTCGATCCTGGATCGCAAAATATTTTAGAAGCCGCCGACTCGACGTTCACGCCTTCGGTGCCGAGAATCCAGTCTCCGGGAAATCGCTTAGCGAATGTTGGTGCGCCGGAATCCCAACAGTTGGACTGCTAACTTCCATCTACAAAATCGCAGCAACCTTCGGTCCGGCCGACTCTCCGGGAATTTCCAACCAGCCTTTCCTCGAACTTCACTGGCCGATCAAATCAATTCGCTCTCTTGCCAAACCCAATCAGCAACATCAAAACGCGCACCGGGTCCCGACGCAACTTTCGATGGAACTTCTCCCGCGTTATCCTCGTTTTACTGCGTGCGCCCGAAGCCACACTTCCAACTCGGCCATCCGGAAACGCCCCGCCTCGTACAGGCCCATCATGAAGCGGTATGTATCCAACTGGTCCGCTCGAAGCCAGTAGCCGTTAATCGCCAGATGCGCTGTCATGGACGCGATTGCGGTGCCTCTGCAATCACGTCGGAATAATACGCCGCTCCGCGGTCGCATCACCGCGGCCTCTAATCCGCTGCGGTCGCGGATTCCATGGCTCCCGCCGAACGTATCTATCGAGTCTTGATGGATACCCAGGACGTCGTCCAATGTCAGATACTGAGGCACCGCCTCCCTACTGAGCCAGCAAATGCATCAGTGTGGGATTTTTACGCATGAAGCGGCGGGCAGCGATTCGGGCCGGGGATAGGCCCTCGTCGGGAGTACTAAAACGGGGCGCACCTGCTGGCAACTCCGCCAGTAGTGCCTCGGTGCGGACTCTCGCGTCGACCCCATCGGCGCGCTGACTCTTTAGATACTCGGCAATGACCAGCATCGCCTTCTGCTCCACCGGCGTAAGCAGTTCCAAGGTTTCGAGTAGTGCGGTATCCACCATGATTTAAATTAGCACTGCCATTGGTCCGAACAGTTCGCCATCAATCGTTTCCAGCACCGCGGTTATGCCCCGCGAAAATCAAGAACTGGTCGAGTCGGCCCTTTAGTCGGAACCTTATAGCCCGCGCCATTTAGGGCAACGTTACCGGGTCACCCTCGTCTTTCCCTGCGCCACCCCCGCTGGCCGAACCCCCGTTCGCTTCGCCTTGGGTTTTCGGTTAACCGACGCTATGCCCAGCATCGGTAGCCCCTCTTCCATGCCCAGTGGCTCGCCAAACGCTGTCAGGTCAAACTGTTGACCGCCGGGGAATTTCGCAATAAGGGTCAATTCGCCTCCAGCAGCCGCTACGTACTTGCGCAGCGTCGAAACTAATAGGTCTGCGCGCCTCTCAAGCGTGGATACCGAATTCTGGCCAATGCCAAGCTCTTTCGCTACCTGTACTTGGGTTAGGCTCCTGGCTTTTCGCAGTGCCTCCAAGGAATGCAACTGGGCCAGAAGCGTTACTGTCTGGGCTTCAATTCTGGCGCGTCGAGAGGCCGGAAGTTTAGCTAGTACGTCGTTGAGTGGAATCGCCATGGGATGGATCCTTTAGGTCAAGTGGGAATGGAAACGCTGGTCTGCAATACGGATCAGATCGCGGTAAAACTTGGTTTGATTCGCGCCCGCCTTGTTCCCAGCGACCAACAGGATCGCGTTGCGGCCTGGATCGAAAGCGAACACGACTCGCCATGCGCCACCTGCCCCAATGCGGATCTCTTTCATATTCGGGAAGGCCGAACCTTTTAGCGTGTCGATGAGTGGTCGGCCCAGAGTCGGACCCTCCGCCTGCAATGCTCCTGCCGCAGTTAGGATGGCGTCTTGCACCCCCAGCGAGAAACTCAGAAACTCCGGCATAAATTCCTCGTGCAGTAGAACGATCCATTCCACCCTTAGACTATAGCACCCAGAGGATATAGCGCGAAAGCGATATCAGCAGCAATCCCCAAGATGCGCTACACGCCGGGCTTGTGTCAGAAAGTGAAGCGCTGGCATGGCGGAGACCAGATTGAACGCTGGGTGGGGTCGGAGTTGCTGGTGGCCGGGCGGCAGTTTCGCAAGGTGATCGGGGTCAATCACATTCCCGCTTTGCCGGCAGCCATGGCCAAAGATGCACCTCCGTAACCGGCGTCCAAGACCGCCTCCGTCGCGGAGTAACCTGTAAGCTCAGAGGGGCGCTACTTGCAACGGAATTCCGAGCATCCTCGGGGATTTGGCGGAAGTGATTGCCGTTTATGGGAAGAAGGATACGGAGTGGTGTGGCTTGATTATGAAGCCACGGACTGGTCCACCGCCCGGATGCTTTTTCGAATGCAAACTCGCCTTAGATCCGACTTATGGGACGTGGCTGATGTGCGGGTCGTGCTAGGGCGCACAGGTGTGTCCGTGATTGGTTGTTCTGCCTGATTGGTGGTCAACTTCCGGTGAGTAGGGGTGGGTCGATTCTCGGAGTGCCGAAGCCTTGATCAGATCGAGATCGCGTTCCGCCGGTCTCGTCAGAACAAACCGCTTCATTTGCGAGCGGCGAGCTCCATCACTTCCAACTCGGCATCAATGCGATCAACAACTTCGTCTCCGTCAACGAATTCGCCTCGCGTGGCGGACTGCCAGCCCTCTTCAGTCTTCTTGCGAATCTCATCTTTGCGAAGCGTGAACACCTCGTCTCGTTGCTCAAGAAGTCGAAGGGCTTCCCGAACGACTTCGCTTGCGGAATTGTAGCGACCGGATTTCACTCGGGTCTGGACGAGTTGTTCAAGTTCCGGGGTCAGATGTACGTTCATGGGTTTGCCTCTAAATAGTGCACCCTGAGCACACCTGTCCTGGCCAACTCTGTCAATCTTGGACAGGAATTCATCTTTGCAACAGGCCGTTGCACTTTCGCTTGTTGTTGCACCCAGCAGGGGCATTCTTCAAGTGAGGCTTCTTTCCATGCCATCCAGTCACTTCTTTCCGCGCTCGTGCCTGACTCGCAGGCCCAAGCCCGATACCATTCTGCAAATGCGTTAACCTGAAAGGGTTATGCCGAGATCGCTCGAACTCGTGTTGCGGGATGGCGAGAGTCTGGTGAAAGCGCTGCGCCCGGTCAAGCCAAAAGCGCAGCAGCCAAAAGCGCCAAAGAATGACATCGGCCAGGAAATTATGAGGCGTTCCATCGATCTAACGGCAAGCGAAATCCCAGCGCAAAGCGCTCTATTGGATACCGCGATGCAGTTGGTGAATGCCCTACCGTCCAAACTCCAGGAAGTGATCGCCGAGACCATCTTCGCCAGCCTGCGTGAAGAAGCAAATCCCTCCTCCAGGCGCTTTCAGGAACTCGTCGATGCGAAGTACACGAGGGGGCTCACGTCAGTCGAGTCGTCGGAAATGGCTCGACTCGAAGCCGGGTTCTGCAACGCTGAGGAAGCGTTTTATGCTCCGCTTCTCGCCCGGGTCAAGGCCCAGACATCCCCTCTCAAAAAGCGAGGGGCCTCCTAGCGGAGATGAGTCAGCCCCGCCCCCACTTCGTTCGCCGCCCAAGCGCGCCAACGACCAAACGGCTTGACTATCGGGTTTTTCGCGAGAACGTCCGAGAGGATTTCCGCGGAACCTGCGCCTACTGCCTTCTCGAAGAAAAATGGGCAGCGGGACGCGAAAACTTCGAGTTGGATCACTTTCGGCCGAAGTCTTTGTTTCCTCATTTGCTCATGAGTTACTACAACCTATATTGGTCCTGTCATGTCTGCAATCGGTTCAAGACAGACCGCTGGCCTCCCCGGCAACTGCTGGAGCAGGGAGTCGGCTATGTGGATCTCTGCGCGTCTCCTTTCCAGGAACACTTCGTCGTCCAAAAGAATGGGAAGTGGCGGGGCAAGTCGTTGTCGGCGAAGTACACCATCGACTCCTTGCGGCTAAATCGGCCCCACCTTGTGGAACTTCGTGTCCTCCTGCGGGAACTTGCATTGCAATAGCCGTCCTCTATTAGAATCCGAGCAGTAAATAGCAAGGTGATTCTCTCGAAAGAATCTCCCGAAACTCCCCCGCCCCATAGCTCGTCTAGCCGCTATTTCTCACCAAGGGCTAGCAAAAAGCCGTTGTTTCTGGCATAACTATGTTTGACGACAAAGAGTTAGAGACCAAGGAGCAACGGCTTTCGCTATGACACAGTCTATCCAAGCTGGATTCGATTTTGGA
>JANXMS010000557.1 GCA_025354525.1 Acidobacteriota bacterium
ATCCGCGCTCCCATCATCCACGCCGCCGGCCCCGGCGTTCAAGTGCTCGCGACATACAACGGCGATCCCGTCCTCGCCGAACAAGGCCGTCATCTCGTCGCCACATTCCACCCGGAACTCACGGCCGATCACCGCGTCCACGCTTACTTCCTGTCGAAGTTGTAACCAAAACATTCCGTTCCGGCTCCGCTCTCTACCGTGTATCCATGGCGGGATACCCACCGGCACACGCCGAAAACTCCCACAATTAGCGAAATTGCGTCATCAGGGTTTCTCAAGACCGATCTTGACCTAACTATGCGTTACTCGTGGCGAATCGTTTCTCGATAATCTCAACGGAATCGATCTCGGCTCGAACGAGTATCGGTGCTTTCCCGCCGTGCTAAAGCGGGACGGCAAAATCCATACCCGAGAAGACAGATGGCTGGCTTTACTGGCATTTCCAAGGCGTTGATGAGCTGAGAGTTCAGGCCGGGTCTGCGTCATCCCCTAAAAAATAGCTCTTGCATCGCCCCGGACGGTGCCTTAGACGGAGTTTCGGCTACCCGGGCAGGTTCGCCTGCACCCAGTCGAGCATCGCCTTCTGCTCGGCAGCCTTCCCGATCCCGGCCTCAATGTTCACGTAGCGGATTCCCCGTTTCGCCATCAGCCGCGATAGGCTCCCGTCCTCCTCGCCGCCCGGCTTGCCCTGCAACACCACGTTGAACGGACTCGTCTTCAGCTTGGCGAAGTCGCCCGGATCAGTACAGAGCAGGAACTCATGCGGATGGGCTTCGTCCCGCAGCGATACCGCCTCGCTGATCGGCACTTCGTCTTTCACCGAGTACCCCCGGGCGTTGTTATGCAACGCGACGAGCAGCCCTTTGCCTGGCGGCGTGAGCCGTCGGACAAAGCCCTCCCGGTCCTTGGCCACAATCTCCAATACAGCCCGCTTCTGCCAGCCCTCGGCCTGCGGATTCAGCCGGTCCAGGTTCCGCCGCAACCCCTCTTCGCTGAACATCCGATTCGGATCGAACACCACGCCGTTTGCCGCCGTGACGGTCCGTTTGCCGTTCAGCACCGAATACCCAATGCCATCGTTCATCGCCAAATGGGCCGCGAGCGCTTCCCGCGCGGTCGTCTCGTCGTCGTGGATGAACAGATACCGCCGTGCCGTGCTGCCTCGCCGAATCACCCGAAACCGAGCCCCACAGGCATTGATCTCCTTTCGCCGCCCGAACCACGGCAGCGCCAGAAATGACCGTCTCTCCATGCTTACCGCACCTCAATCGTCACGTTCGGCAAACTGCTGTAGCCCGGGCTCTTGAGCACCACCGCCAACGCCCCGCGGCGGCCCGTCTCCGGCACCCGGACGTTGATCTGCGTCAGCCCGAAAACCTGCCCCGGCGCTTGTCCCGCAAATAGAATCTCCGCCGCTTGGCCATCAATCTCCACGGTCAACGGGAACTGCAGCCCATCGCCTCGCGGCGATACCGCCCCCGCTTCTCCGCGCGGAACTAGTTCGCCCGAGCCAGTCGCGTAGAGCACCACAATCGACCCCGCCGCAATCGGCGTAATCGGTCCGTTCAGCCCGCCGTCTTCGTTGATCGCCGCCGCCTGTCCGCGGCCGCTGGCATCTGCCGTGAACAGCGCCGGGGCCGTCGGCACCACCGCCGTCGCCAGCGTCGTCCCCAGCGTCCCATTCACCTCAGCCTGCACGCTGACGTTCGGCTGCCCGGCAATCGAGCCGGGCGCGATACCGCTCGCCTGACCCCTGCTGACATACAGCAGCGGCACCGCCGTGCCGTCAATCAGCAGCCGGACCCCGGCGATCGACCGCGGCCATCGGCCGCTCCCATCAGGCGCGCCCAGCGCGACGTTGTCCGGACCCAGGTTGTCGCCGAAAACGGTAAACACCATCAGCGGCGTCAGCCCCGTCGTCAGAAAGCTGGCGGCGTTCGTGATCGCCCGAATCTGGGGCAATCGCGGCGCTGCCGTCACCGTATAGGTCACCGGCAACACCGTCGCCACGTTGCCGGGCTCAGTCGTGCTCACCCGAATCTCGCCGCGGTAGACCCCCGCGCCGAGGCCCGCCGGCAGGACGTTCACAAACGGACTCCCCGGCGTCGTCCCGCCCGTCGTCGATAGCCCAATCCAAGACGTGCTCGTGAAGACGGTATACGGAATCGGCGTTGTCGACGAAGTCACCTGGAGCAACTGGCCTGCCGGCGTCACCCCCTCATTCGCAGTGAACTGCAAAGCCGTCGGGGCCACTCGCAACTGCGAGTTCGCCGTCAGCGTCAGTGTCACCGGAATGGTGATGCTACCCGATCCGGATACCGTTGCCGATATCTGCACGGTCCCCGCATAAGTGCCCGGTCCTAAACCCTGCGGGTTCACCGAAACGCCCAGCGTAGTCGGAGCGTTGCCTCCGTTCGGGCTCACCGTCAGCCACGTGCTCGAAGACGTCGCCAGGAAGCCGAACGACGGGTTCGCTGCCGTTAATTGCACCGCCTGCGTCTGCGGCTGGCTGCCGATGACCGCCGTAAAATTCAGCGCCGTCGGGGCCGCCGAAAACGAGAACTGACGAGTCACCCTCAGCGTCACCGGCACCGTCTGCGGGTTGTTCCCCGCTCCATCGGCACGCACGACGATCTGGGCGGTATAGGTGCCCTCGTTCAAATTCTGCGTGTTCAACCCGACGCTGATAAAGCCCGGAGAAGTCCCGCTCGTCCCGCTCAGCCGCAGCCACGACGCCCCTGTGTTCGAGTTGATCGCCGCCGTATAAGCCAGCGGCGCGTCAGCCCCGACGCTGTTGATCGCCACCGTCTGTTCCTGCGGCGCGCCGCCGCCGATCTGGAAGTTGAAGTTCAACTGGGGCGGGCTCAGCAGTAGGTTCGACACCGCCGTCGTGATCGTGAATACCACCGGGATCGAGATCTGTCCCCCTCCGCTGATCGGAGTGAAGATCACTGAGCCTGTTCGTGTGCCCGGCGATAGACCCACCGGGTTCACGGCGATCACGGCTTGGCCCGGCGTCTGCGTGATCGTGTTGGCGACGATCAGCCACGGCGTGTTCGGCGTGGTCGTCGTCGTGAACTCAAGGCCCGGAGTGGTGCTGCTAATGTTCAGCCCTTGAGCCTGTGGCGAAGGGCTGCCAGTGGCATAGTTGAACGCCAGTTGTTGCGGAAATACGCTCAGCACGCTCGGCGGATTCGAGACCATCGAGACCGGGATGTTCACGGGCGAATTGGTCGCATTCCCGGTGATCTGGATGTTTCCTTGGGTGATCCCTAGCGCCAGTCCGGTGATGTTGATCCGCACCGTAATCACGGCCGGCGTTTGCTCGGTGCTCTGCGTCACGACGACGTAGGGGAAGCCGGCGGTAACGTTCACCGCGATCGGGATATTGATCGGTCCGCTGCTCGTCACGGTGAAAATCTGCGCCGGTGGCGCGGTGCCGGGCCCGGGCACCGTGAAACTCAACTGGCTGGCGGAAACGGTCAGGGTTACTTGGCCGACCACCGTCAGCGTCACCGGGATCGTCACCGGTGCCGCCGCATTCGCCCGGACCGTGACGCTGCCTTGGAATACGCCCGCCGTCGTGAGGGAAGTTGGGTCGACAAACACCTGCATCGACGCCGGCGTCATGCTCGTGTTTAGGCCCGTGACCTGCAGCCAGTTGCCGCCGGCGCTAGTGGCGGAGATGTTCAGGCCGGACAGCGTCCCGCCCCCGGAGCCGATGTTCACGCCGAATACGCCGACCGAGCAGTTACCGCCCAACTGGCAGGTGAACGCCAATTGGGTCGGGGTGACCGTTATCGGTCCTGCGCTCAAGATGGTCAGCGTGTACTGGCGCTGCGCCATTTGGCCCCCGGTATCGGTCACCTGGAGCGTAAACGTGTAAATGCCGTCGACCGTCGGGATGCCCGAGAGCGCTCCGCTTTGGTTGCCGACGGGGCCGCAGTTCGGCGATCGGCTGGTGATGGTGATCCCTGGCGGCATCGCCCCGGCAACCACGCTCCAACTGCCGTTCGAGGCACCATCCACTAAAGTCCCGCCCTGCGCCGAAAGGCACTGCGAGAAGTTGGTCCCGTAGACCGTCGATTGAAAGCCAACCGTCACAATCGTCAGCGGGCCCAGGATCCGCAGCGAAACGGTCCGCTCCGCCGTCAGCCCCGCCGCGTCCCGCACCTGCACGCTGAACGAGCCGGTGTACGAGCCCGAGGGCGTCCCGCTGAGCAGGCCGCTTGTGGAAATGCCAATGCCGCCCGGCAGGCTTCCGCCGCCGAGGGTGAAGGCATAGGGTGCCGTTCCTCCACTGGCGCTGAAGGCGTAGGAATACGGGCTGTTGACGCGACCGTCGGGCAACGCGCTAACCGCCGGACTAATCACGGGCTGGGCAACCGCGATCAGGGTGATACCAAGCATCAGGGGGAGAAGGCGAAGAACCAATGGCATACTAGAGTCCAAACCCCTCAGTATATCGGCCCGAGGCCCCATGCCCACAGACCACTCCTCTGACGAATTTAACCCCTGGCGTAACGCCGAGATCCGTTTCAACCAAGCCGCCGATCGGCTAGCTCTGGATAGCGGCCTGCGCAAAGTCCTCAAGACTCCGACCAAAGAGCTTACGGTGGCGATTCCGGTAGTGCTCGACGATGGCCGAATCGAAGTCTTCACCGGCTACCGGGTCCAGCATTCGATGGCTCGCGGTCCGGCCAAAGGCGGCATCCGTTATGCGCCGGACGTAACGCTGGACGAGGTTCGGGCGCTGGCGTCGTGGATGACGTGGAAGTGCGCGGTCGTCAATCTGCCCTACGGCGGCGGCAAGGGCGGGGTGATCTGCGACCCCAACATCATGTCCGACATTGAGCTGGAGAGAGTGACCCGCCGCTACACCTCGGCCATCATCGACATCATTGGGCCGGAGAAGGACGTTCCCGCCCCGGATATGAACACGAACGAGCGGACCATGGCGTGGATCATGGACACCTACTCGATGCACAAGCGAGAGACGACCACCGCCGTCGTCACCGGCAAGCCACTCAACTTGGGCGGCTCGCGAGGCCGTCCGGAAGCAACTGGGCGAGGCTGCCTGTTCGTGACGAAGGAGGCGCTGAAGACCTTCAGCATCCCGCCAACCAGGGCTCGCGTCGTCATCCAAGGCTTCGGCAATGTCGGCGGCATGGCCGCCCGGCTGATGGCCAAGGAGGGCATTCGGGTGATCGCCATCATCGAAGTGGACGGGGCCGTCCACAACGAGAACGGGCTGGATATCGAGGCCCTGATGAAGCACAAGAAGGCCACCGGCTCCATCCTCGATTTCGCCGGCGGAACGAACCTGACCGCCGCCGAGGCGTTGTTCCTGGACTGCGACGTTCTGCTGCCGGCCGCCAAGGAGAATGTGATCTCCCAGGAGACGGCATCGAAGATCAACTGCAAAATCCTCTGCGAAGGGGCTAATGGACCGACGACGGCTTTGGCCGATAGCATCCTGCGGGACCGCGGCGTCTTTGTGATCCCCGACATTCTGGCCAACGCGGGCGGCGTGACGGTCTCGTACTTCGAGTGGGTGCAGGACCGCCAGGGTTACTTCTGGAACGAGCAACTGGTGAACCAACGGTTGGAGGAGATCATGGTGGAGAGCTTCCGTGACGTGTCCCAATATGCCCGCGATCACAAGGTCGACAACCGGGCGGCGGCGTACATGCTGGCGCTGGATCGAGTCGCCTTCGCCGTGAAGCTCCGTGGAATCTACGCATAGGAATGGCAGCCGAAATCTCGCCGCTGATGCGGCAGTATCACAGTATCAAAGAGCAGGTTCCCGGGGCGCTGCTCTTCTTCCGGATGGGCGACTTCTATGAACTTTTCATGGACGACGCCGTCATCGCCGCGCGGGAATTGGAGATCACGCTCACGTCCCGGAACAAGGACGCTGAGCAGCCGATCCCCATGGCTGGGGTGCCGTATCACGCCGCCGATGGCTATCTGGTCCGACTGATCGCCAAGGGTTTTCGGGTGGCCATCTGCGAGCAGATGGAGGCACCGAGTCCGGGTAAAAAGATCGTCCGGCGGGAGATCACCCGGATCATTACGCCGGGTACGGCGACCGACGCGAACATGCTGCGAAGCCGGGAGAACAACTACCTGGCGGCTGTGCTGCGGAAGGGCAATCGAGCGGGCTTGGCCTACGTCGATGTCTCGACGGGCGAGTTCCGGTCAACCGAGCTACCGCTCGAAGAGATCGCCCCGCAACTGGAGAGCCTGAACGTTCGCGAGGTGCTGGCGGCGACGGGCGTGGAATGGGCCGGCGTACGAACGCGGACCGACCTGGAAGCTTGGATTTTCGACACCGACTACGCGAGCCGGACGCTGCGGGAGCACTTCTCGCTGCTGTCGCTCGACGGCTGCGGGCTCGGCGATAAGCCGCTGGCGACCGGGGCGGCGGGGGCTGTTCTGCACTACCTGCGCGATACGCAGCGGTCGGCGTTGGGCCATCTTGATCGACCGACTTACTTCGACCGGAACGAGGCGATGGTGCTGGACTCGGTGACCGTTCGGAACCTCGAATTGATCGAGCCGTTGTTCGCGGGCGAGTCGAAGGAGTCGACGCTGGTCCATGTGCTGGACGAGACGATGACGGGCATGGGCGGACGCTTGCTGCGTCGGCGATTGCTGCGGCCGTCGGTGCAGCGGGCGGAGATTGAAGCCCGGCTGGACGCGGTGCAGGCGCTGCTGCAAGACACGATTTTGCGGACCGAGCTGAGGAAGGTGCTTGGCTCGATTCTCGACCTGGAGCGGCTTCTCGCCAAGGTTACGCTGGGCACGGCGACGCCGCGCGAGATGTCGGCTTTGGGCAACTCGCTGGCCAAGATTCCGGCGCTGAACCGGCTGGTGGGCGAAGCCCGTTTCGACGAAGTGGCCGAGGTCCGCGAACGGATTCTGACGACGATCGCCGACGATCCGCCGGTGAACCTGACCGACGGAGGAACCATCCGCGACGGCATTTCGGCGGACCTCGATCAGCTTCGCGACATCAGTCGGAATTCCAAGCAGTACATCGCCGCGATCGAGACCCGCGAACGGGCTCGGACTGGGATCAACTCGCTGAAGGTTCGGTTCAACAACGTCTTCGGATACTACCTGGAGATCTCGAAGGCGAACATGGATCGGGTGCCGGCGGACTACGACCGGAAGCAGACGCTCGTAAACGCCGAGCGGTTTACGACCCCGGAGCTGAAGGAGCTGGAGAGCAAGATCCTGGACGCCGAGGACAAGATCCTGACAATTGAGCGGGAGCTGTTCACCGCCGTCCGGAGCTTTGCGGCCGAGCAGGCCGAGCGGATCCGGCTGGCGGCAAACGCGGTGGCCGAACTCGACCTGACGGCGGGCTTGGCGCAGGTCGCGGCGCAGAATCGTTATGTGCGACCGGCCTTCACCGAAAGCGGCGAACTACGGATTGTGGCTGGACGGCATCCGGTGATCGAGAAGCTGGCCGAGCGGGACGCGCAGCGCTTCATTCCAAACGACGTTTCGCTGGACGCGGGCCATGAGTTTTTGGGCCTGATTACGGGGCCGAACATGGGCGGCAAATCGACGTACCTGCGGCAGACGGCGCTGATCTCGATTCTGGCGCAGATGGGTTCGTTCGTGCCGGCGCAGGCGGCGACGCTGCCGGTGGTGGACCGGGTGTTCACGCGGATCGGCGCGGCTGATAATCTGGCGCGGGGCCGAAGCACGTTCATGGTGGAGATGACCGAAACGGCGGTAATTCTCAATACAGCGACCAAGAACAGCCTGATCATCCTGGACGAGATTGGCCGAGGGACGGCGACCTATGACGGCTTGGCGCTGGCGTGGGCGGTGGTGGAACATATCCACGAGCGGATTGGGGCGCGGACGTTGTTCGCCACGCACTACCATGAGCTGACGGTGCTGGCGGAGCGGCTGCGCGGCGTGGCGAATCTGCACGTTTCGGTGAAGGAAGCCGGGGACCAAATCATCTTCCTGCGGCGGGTGGAGCCGGGGGCGGCGGACAAGAGCTACGGCATTGAAGTGGCGCGGTTGGCGGCGTTGCCGGCGTCGGTGATTGAACGGGCCCGCGAGATTTTGGCGGTGCATGAGCAGGTGGAAGAGACCGTCGCGACGCCGAAACAAGCGCCGATGCAGATTCGGTTGTTTGAGCCAGTGACGGGAGATTTGGCGCAGCGGATTCGGGCATTGAAGCTGGACGAGCTGCGGCCGATTGAAGCGCTGCAGATCCTGGCCAGTTTGCAGAAGGAGTTGCAGTAGATGCGGGTGGCGGGCATCATGAGCGGCACGTCGCTCGACGGGATCAGCGTGGCGGTAGTCAAGTTTTCGAAAGGCGGCTGGACGCTTGAGGAACACATCGACGTGCCGTATTCGCGGGCCACTCGCGAGGGGCTGCTGAGCATTTCGAACGCGGCGACACATACGGCGGACATCGCCCGGTGGAACTTCAAGTTGGGCGAGCTGTACGCTAAGGCGATGGGGAAGTTGAAGGCGCCGGTGGACCTGATCGGATGCCATGGGCAGACCGTGTTCCACGAGAAGGGCTGCACGTTGCAGTTGGGCGAGGCGGCCATTTTGGCCGAGCGGACGGGGACGCCGGTGGTTTCGAATTTTCGACCGCGGGACATCGCGGCCGGGGGGCAGGGCGCGCCGCTCGTGCCCTTTGTCGACGACCTGCTGTTTCGGCATAAGAAGCTGCGGCGGGTGGCGTTGAACATTGGCGGCATCGCCAACGTGACGGTGCTGGCGCCGGGTCAGGACGCGGTGGCGTTCGACACTGGGCCGGGAAACATGGTGATCGACCAGTTGGCTTGGGTGGTGTCAAAGGGTAAGCAGACCTATGACCGGGGGGCGAAGTTGGCGCGGCAGGGGAAGGTGAATCAGCCGCTGTTGGCCGACCTACTCGCCGCGCCGTACTTCAAGAAACGGGCGCCGAAGAGCTGTGGACGAGAGCAGTATGGCCGGGAGTTTGTCGCATCGCTGCTGGCGACGCAGGTGCCGCTGCTGGACCTGATGGCGACGGCGACGGTGTTGACGGCGGCTTCGATTGCGGCTGGCTTGTCGGAAGAGGCGGACGAGTTGATCGCGGCGGGCGGGGGGACGTTGAACCCGATGATTATGGCCCATTTGGCGGCGTTGCTGCCGGGGACGCGGGTGACGACGACGGCGGAGTTTGGGATTCCGGTGATGGCCAAAGAGGCGGTGGCGTTTGCGATGCTGGCGCGGCAGACTTGGCTGCGGCGACCGGGAAATCTGCCGTCGGCGACCGGGGCGCGGCGGGCGGTGGTGTTGGGTCAGATCACGCCATAATGGCGGTATGCGTATTTTCCTGATTATCCTCATGGCGACGGCGATGGCCTTTGCCGGTGCCGAAGACGACGTGAAAAAGGCCGAGCAAGCCTGGGCCGATGCCATTACCACGAACGACTTTGCGGCCCTGAATACCGTGTTGGCCGATGACCTGCACTATCTGCATTCGACAGGCCTCGTCGATTCGAAAGCAGCCTATATCGATTCGATGAAGAGCGGCAAGCAGAAGTATATTTCGGTGAAGTACGGCCAGATGAAGGTTCGGGTTTATGGCATGGCGGCGGTGGTAAACGCGGATGCCATGGTGGCCTACACGACCGACGGCAAGGGCGGGACCAACCACTTGGCGTTCACGCATGTGTTCGCAAAGAAGGGCGGGAAGTGGCAACTCGTGAGCCACCAGTCGCTGCGGCTCGCAAACTAGGTCGGGCGGAACCCATTGGCGGCGGGCCGGACTGATGCTGGGGGGAGCGCTTCGGCGACGCGCTGGGGCCAGAAGCAGGTCAGGGTTTCGTGGTAGCCCACGTCTTCCGAGTTTTGGCCGCCGGTGGCTTCGTTGTAGCGGGGGATGGCGGAGCGGAGGCGGTCGAGGGCGTTGGGCGAATTTCCCCAGAGCCAGGCGGCTTTGGGGAGGGTGCCGACGAGGAACTGGGAAATCAGGTTGTCGATTTCTGATTCGTTCTCGAAAGCAGGTGGCACCTATAAATTATGAAACGAATGCAGGAGGACTTGTCGCAGTTCGATTCGAAGTTGTTGAAGCTGCTGTCGGCGAACGCGCGGATGAGCTGGGCGGAGTTGGCGGTGGGCTTGGGGGTGTCGGCGCCGGCGGTGACGGTGCCTGTGCGGATGACGTTGACTCTTGGTCTAGTTGGAGCCGGGCTTGGGGGTGTCGGCGCCGTATGCTGATGACGTTGACTCTTGGTCTTGTTGGAGCCGGGCTTGGGAGTGTCGGCGCCGGCGGTGACGGTGCCTGTGCCGATGACGTTGACTCTTGGTCTAGTTGGAGTCGGGCTTGGGGGTGTCGGCGCCGTATGCTGATGACGTTGACTCTTGGTCTAGTTGGAGCCGGGCTTGGGGGTGTCGGCGCCGTATGCTGATGACGTTGACTCTTGGTCTTGTTGGAGCCGGGCTTGGGAGTGTCGGCGCCGGCGGTGA
>JANXMS010000561.1 GCA_025354525.1 Acidobacteriota bacterium
CCACCGCCGCCGACCTCGCCCGCTTCGCCCAAGCCATCCTCAACGGCGGAGAACTCGACGGCGTCCGCGTCTGGAGCCCCCTCACCGTCCGCAAATTCACTCAACCCCAATCCCCCTCCGACCAGCCCATCCTTCGCGGCCTCGGCTTCGATCTCGATTCCCCTTTCTCCGCCAACCGCGGCGAACTCTTCCCCGTCGGCTCCGTCGGCCACACCGGCTTCACCGGCACGTCCTTCTGGATTGACCCCGCCACCCAAACCTACGTCATCTTACTCGCCAACTCCGTCCACCCCAAACGCCGCCCCGCCATCACAGCCCTCCGCGCCCAAGTCGCTACCATCGTCGCCGCCAACCTCGGCGTCGACGCCCCGGGCATGTCCCTCACCGGCTACAACGAAACCATGGCCGGCATCCGCCGCCACGTCAACCGCGTCGGCTACGTCCAGTCCGGCCTCGACGTCCTCGTCGCCGAAAAGTTCGCCCGCCTCAAGGGCAAACGCGTCGGCGTCATCACCAACCATACCGGCCTCACCCTCCAAGGCCGCCCCGGCTTCGTCGTCATGCGCGAAATGGGCGTCAACGTCACCGCCCTCTTTTCCCCGGAACACGGCATCTTCGGCAAGGAAGACCACGAAAACATCAACGACGCCCGCGAACCACAAACCGGCATTCGCATCTTCAGCCTCTACAGCCAAGCCAACCGCCGCCCCAGCCCCGCCATGCTCGCGGAACTCGACGCCCTCGTCTTCGACATCCAGGACATCGGCACCCGCTTCTATACCTACAACAGCACGATGAAGAACGCTCTCCAAGCCGCCGCGGCCGCCAACTTGCCCTTCTACGTCCTCGACCGTCCCAACCCCATCACGGGCGTCCGCGTCGAAGGCCCCCTCATGGATAAAGCCCTCGAAAGTTTCATCGGCTGCCACGATATCCCCCTCCGCCACGGCATGACCGCCGGAGAACTCGCCCGCCTTTTCAACGCCGAACTCAACCTCAACGCCAAGCTCGAAGTGGTCGCCATGAAAGGCTGGCAGCGCGGCGACTGGCTCGATTCCACCGGCACCGTCTGGGTCAACCCCTCCCCCAACATGCGCAGCCTTAACGCGGCCCTGCTCTACCCCGGTGTCGCCATGCTCGAAAGCTCAAAAAACTACTCCGTCGGCCGCGGCACCGACTCCCCTTTTGAACAAGTCGGTGCCGAATTCATACACGGCCGCCAACTCGCCGCCGTCCTCAACGCCCGCAAAATCGCCGGTGTTCGCGTCTACCCCACCCGCTTCACCCCTACAGAATCAAATCATAAAGGAAAACTCATCGAAGGCGTCCGTTTCATTGTCACCGACCGAGAAGGCTTTGACTCCGTCCGCTTCGGCATCGAAATCGCCGTCGCCCTCCAAAAGCTCTACCCCGGCCAGATTAACTTTGCAACCAATGCCAAGCTGATCGGCAGCGCTGCCCTCATCAAAGAGTTTGCCGCCGCCACCGATCCCCGTGCCGTGCAAGCGCGATTGGAAGAGGAGTTAATCCCCTTCCTCGCCCGCCGCGCCAAATACTTGCTTTACTAAACAACCACTGCCTCAAAACGGTGGAGTTTCAGTTGCGACTGAAAGTCGCAGGGCACGGCTAAAGCCGCCTGAAGAGCATACCGGATGAGGATCGCGCTTGAGGGCCCGCAAGTTCGCCACATTCAGTCGCGAGCTGATCGGTCGCCTGCATCCCACACGGTCTAGCGATTCTTGGCAACCCGCCCGTCGCGGAACTTGGTGGCCAATCCCGCGCGGGCGCTTTTCCGGTATTCCGCCATCTCCTTGTTTTGCAGCGCCGAGGCTAAAAGCGGCCCGCCTGAAAGGCGGGGGGTAGACCGGGCACTCAGAAACTAAACGACGACCGTCTTGCTCACCGCGGACCGTGTCGGCGGCTCTTTGTCGGTGTCGGCACTCTTGCGCTTCGCCGCGTCTACCATCCACAACGGCGGCCGCCCCCGCCGCTTTCCGCGGCCCAGCGCCAAGCGCTCCAGCGTCGCAATTGCCTCTTCTAAAGAGTCTCTTTCTGTCTTCAATTCAGCGAGAATTTTGGTGACGTCCATTTCAGTACCTTTGACCTGCCGTATTCCGTTCTTAGAACAAGGGTAGGCAATGTAAGCCTTCCCTTACTTCTTTGTACTCGAAAACGGGTGCCCGTTTCAAGAGTTTTGTTCTGAATTCAGAACAGACCCCCTCTTTAACCAATCAATTCTCCGCTTTTTGCCGACTCCAATACCAATAAAACGGGATCCCCACCACGATTATCCCCACGCCGATCAAGCTCTCCCGCGGCGATTCGATCAACGTCGACACAATCAAAGCCCCTGCCACCAAAACAAATACGATCGGCACAAACGGATATCCCAGCGTTTTGTAAGGCCGAACCAGATCCGGGCGCTTTCGCCGCAACACCAGCACCGACGCCGTCGCCATCCCATACAAAATCCAAGAAGCAAAGATCACCGACGTGATCAACTGCTCGTACTTCCCCGTCAAAATAAAGAGCATCGACCACCCTGAAAGCAGAATAATTGAGTTCGCTGGCGTGAAATATTTTGGATGCACTTTCGCAATCGACTGGAAAAACAGCTTATCCCTCGCCATCGCAAACGGCACCCGCGACCCCGAGAGAATCGACCCGTTCAACGCCGCGAAAATCGAAATCATCGCCGCAATTGATACCGCGTTCGCCCCCGCCGTCCCCCAAATCTGCCGCATCATTTCCGCCGCCACTCGGTCACTGGTCGCCACCGCGCCCGCCGACAACACGTAGAAGTAGGCGATGTTCGCCGCCAGATAAATCGCCATCACCGCCAAACTGCCCAAAATCAACGCAATCGGCAGATTCTTTTGCGGATTCTTGATTTCGCTCGAAACCATACTCACGTTGTTCCACCCGTCATAAGCCCACAGCGCCGCCACCAGCGCCGCGAAGAACCCCGCCAGCCCGCCCGTCGACGATGGAATACTCGTCGCGAAATTCGCCGTCGATCCCCCCGAATACGTCAACCCTACCCCAATGATCAGCGCAATCAAGGCAACCTTTAGAATCGTCACCCCCACCTGCACTCCGCCGCCCACCTTTACTCCAAAATAGTTTAGAAAGCCCAGCGCCGCAATCACCCCCATCGCCAGCAACTGCCCCGTCTTCACCTCCAGCCACGACGACTGGTAAATCGTCGTATCCAGCCCCGGATAAAAATTCGTCATGTAAATGAAGAATCCCGTCGCCAAACTCGCAATCGATCCCGACTTGGCAACCCACATCTGCGTCCATCCGTAAACAAACGCATAAAACGGCCCATAGGCCTCCCGCAAATAGGCATACTCCCCGCCCGCCTCCGGCATCATCGACGCCAATTCGGCATACGTCAACGCCCCCGCCAGCGAGAGCAACCCCGCAAACACGAAGACGAAAAACACCATCTCCGCCGAGCCCACGCTCAGCACCATCTTCTTCGGCACGAGAAAAATCCCCGAGCCAATCACCGTCCCGACGACGATCGCCGCCGCCCCCCAAACCCCCAAGTCACGCTTGAGCTCAACCATTTTGGACCCTCTCTTCTCTCAGAAATATCGAAATCAACAGCGCCGTCATAACGGTGACAGCCGACCCAATCAGCACATACCAGGTCCACGCAATATTCGTCCCAAACTTCACATAAAGGTTTGTGATTAATCCCGCCAGCATTCCCACCATCGCCGCTCGCTCCCCCACCTGCTTCGTCAAAACCCCCAGCAAAAACACCCCCAGCAGGCACCCATATACGATCGATGCAATCGACAAGCCCGACTCGAGAACCGACTGAATATTCTGCGCCACCAGCGCAATCGCAAACAGCACGCCCCCCCAGCCCACCGTAATCCAGCGCGACCAATAAAGATATTCCGCCTCCGTCCGCGCCACCTTCGCCATCGGCTTCCAGAAGTCCATCACCGTCGTCGACGCCAGCGCGTTCAGCGCCGCGCTCAAATTCGACATCGCCGCCGCCAAAATCGCCGCCATCACCAAACCCGCTACCCCCCGCGGCAGAAAGTCCCAAATGAACTGCGGATAGATCCGGTCCATAACCGTCGGCGGCGCTTGCCCCGTGTCTTTGTAATAAACGTAGAGAATCAGCCCAATCAGCAAAAACAGCGAAAACTGAAAGAAAATGACGACCCAACTGCCAAACAACGCCCACCGGCTATCCGATTCCGTCCGCCCCGCCAGCAACCGCTGCACCATCAATTGTTCAGTCCCATGGCTCGCCGTCGTCAAAAACGCACCACCAATCAGCCCCGCCCAAAAGCTGTACGGTCTCGAGAAAAACTCCTGCGACCACTCAAACCGGAAATCGAAAATCCGCAGCTTGTTCGCCGCGCTCGCCGTTTCTAAAATGTGCGGCCAGCCCCCCGGCACCATTTGAAAAATCACGTACAAGCTCACCAGCGCACCCAGGATGTAAAGGAACATCTGCACCACGTCCGTCCAAATCACCGCCGTCATTCCGCCCTCGAACGTGTAAAAAAGTGTCAGCGCTACGATCATCAATATCGAAATCAGCTCCCCCGTCCCCAGCACAATTGAGATCACAATCGAGATCGCAAACACCCGAACCCCCTCCGCCATCGCCCTCAAAAGTAAAAAACTTCCCGCCGTCAGCTTCCGAATGTTGGGCCCAAATCGGCGCTGCATCAGTTCATAAGCCGTATACATTTCGCCCCGAAAATACTGCGGCAGGAACAACACGCTGATCAACACCCGGGCGATCAGATAGCCGAAAACCACTTGCAAAAACCCAAAATCTCCTCTAAAAGAGATGCCCGGCGTGCCAATCACCGTCAACGTGCTCGTCTCCGCGGACACGATCGAAAAGCCAATCGCCCACCACGGCGTGTTCCGTCCGCCTAAGAAATAGTCTTTTAAGGACTGCTGAGAATCGCGAAATCGAGACCCAAACCAGGTGATGCCGATCAGGTAGGCCACAATGACGCTGAGGTCTAGAATTCGCATAAGAGGAAAGGGGAGTGTAACATGTCAATTGCTGGAACAATTTTCCGAATCGGTCCATCTAAACGCTGTGCGGTAGAATATGCGTTGCGGCTGGGATGCCGATTCAGTTATACTCCGGCTTTGCGCATTATCACTCGGGAGGCAAGAGTGTTTTTCTGGAAAACTTTACTCGTGATCGGATTGGCGGCAGGGCTCGCCCTTGGCCAGGAACCCAGTTGGGTTGATCGAGGCGAATACGAACTGGTGGTCGAGCAGATCGGCAAAGCGACCGATCCGGCCAAGAAGCTGGAGCTGCTGAACCAGTGGAAGACCAAGTACCCAAAGACGGCGTTCGCCATGCAGCGATTGGGCCAGTTCCTCGGAACGTACCAGCAACTGGGCAAAGCCGCCGAAATGCTCGGCGTCGCCAGGGAAATCGCCGCCGCTGACACCAAGAACTTCACTGGGCCGTACTACATTGCCCTCCTGACGACGTCGATGCAGACCACCGACCCCGCCACCCTCGCGGAAGGCGAAAAAGCCGCTAATCTGCTTCTCAGCAACATCGGCGAATACTTCGCTGAAGCCAAGAAGCCCGCGGGTGTCGATGCCGCCGCCTGGAACAAACAGAAAGCCGACGTCCAGAACACCGCTTGGGCCACCCTTCTCTACGTCTCGAATGCGTCGAAGAACCCGGCGACAATCGAAGCCACTCTCCGCAAGTTCATCGACTTCAACCCCGCCAACGCCGAAGCCGCCTACAAGCTCGGTGCCGCCATCCTCGGCCAGAAAAAAGCGGAACGGCAGCCTGAAGCCCTTTGGCAAGTGGCTCGCGCTTGTGCCCTCACCGGCGCTGGCGAACTCCCCGCTGCTAACAAGAAAGCCGTGTGCGACTACCTCAACCGCGTCTATCCGCAGTATCGTGGCGACAAGAAAGGCCTCGATAAGCTGATGGCCGATGCGGCCGCTACCACGTACGCTCCCGCTGGCTTCGCTATCCAGACTAAACAGCAGGAAGACATCGCTCAGCTTGAAGATTTGAAAAGGACCAATCCTCAGCTCGCCCTGTGGGTGCAGTTGAAGCAGGAATTAACCGGCCCCACCGCCGCCGCCAACTTCGAAATGAACCTGAAGGGCGCGGCCATTCCAAAGCTCAAGGGCAAGTTGGTTTCCATGGAACCGGCTCTTAACCCGAAGAAACTCGTCATCGGAGTCTCCGACGCGACCACCCCCGAAATCACCATCATCCTCGAAGAGAATGCGGCGTTTAAGGGCAAGGCCGAGCCGGGCATCGAGATCGAGTTCGAAGGCATCGGCAAGGATTTCTCGGTTGATCCGTTCAACTTAACGGTCGAAGCCGAACGGGCGCAGATCATCGGTTGGCCCACGCCGGGCGTCGCCGGCGCCGCCCCCGCAGCCAAGAAAGGCGGCGGCGCGAAAAAGGCGGCTCCGAAAAAGAAGTAGATGCCGTTCGCTCGGAACAGCAAACGAAAAGGGTGGGGCCTCGGCCTCGCCCTTTTCGTTTTTGCGTCGCTCCTTCCGGCTCAAACCGAACTCCTTCCCTACATCACCCCGGCACAGTGGACCGCCATCGAGACCAACAACAACCGCTACGGAGTCTGGCTTAGCCAGCATTGGGAGCGAGCCTACGAGGTCAGGCGCGAACTTGAAGAGGAGGAAACTCGACCCGTCCTCGACCCCCAAGCATTCGGCCTTCGCATTGCCGAACTCACCGCCATCCGTCGTCAGGGCATCGCCCACATCGCCGAAGCCGTCACCGCCAACCGAAAACTTCTCTCCCCCGCCCAACTCGCCCAACTCGACGCCCTCGTCGTCAACCAAAAGGTGATAGCCATCACCTACTTCGCTCCCTGCGAGTACTGGTTCACTCCCCCTCCCTCCCCCGAACGTCCCATCACCGTCATCGATGTCGCCTACTCCAGCCACCGCGACCCAGAATGTGTCAAATCCTCCCTCGCCGACTATCTCGAGCTCTCGCCCGCCACCCGAGCCGATTTCGCAGCCCGGGGCGACCTCCTCTTTCTGGCCTTCGACCAGCTACGCCTCGACTACGATAAACACCTCACCGCCTACGAAGCTGCTCTGGTAGCCGCACCCCTTGATCCCAACGAACTCGGCCGCTCCCTCGTCGCCATTCTTCAGGTCGCTCGGGACTACGGCACTCGCCGCACCGAATTCATCAACCGCCGCTACGCCGATCTCTCCCCCGCCCAGCAAGCCAAAATCCAAGCTGTCACTACCGCCGACCTTGAAGCTGCCCGCGCCGAAACCGCCTCATGCTACGCCCTCCTCGCTAAACCCGCCCCCATCATTCCCAACGACCAGCCGAACCAGGGCTTCTACTACGGCCCCGGCTTCATTAACAATTTCTACGGCGGCTCCCTCTATGGCGGCTTTTACGGCAGCTCCCTCCACCGCGGCTACCGGTACGATTGCATGGACCCTCCCCGGTTCTGATACGCTTCAGCGAAATGCTTGACTGGCGCCTCCTCCTTACCCTCGTAATCCTCGCCCTCGCCCAAACCTCCACCGGAACCCTCACCGGCTCCATCGCCGAGCCCTCCGGAGCCCGACTTCCCAACGTCGCCCTCAAACTCACCTCCGAATCTCCTTCACCGCCCTCTCGAACTCCAACGGCGAATACACCTGCCCCCTCCTCCCCAACGGCCGCTAAACCCTCGTAGCCGATTCCAAAGGTTTCCAGCCCCTCCTCCAAAATTGGATCGTCATCAAACTCGCCCGCGTCTCCCCCGTCGCCGAGTCCATCGACGTCTCCAGCTCCGCCCCTCTTCTCGACACCGACTCCTCAACCATCGGCCACTTTTTCGCAAATACAACCATCTCCGACATGCGTCTCAACGGTCGCCGCGTCGGCGACCCCCTCGCCTATCCGTCGCCGGTGGACCCGCTGACCACCAGTACAGGATGTCCGACCGCGTCACCGCCTCGAAAGTCGCGTTAGAAGCCCCCAAGGCAGCGCCTGTACCCGTTCAATTGGGTTACGCTTAGGTTCTAGCCATGCAAGCGCTCGTTCAGACCGCCCTCGATGTTTTCCTCCTCCTTACCTCGGGGCAGAAGGAGGCGTTCGACCGCAACCAGCAAACCTTCGCCATCTGGCGGCAGCCCAAAGACGAACGCCGGGTCACCGTCGCCTTCGAACTGATCGAGGAGAAGGCGAAGGATCCCATCGACCCCCTCGCACTTGGCCTCCGATACGCCGAAATCGAAGCAATCCGCCGCGAGATCGCCGAACGCGAAGCCGCTGCCCTCAATACCAACGTCCAAATCCTTACTGAAGCCCAGCGGCTCCGCCTCCGCATTCTGGAAGAGGCCCGCCGCCTCCAGCCCACCGTCACCGAAGCCGAGTGCGCTCGCCTGCTCACCTCTGCTGATCGGACTGCCTGCTTCGCCGTCTTTTCCATTCCGACCAACCTCGTTCCGACCGTTCCGACTTACCGCATCCCAGAGAACCGATTCCCCCTCCCCACCATCTTGCCCACCAGCATCCAGGACTTTTTGGACCTTTCCCCGGACCAGCGCCGCACCTATCGGGCCAATATTGACGAATTCAATCAGTGGTTCAACCTCCATCAACGTCTTATCGCCAGTTGGCAGTTGGCCGCTTGCATCGCTCTTGCGGCCTCCCCCCTCGAACCCGCCGCGATCGGCTCACCATACTCCTCCATCGCCGTGACGGAACGCCAAATCGCCGGTCGCCGCGCGGCGCTCATCCAAACCAATCAGGCCCTTCTCACGCCGGTCCAGCGCGCCCGGCTCCAACTCCTAGTCGAAGCACGCGCTTTCAGCGGCTCGATAGAGGAAGCCGAGAACGGCGGTTTCCTTCAACCTTTCAATGTGATCCCCACCACGCGCTTTCGCTGGTTCGACACAACCGCCTTCAGCCTCCAAGACCCTTGCCACCCTTAACCCAACATGCGTCTTCTCTTACTTGTCTTACTCTTTGTTACCCCGTCCTTCGCGCAGTGGACTGACCTTTCCGGCCAATACCTCGGACTGACGCCGGACCAATCCCGGCGCATCGCTCTGAACCAGGAAGCTCATTACGAATGGATGAAGCCCCAGCAGGCCCGCGTCGAGCTGGTCAGGGCAGAAATCGTGGAAGAGTCCCTCCGCGTCCCGCTCGATCCGCTGGCGCTTGGCCTCCGCTACGCCGAACTCGAAGCCATCCGTCGCGAGGACCTGGAGCGCCGAGATCAACTCGTTCGCCTCAACCGGTCCGTTCTAACCGAAGCGCAAAACAGCCGCGCAATTATCCTGGAAGGGGTCGAAGGCCTGTGGTTTACTGCTCGCGACGCCGATTGTCGTTTCCTCATCTACGAAGACGATCCCCGCGCCTGTGGGCTCCTTTCCATCGATCTCGAAACCCCTCCCGCGCCGGGTTCGGGGCCTGCCGTCACCATTTACGACCCTGCCGCCTTCGACCGAACCAAACCATTGCGCGACTTTCTAGCGCTGACGCCCGAGCAATCCGCCGCCTACCTTCGCAACCTCCAGGACCTCCAAACACGCCAAGCCCGGTTCGACTGGAGCATTTACTGCGCCGAGCGCAATGCGATGTTAAACCTAGCGGGTAGTCCGCTCTCCCCGGCGGTGATCGGGGCAGGAAAAGCTGCCGTGCTCGAGGCTCGACGCGCCATGGAAGAGATCTACAAAGCGGCGGTCGCGACCAATCAGGGCCTTCTGACACCAGCGCAGCGGGAACGCTTGAACCTACTTGAACAAGCTCGGCAAGTCATCGGCACTGCCGATTTGGCCGCTAACTACGCGATGCTCCCTGGCCCTCCCGTAGCACAGGGAAGATATCTTGGATTTCGGGCTGCTATTATGTTCGGTGGTTCCTGCGGCGGCGGCCTACCCGTGCAAGGCTCCCCGTAAATCCGCCTCAAACCGCCGCAACCCTGTCACCTCTTCGGCCGTCGCCCGCCGCTCAAACCCCTTCCCCACAAAGAACGATTCCCCGCCCCGCCACAGCAGCGCCGCGTACCCGCTCTCCACCATCAACCCCGCCGCCCCCACACTCCCAAACCCCTTGTCCCGCCGCTCCACCAGCGAAACGAACCCACCCCGGACAAACAGAAAATGCGTCGTCACCTCGGCCGGCAGCAGGTCAATCCCCGCCGCCGCCAACCTCTCGAATATCTCCAACATTACATCTTATACCGGCCGAGGTCCTCGTCGTTCAGACTCTCCAGCCACCGCTTCAACTCGTCGTTAGTCACCTTGTCCGATACCGAGTTAGTCGCCTTCGATGTCCGAATCACCTGTTCATCAACAAAGATCGGGCAATCCGTCCGCAACGCAAGCGCCAACGCATCCGAGGGCCGCGAGTCGATCGTAATCAGCTCGCCATCTTTCTCCAGCCAGATCATCGCGTAAAAGGTATCATCCTTCAACTCGTTGACGACCACCTTACTAACATTGGCATCTAAGCCAGCCAACAACGTCTTGATCAAATCGTGCGTCATCGGCCGCGGCGTCGCCACCTTCTCGATCTCGAGCGCGATTGCGTTCGCTTCGTACATTCCCACCCAAATTGGCAAAATTGTACCGCCGTCCACATCCTTTAGGATGACAATGGGCGTCTGTGTTACCGGGTCCATCATCAGACCCCGAATCTTCATTTCGATTTCCACGCGCCCTCCAAAAAAACTTATGCTGCTTCGCCAACCAGCGACACCGGCCCAGCCCGCATCACTAACACATCCACATACTGACCCAGTAAGTTGGCCGCCTGCCCGCTCGGGTGAGAAAAATTTACCGTCTTATGCTGGGTCGTCTTCCCCACCCATTGGCCGGTGGCTAAGTTAAAGAACTCCACATGAACCTCGTAAGTATCCCCTACATAGTTCGCGTTGTTCTGAATCTGGATCATCCGTTGCCGCTCCTGCACCTTCATATGCCGGCGGCCCTTCTCTTCTTCCGGAATATGATCCCCCATCCCCAGCGCCGGGGTGTTCGGCCGCTGCGAATATTTGAAGTTGAAGATCGCGTCGAACTGCACCTCGTCGAGTAACCCCAGCGTATCGTCGATGTCCTCGTCCGTCTCACCCGGAAACCCAACAATGATGTCCGTCGTAATCGTCATCGGTCGCTTAGCCGCCTTCATCCAACCGATCCGTTCGAGATACTGCTCGCGGGTGTAAAGCCGCTGCATCCCCGTCAAAACACGGTCCGATCCGCTCTGCACCGGCAGATGGATATGGTTGCAAAGGGTCGGCGTCGCGTCGATCGCCTCAACGATCGCCTTCGTAAAGTCGCGCGGATGGGAGGTCGTAAAACGAACCCGCCGAATCCCCTTGACCTGCCCGACGCGTTCCAAACAAGTCGCAAAATCCCAGCCCTTCGGCGAAGGATCCCGATACGAATTCACGTTCTGCCCCAACAGAGTGATCTCGGAGTAACCCAAATCGGCGAGGCGCCGAACCTCGTCGATGACGCTGTCCGCCGTCCGGCTCCGCTCTGGGCCGCGTGTAAAGGGCACGACGCAATACGAACAGGCCTTGTCGCAGCCTTCAATGATCGTGACGAAAGCCCGGTACGGGTTGTCCCGCCGCGTATACGGCGTGTCGAACGCTTCGTCAACGTCGAGACTCAGCCCGGTCACCCGCCGTTCGCCTTGCTCAATCTGCACGAGAAGCTCAGGAAACTTCGTGTAGCTGGCCGAACCGACCACCAGCGAAACGTGTGGTGCCCGATCAAAAATCTTTTCGCCTTCCTGCTGCGCCACGCAACCCAACACCCCAAAAACCTGACCGCTCTTTGCCGCGCCCTTCTTGAAGTTCTGGAGCTTATTGAAGACCTTCTGCTCCGCCTTATCCCGAATCGAACAGGTGTTGTACAGCACCAACCCGGCCTCTTCAGCCGTCGCCTTCTGCAGATAGCCGCGTTCCCGCAGCGTGCCGATGACCTTCTCGGAGTCATGCACGTTCATTTGGCAGCCAAATGTTTCAATATAAAAGGAGCGATCCACCTTTATATTATAAGGGGCATGGCCCTCAAGTTTTTGGCCGAAACCGCCGAAAGAACCTTTATGCGGGTTTTGATTGTCGCCCTTTGCAGTCTTATCGTGGTCCAGGGTCAAGAGGGCAGCACGACGCGGTCCTATACTTTCGATACGAATGGCAACCGTCAGTTGACGCTCGAGAGCACTGTGACGAAGGGATCGAACGCAGAATCGGTCCGGAATTTGAACGGCGGGCTTTCGCCTGTACAAAGGGCTGAGGAGCGGGTAATTAAGGATGACGCGAGCGGCCGGGTGGTCGAACGCATCATTCATCGTTACGACGGAAACGGCCAACCGGGTCCTCCCGAGAAGCTCCAGATCGAAGAACACAAGCACGCCGACGGGTCTAAAACCATCGAAACCCAGGTCTTCAAAGGCAACCTCAGCGGCGGGTTTTCGATGACGGAAAAGACGACCGCGGTAGCCCGCAAAGTCGGCAACATTGAGACCATCGATACGCAGGTCGCGCGGCCTAACCTAAATGGCGGGATCGAACTGATTGAACGGAAGCAGGCCCGCATCGAAACCGGGGACAAAACGAAACAAGAGGCGCTCACCGTCGAGCGGCGCGACGCCAACGGCAACTTTCAGACAGCCTTGAAAGAAGTGAAGCAGACCAAAGAGGCGAACGGGGCCACGGTAGAGAATTCAGCCCAATACATCAACAACCCGGCCACCGGCCATCTCCAACTCAACTCCCAATCGGTGGCTGAGTTGCGGAAACGGCCCGATGGGTCCGAGACGAAACAGATCTCGGTTTACGCGATGAACCAGCCCGGAAGGCCGAACTCCGATCAGCCGCAGCTCCGCGAGCAGCAGTTGATCGAGAAGCGAACCGCGAACGGGCAAACCGTCGAGAGTATGAGCATCCGTCGGCCGAGCGTGGAGGATCCGGGCATTCTGGGTCCGGCTCAAAAAGTCTCGGAATCGGTCTGTACCGGCACCTGCAAGTAGCATAATGGGCGTATGCCCTTTCCCATCGACCGTCCTCGCCGCCTCCGTCAAAGCCCGGCGATGCGCGACCTCGTTCGTGAGACCCACCTCCAGCCCTCTAACTTTATCTTTCCTCTGTTCGTCGTGGAAGGGGAAGGGATCCGCAAAGAGATTGGGGCGATGCCGGGCAACTACCAGATGTCGATCGACGAGACGGCGAAAGAGTGCGCTGCCATCAAATCGCTCGGAATCGGCGGGGTGATCCTCTTTGGCATCCCCAAGAGTAAGGATGAAGATGCCTCCGGCGCGTACGACGAAGACGGCATCGTACAGCGGGCGATCCGCGCTATTAAGCGCGAGGTCCCAGGGCTGCTCGTCATCACCGACGTTTGCAATTGCGAATACACCTCCCACGGCCACTGCGGAAAGATCATCGACGGCGATGTCGACAACGATATTTCGCTCGAATGGCTGGCCGCCGCCGCCGTCACGCACGCCCGCGCCGGAGCCGACATGGTGGCCCCTTCCGATATGATGGACGGCCGCGTCGCGGCCATCCGCGACTCCCTCGACGAGGCCGGCTTTGCAAACACCCCAATCATGGCCTACGCCGCCAAGTTCGCCTCCAGCTACTACGGCCCTTTCCGCGAAGCCGCCGAATCGACGCCCCAATTTGGCGACCGCCGAACCTATCAAATGGACCCGGCCAACGCGCGCGAGGCGATGAAGGAAATGGCCCTCGACCTCGAAGAGGGTGCCGACATCCTGATGGTAAAGCCGGCCCTGCCCTATCTCGACATCATCCGTCAAGCTTATGATCGTTTTGACGTCCCAATCGCCGCCTACCAAGTCTCCGGCGAGTTCAGCCAGATCATTGCCGCCGCCCGCCTCGGCTGGATCGACGGCGACCGGATGATGATGGAATCGTTAACTTCCATAAAACGCGCCGGGGCCTCCATCATCGTTACTTACTTCGCCAAGGACGCCTCGAAGTTACTCAACTAGACGAAGCCGACGCCCCCCTGTGCGACCGGCAGGATGGGTGACACAATCGGGGGCGATCCGCCGCAGCAATACCAGAAGATTCTCCGCAGCAGGGTGCCCCATCGCGCCTTCTCGTCCAACTGCGTCGCACTGGCCAGAACCCGATGCAGATACTCGCTCATGCCACTCAATAACTTCGTCATCTCCAACTTCCCATCCCCGTGAAGATGCCCCACCAGTTGTAGACCAACGCCACCAACCGCGCCATCCACTGGCTCCGCTTGAGCCAGCCCCACTGGTTTTCAGCTCATAGAACCTGTTCTCAGCGTCCGCCCGGTTCCGATACTTCTGCGTCAATCTCCCCAAATCCCGCTCCTCCCAACTCGTCACCAATACCGAATACGCATAAATCGGCTGCTTACTCCCCCTTCGAACTGGCCTCCGCCTTCTGCTCGGCCGCCTTCTGGCGCGACACAATCACCCGTCGCTCCTGCGTCCAACCCTCCCCGCTGCTCTGCCAATCAACCTTGTTCCCTTGCCTGGCCAACCTCCTCGCAACGTTCTTGGATTGGCGCAATTTGAACAAACACGGCTACCTACGCTGCTCCAACCCCGCCATCATTTTCATTCCCATAGGCAATATGACCCAGCACAAACGTCGGCCAAAGCTTTCGATCTCGTGCGTCCAGCCAACCGAAAAGCGTGGGCTGAGCGTACTCGCTGGCATTTTGATTGCCCGCCTGGGTGTCCCCGTTGAACTAAATCGCTATGCGATAGAAGCTGCTCGTTTCCCGTAGGCTATCCTTCCCCCGAAAACGGGCTCATGTTGGAATGAGGTTGTAAGCGCAACCAAATTCAATCCATCAAGGAGCGACAGCCATGAGCCCATTGCAGCAGCGCATGTTGGAAGACATGCGACTAAGGAACTTCTCCGCAGCCACGCAGAGAAGCTATATCCATTATCCTATAATCGGCAGTTGAACCGTCTTTCCGTGGCGGTTGGCGTTGGAAATGATTGATACTGAACGGGATGAGCGATTTCGCCCCCTGTTTAGCCTTTCACCCGGAAGGTGAACCGTCCGCTGACCTCGCCGACTTCCCC
>JANXMS010000600.1 GCA_025354525.1 Acidobacteriota bacterium
GGGAACGATGGTGGCGGCGGGACAGACAACGACGCTTGTGATTGTGAAGTAATAAGGGGGCCGGTGAGGGGCCCCCTTATTATCGGGCGCGAGTTAGAAGACGAACTTTGCTCCGAGTTGGATGACGCGAACGGTGGTTCCTCGGACACCGCCTCCAATGGACCCGAAGGTTTGGGAGCGGATATTGAGGTCGACGGTGGCGACATCGGGGTTGTAGTGGTTGAAGAGGTTGAAGACCTCGGTGCGGAATTCGAGGTAGCGCCGTTCGCCGAGCGAGAACTGTTTATTGGCCGAGAAATCGGAGTTAAACAGGCCTGGGAGGCGGATGGCGTTGGTGCGGGGGGCGGTGCCGAAGCGGCCGAAGAAGAGGTTTTGCCGGGTGGCGGGGTCGGTGAAGATGGTGAAGGCGTCGGTGTTGAACCAGCGCTTAAAGGTACGGTCGGAGCCGGAGAGGTTGCCGTTTTGTCCGGCGACGAGGTCGGGGCGGGAGCCGACGCCGGTGCCGGTGGTGTCGACGCCGTAGCCGATGGGGGCACCGAAGCCGGAGGCGGCGGTGATGATGGTGGACAACTGCCAACCCTTGACGATGTAGGCGACGGGTCCGGAGCGGCCTTTCATGAAGGGGACTTCATAGAGGACGGTATTGACGGAGCGAAGCTTTTGGTCGAAGCCGGCGATGGAGCGTTCGCCCTGGAGGTTGTAGAGATTTTGGACGCTGCCGATGTAGTTGCCTCCGCCGACTTGGCCGCCGATGTCGGTAGGACCGGTGTAGGCGCGGGCGGCGGTGAAGGCGGAGAGGACGGTGATGCCGGTGGCCATGCGGCGTTCCACCTTGAGCTGGAAGGAGTGGTAGATGGAGTTGCCGATGGCTTTATCGCCGGTGACGGGGCGTTGGAAGAGTTGGTTGGGGCGGCGGGAGTTGAGCGAGGGGGTGCCGGGGACGCGGGGGTCGAGGACGTTGACGGGGCGGTTGAGGTCGCCGAGGGTGGCGACGAGGCGGGTGCCCTTGGAGCCGACGTAACCGGCGTCGATGACGAAGCCGCCGAAGATTTTCTTTTGCACGTTGAGGTTCCATTGCTGGATGTAGCTATCGCGCATGTTTTGATCGTTGGAGACGGCGAAGTTGAAGGCACCGGTGGTTGCGGCGCCGGCGAAGGGGTTGGAGAAGAAGAGATTCGGGGCTCCGGCGATGTTACCGGCGACGTTGGCGCCGGCGGTGGCTTGGGCCCCTTCGGCCATGGCGAAGATGGCGTTGGAGATTTGCGGGGTGTAGTAGATACCGTAACCGCCGCGGACGACCATGTCCTTGGCGAAGCTGGGTTGATAGGCGAAGCCGAAGCGGGGGCCGAAGTTGTTTCTGTCGGGCTGGAGGAGACCACGACCGTATTTAGAGGTGGTGGGGGTGGCGAAGCCGGTGACTTGGAGGCCGTTTTGTTCGATATTGACGAATTTGTCGTCCTTCTGGACCATTTTGCCGAAGTAGTCGTAGCGCATGCCGAAGTTGAGGGTTAGGCGGGGGGAGAGTTTGTAATCATCGTTGAAATAATAGGCTTGCCAGGTGTTGGTGAGGTCAGTGACGGTGACGGCGGGGTTGAGGCTGGCGGTTCGGACGTAGCCGAGCATGAAGTCCGCGAGGGCGGCGCCGGTGTAGGTGCCATCGAAGCCGAAGTTACCACGGGGGTCGCGGGCTTGGTTGAAGGTGACGAGGCGGCGGGCGATGTCGGCACCGAACTTGAGGTAGTGGCGACCGGTTTGCCAGGAGAGGTTATCGACGACCTGCATGATGCCGTTGGAGCGTTCGCGGGGACCGATTGTGCGTTGGAGGCCGAAGGTGGAGAAGTTGCCGTCGTCGCCACCGATGCTGACGATGGGGGGGCCGAAGAATTTAGGATCTTTGGAGACGAGGGGGAGGCCCATTTTGTTGGCGACGTCGAAGGCGGCGAGGCCGGAAGTGCCGAAGGTTTCGTTTTCGTAGAAGTTGTGATAGCCGCCGCGGAGATCGTTGACGATGTTGGAAGAGACTGTACGGGTGTAGCCGAGGGAGAGGTTTTTAGTGCGGCCAAGGTTGTCGCGTTGATCGTTGCCCCAGAAGGGTACGCCGGATTCGACGGTGTCGTTGAAGACGAAGCGGCCGAAGAGGGAGTCTTTCGAGGTGAGTTGGTGATCGATGCGGGCGTTGTAATTGTCCTGCTTGGAGATGGCCGGGACGGGACTGTTGAGGAAGTTTTGGGCACCGTTGACGGTGTTCGGGAGGGGTGTGAAGGCGAGGAAGGCGAGGGATTGGGGGCTGAGGGCGGAGCGGGGGATGAGGTTATTGGCGATGGGGACGCGTTGCGGATCGCGGAGGACAATGGGGACGCCGGTGCGGGAGTTGACGATTTTGGAGAAGTCGCCATTGCGGAAGTCCTGGTTGGGGACGATGCGGAAGCCGGCGACGGCGCCTTGGAGGTTGCGGCCGCGTTCCCAGTTAAAGAAGAAGAAGGTTTTGTCTTTACCGTTGTAGAGTTTGGGGAAGAGGACAGGTCCGCCGATGTTGGCTCCGAACTGGTTTCGGTTGAGGCGGGGGCTGGAGAGGGAGGTTTTGCCGATGGCGTCGTAGGTTTGGGTGAGGGCGTCGTTGCGGTTGAATTCCCAGAGGGTGCCGTGGAAGGCGTTGCCGCCGCGTTTGGTCAGCATATTGATATGACCACCGGGGGCACCGCCGGATTCGGCGGAGTAGTTAGAGGTTTCGACTTTGAACTCGGCGAGGGCGTCGATGGAGGGGGAGAAGGAGTAGGTCATCGCGTCATAATCCATGAGTTCGATGCCGTCGAGGAAGAAGCGGTTGGCGGTGTCGCGGGAGCCGTTGGCGGAGAAGCCGGTGGAGCCGAAGGAGCTATCGGTTTGGCCGATGGAGCCGCGTCCGCGGCGGACGGTGATCGAACCCGGGGTGCCGGCCTGAGCGCCGGGGATCAACTGGGCGAGTTGGATGAAGTTGCGTCCGTTGAGGGGGATGGCGACGATTTTTTGGGCGTCGATGACAGAGCCGACGGTGGCGTTTTCGGTTTGGAGGACGGCGGCGGAGGCGGAGACTTCAATGGATTCGGAGACGCTGCCGACTTTAATTTGGATGTCGACGCGGGCGGTGCCACCGACTTGGAGTGCTAGGCTGGCGACGCGGCCGGACTGGAAGCCTGCTTTATTTGTCTCGATGCTGTAGTTGCCGGCGGTGAGGAAGGGGATGGTGTAGCTGCCGGCGTCGTTGGTGGTGGTTTCGCGAACGGAGTTGGTTAAGGCGGCGGTAGCTTTGATCCGCACGTTGGCGACCGGGGCTCCGGAAGGGTCGGTGACGATGCCGGTGAGGGTGGCCGTATTCTGTTGGGCCGAGGCGACCGAAGCTAGGGCGAACAGGAGAGCCAACTCATACATCTTGTTGGTAAACGCTTTTTTCATAGGGAGAAGAATCCTGAAGAGGAAGATTTTAACCAGTTTGTAGTGTTGCGGGGCGGGCCGGAAGGAACTTGGTGTATCGGGTTTTGTTTGCAATGAGTTGGAAGTAGGTACAGTACGGGGGTATCGTGGGCTAGAATAGGGGAATGAACGTAGGCCTGTCGGACGAGGCGGTGCGACAGCAACTGGGGCGGTTGCTGGAGAGCGATATGTTCAAGGCGAGCAAGCGTTGCCGGACGTTTTTGAGTTTTGTGGTGACGCAGCGATTGGCGGGGCAGGCGGAGAGTTTGCGGGAGAAGGTGATTGGGGTGGAGGCATTTGGGAGGACGTCGGGGTACGACACGACGGAGGACCCTGTGGTACGGATAACGGCGGGGGAGGTGAGGAAGCGTTTGGCGCAGTATTACCAGGACCCGGAGCGGGCGGGTGAGCCGCGGGTGGAGTTGGTGGCGGGGAGTTATGTGCCGGAGTTCCACTTGCCGGTGGTGGCAGCTGGGGAGGTGACGGTGACGGGTCGGGAGTGGCGTTGGAGGTGGGTGTTGGGGGCGTTGGTCTTGGTGGGTTTAGTGTATGGGGTTTGGCGTTATGGGCCGGGGGGGACAACGGCTTTTGAGCGATTTTGGGCACCGACGTTGGGGGCGCACGGGCCGGTGTTGGTGTCGGTGGGGCAGAGTCGGGTGTATTCGTTGCGTAAGAAAGTGGCGAATGCGGCGGAGTCGGATTTGGATCCGGAACACTCGGGGGTTCCGGCGCGGGGGCTGTCGAGTGGGTTTGCGTTGTCGTCGCGGGATGTGATTCCGTCGTGGGACCGGTATGCGCCGATGGGGGACGCGATGAGCATGACGGCGCTGGCGGTATTTTTCCATGATCGGCATAAGGACTATCGGCTGCGGGGGAGCGGGACGACGACGTTGGCGGATTTGCGGGAGGGGGCGGCGGTGTTGATCGGGGCGTTCAGCAACGATTGGACGTTGCGGACGAATAAGGATTTGCGTTTTCGAGTGGTATTAGGGGCGGATGGCTGGCGGTCGATTGAGGATGGGCAGGAGGTGGGGTCGAGTAAGTGGCGGGGCTCGTTTATTGATACTCCGCTGGAGGCGGAGGCGGTGGACTATGCGGTGTTGACGCGGGTGTTTGACGAGACGACGGGGCGTCCTGTGATTAGCGTGGGGGGCATTACGCATTTAGGGACGAAGGCGGGGGGGGAGTTTTTGTTGTCGGAGGTATCGATGAATGAAGGGTTGCGGGGGGCACCCGCGGGGTGGGAGAAGAAGAATTTGCAGATGGTGGTTTCGACGAAGGTGATTGGGGCGAGTGCGAGTCCGCCTCGGTTTGTAGCGTTGCACGTTTGGTAACTTCATTTGGGGATGGACTTAGTACTTTTGAGTATTAAATTACTTAGAAGAGCCGCCGTCGACCACGTTTTGCTCCAGACGATGAGAGTGTTGACTGCGCTTCTAATTCTCGGCTGGTCGCTGATCTACTTTGTCTATTGGTTTGTCTGGATGGTGCGGCGGGTGGCGGTTTAGTTTCTGAGTGCCGGTCTAATCCCCCCGCCTTTCAGGCGGGCCGCTTTTAGCTTTAGTGCTGCAAAACGAGGAGATCGCGGAATGCCGGAGAGGCGCCCGCGGGGGTTTGGTCACCAAGTTCCGCGACGGGCGGGTTGCCAAGAATCGCTATAGCAAGTCTTGACTTAACAGAGGGCAACTCCGCGACGTCTGAAGAGATCCGGAGCAATGTCGGGAGAGAGGAAGGGGGAGAGAGCCTCGTCGATCTCGCCGACAAGCGCATGCATTGACGGGGCCCTAAGCTGGGACAAACGTAGTTTGCAGTCCGCCCAATACGGGGCCGGTAGTTCGGGTTTCCAGAACGCCTCCATTAAGGCGGGTATCGCTCTAGACCGTGTGGAATGTAGGCGGCCGATCAGCTC
>JANXMS010000616.1 GCA_025354525.1 Acidobacteriota bacterium
GTCCCAGCTCAGGGCCCCGTCAATGCATGCGCTTGTCGTCGATCTCGCCGAGGCTCTATCCCCCTTCCTCTCTCCCGACATTGCTCCGGATCTCTTCAGACGTCGCGGATTTGCCCTCTGTTAAGTCAAGACTTGCTATAATTTTCGCCCATCACTGAAGGCCATGGAGCCGCCAACGGCCCCATGACGCTGCCCCGCCTTCAGTCGAAATTCCGCGAAGGTTGCAATATCGGTGGCAGCTCATGCGACCAAGTCTGTCCCGGCAATCACCCTCTCTGGGAAAACATCGTGATCCCACTCGCCGGGGTGCCCAGCGCACGGGACGCTACGGACACCGCAAAGTAGTTGTTCAGAGTTGCGGGAGTCCGCCCACTCCCGCAACCCAGACTTTCAAGACCAAGCGCTCCAACGAAAGTCGATCATTAATGACCTCCGTCATAACGGTGATCGCAGGACGGACATTTGGCTGCCGCTTCGATCGCCCAATACACATGGCTGACAGTCTTGGACCCGTTTTCGTTGTACCGTTCGTACGTCGCGCTACGCCCATTGGTTGACTGGCTCACCAGCTTGCCCCAGCTATTCGGATCGTCGGTGACATCGATGTCGGCCTTAGACGACAGGGATGATGTCTGGGCAACCGTCGTCGTGCTGTCAAGGTGCGCGTATATCAGGTTCAGTTCATCGAAGTCATGCTTGTTGGGTCTCGTGCTCAGCGTGCTGGTGGCATTGGCACCCGTGTTCGAGAAATAATCCATGCAAGTATTTTGGGAACTGCCATTTGTCGACTGGTGATCGAGCCCGAAGGTATGGGCAATCTCCTGGCACATCACATGCCGTTTCTCATTGACGTTGTTATAGGTGCTGGTGTTGAAATAGGTGTCGTTCATCTTCGCCGACCCCTGCGTAATGTGAACGCCACCTGTGATATTGATGCTCGCCAGGCCGAGCCAACCGTTATTGCCGTAGGTACTGTTGCATACCTGTGTGGTTCCTGCCACCATCGTGCAACGCTTGCTGGACTGACCGGCGACGATCGCCGTGACAAGAGGTGTCGATGTCGCGCCAAAAGATAGTGGGCTGTTCCAATCCGAAGACGCGTCGCTAAGGTGCTGTTGCCAACCCGGGGAAAGGTTGTTTCCCAGCTTCAGGGTGAACGTTGAAGTGGTCCGTGCCCAGTGGTAACCGCCCCAAGAATTTGTCGCCACCGCGACATTCACAAACGCCGCAACGGCTGCCAGTCCTGCCGCAATAGAAATTGATCGAGATCGATTCAAGAACGCCATACTAAGCTCCTTTGTGTCAGCGGCGATGATCGGATCATAATTTTCTTCTCCGTCTTTGTGCCACCGATCGCTCAAGTATACATCCACCTTGCGCCCACCGATCCGCTCTAAGCTACTATTGATTTTTCTCTAAGGCGGGCAAGTGGGCGCGGATCATGTAAGGCTAGGCAATAACGCCGAAGGTGGTCAGGCACGCCGGGAGTGCGCTCTTGAAATTCAAGTTGCCTCGGCGAGGCGATCATAAGTCGATTGGTCGGGCCTCCGGAAGTTGGCTACTTCGGATCGGTTCCCAAGGCCGAGGTGCCAGCCGGTGCCGATCGTCCAGCCACCTTCAGACGGCCGTCGTGCCGCCCGAAAGTCCAATAAAATCAAGCAAAACTTACCTCGAACGGCCCCGCCCGCCCGCGCTTTCAAAAGCGTAACCAATAACTCAAGCCGAATGAACAGCTTCCAGTCAAAGTGTTCGATTGTCCAGTTCCGTAAAATTCCGTTCACAAGGTGTGAAAATAAAAATAAGTCCCTATCCCTTCATGCACCTACAAGAAATTCCGGCCCCCCGTCCGAGCCGTTTTCGCCGCCTGGCCTGCTAGCCTCAAATCAAAGCTCATCCGAGACTCTGCGAACGCCCTACCCCACCCGGTAGGGCGTTCGCCGTTTTACCCCCAGCTTTCTAAGGAGAACACGATGGAAACGCCACCTACTGACGCCGAGAAAAAGGCACACCGCGCCGAAATCAACCGCGCCAACGCTCAAAAAAGCACCGGCCCAAAGACCGAAGCCGGCAAAGCCAGCTCCCGTCGCAATGGCCTCAAACACGGTCGGCATTCTCAGTTCATCGAC
>JANXMS010000071.1 GCA_025354525.1 Acidobacteriota bacterium
CTGGAGAATCTGACTGAAAATGCTGGATACTCGTGACAGGGGGTGTAGCCTCGTTGAGGTAGGATCGTTCTTGCTGGAACTCCTTTCTACCCTAACAGGGCTTTACCCCCCAAGCACTTGACCTAATTTGGACACGAGTGGTAATGAATACACCAATGGTGTATTCATGTTTAACATCATAAACCCACAAGCGCATCAAGTAGTCCAGTGCGGAGGACGGGCCTTCAAATCTGCCGACTGGCCGCGCATAACAGACAGCCGCCGGACTTCTACCGATTCGTCGTTGTTGAACAGCGATTTTTAACTCGTTTCTTCGAACTATTGGTCTTTCTATAAGGCGTTCACAACCTAAAAAAATAAAGGTGCGCCAGCCAAACCCAATAACCACGGGCCTCTCGTGCCTCCCACCATCCAGCCGTGTTTCGGGTTCCGCACGTTCCTGTCATAAAATGAGATCGGGAGTAGCTCTCTGTCGCATCACCCGGTCTTGCTCTCAGGCAGTTACGAACGAAGCCACTTTTCCGACCTGCAAAAAAGTCTTATCTTATTGATAAAAAAGGACATAGTCTTCTTTGGAACAGCAAAAAACGCAAAAAATTACGATCAAAGCCAATTTCCCCGTTCCAGGACCCCGTTTCGTCCCACCAAACCAAATGATATAGTGTTGCGGTGTCCCGTCTCCCCTACGTCCTTGCGCTAGCATCCGTAGCTCTCCCGGCCCTCGCCCAGCGCGCCCCGCTGTTCAAAGACGAGGTCCTCCCCGTCCTGGAAAAGAGCTGCGCCAAGTGCCATCGCCCGGAACAAAAGATGGGCGGCCTCGACCTCACAACCTTCACCGGCCTCATGACCGGCGGCTCCAGCGGCCCCGCCATCGCCCCCGGCAAGCCCACCCGCAGCCTCCTCTGGATCATGATCGACTCCGGCAAGATGCCCATGGGTGGTGCCCTCTCCGCCGCTCAGAAGCAACTCATCAAGACCTACATCGAACAAGGTCGCTTCCCCTCCGCCGAACTAGACGCCGTCCAACTCGCTAAGGAAGCCGCCCGCATCACCCCCGAAGCCCGCCGCTGGTGGTCCTTCCAACCGCCCATCAAAGCAGCTCATCCCACCTCCATCGACGCCTTCATCCAAGCCAAACTCCAAGCCAAAGGCTGGCAAATGCAGCCCGAAGCCGACCGTACCACCCTCCTCCGCCGCGTCTACTTCGGCCTCACCGGCCTACCCCCCACCCCCGCCGACACCGCCGCCTTCCTCGCCGACCCCTCGCCCAACGCCTACGAAACCGTCGTCGACCGCCTCCTCTCCAGCCCCCGCTACGGCGAACACTGGGGCCGCCACTGGCTCGACATCGCCGGCTACTCCGACACCCGCGGCGACGCCGGCGACTCCGAACGCGAGACCCTCTGGAAGTACCGCGACTACGTCATCAAAGCCTTCAACTCCAACAAGCCCATCAACCGCTTCCTCCTCGAACAGTTCGCCGGTGACCAACTCGTCAACTATAAACCCGGCTCCACCCCCACCCCCGATCAGGTCGAAGCCATCACCGCCACCGGCTTCCTCCGCACGACCGCCGACATCACCGACAACCAAACCATCTACGAGGTCGACAAGTACTTCGACGCCCTCCAGAAGGCCATGGAAACCAGCCTCTCTTCCGTCCTCGGCCTCTCGGTTGGCTGCGCCCGCTGCCACGACCACAAGTTCGACCCCCTCCTTCAGAAGGACTACTACAAGCTCACCGCCGTCTATCAAGCCGTCTGGGACCCGGAAAATTGGCTCGCCGCCAACCTCGGCTTCGGCCCCTGGCCCAGTCGCATGGTGCTTGACATCGAACCCGCCCAACGCGACGCCTGGATCAAGGACGTAACCAGCTCCGACGCCAAAGCCATCCGCCGTCTCGACGATCTCCTCGAAGCCTCCTACCAACGCTTCCGCGCCGAACTCAAGGTCGGCCACGACCTCCCTCCCGAACGCCGCGCCGCCCTCCGCAAAGTCATCGAAGACGACCCCGACCTCGAAGTCGATCGCAACGCCACCCGAGACTTCATCACCGACAAGGAACTCGACGCCCGCTACCCCGAGTTCG
>JANXMS010000073.1 GCA_025354525.1 Acidobacteriota bacterium
GTGAAGGCTCGGGGGTGGAGGGCATCCTTACCTATATCCGTCAGCATCGGCAGTCGGATTTCGTAGATAATTTGAGCAGGAAGTTAGTAGCGTATGCGTTGAACCGCTCGTTGCAGCTTTCTGATGAAGCGGTAGTGGATCAGATCAGGGCGACACTACCGAAGCGGGAGTATCGTTTCCAATCGATTATTGAGACGATTGTAGTGAGCCCGCAGTTTTTGAATCGGCGGAAGCCGGTAACGCCCCAATACCAACAGAGGAGAGGCGAGTAACATGCCCCCAACGACAGGAAAGACTCAGAATTCGATCTCGCGCCGGACGGTGCTTCGCGGGGCCGGTTGCGCCGTCGCGTTGCCGTGGCTTGAGTCACAGCACGCGCTGGCTGACATCCCGTCGGCGTCGGCGTTTCCGAAGCGCTTTGGGACGATGTTCCTGGGTAACGGAATCAACGAGGACCATTGGAGCGCATCCGGTACGGGTGCGGAGATGAAGCTGAGCAAGACGCTGCAACCGCTGGAGCCGTTGAAGCAGAAGATCAACGTAATTGATGGCTTGTTCATAAAGGCTCTGACGGGCCAGGGGATTCATCCGGGGCAAACGGGGAGTTTGCTTTCGGGGGCGAAGATTTCGCGGGGCGCAATCATCCATTCGGGGACGAGTGTGGACCAGATGATCGCGAATCGGACGGGCGGCGACACGCCGCAGTCAAGCATCGTTCTGGCTTGTGAGCAGCCGATGACGGGTTACCACGAGACGAACTTCTCGATGGCTTATAGTTCGCATATTTCGTGGCAGAGCCCGGAGTCGCCGGTGCCGGTGGAGGTGTATCCGTCGCTGGCGTGGGATAACCTGTTTGATAACCGGGGCAGCCTGCTGAATATTAGTGTGCTGGACCGGGTGAAGAGCCGGGCGGAGGAGCTAACTAAAAAGATCAGTTCGACGGATAAGAGTAAGTTGGACGAGTATCTGACGAGCGTGCGGGAAGTGGAAAAGCGCGTGGAGGGGATGCGGAAGAGTAAGGACGGAGCCGAGGACGCGGCGAAGGCGAAGAACACGGTGGCGGCGACAATGGACCGGCCGGCAAACGGTTTGCCGGAGGACCTGCGAGACCATGCTCGGCTGATGTGCGACATTATCGCGATTGCGTTTCAAACGAACCGGACGAAGGTCGCATCGTTAATTATTTCGCGGGATCTTTCGGCGATGTATTATCCGTTTTTGGAAGTGAAAGAAGGGCACCATGCGGCGTCGCACAACAATAGCTCAGACGGGTACGAGCGGATTGCGCGTTTTCATGTGAGCCAGTTTGCGTACCTTGCTACGAAATTGGACAGTATGAAAGAGGGGAATGGGACGGTGTTGGACAATACGTGCCTAATGTTCCTTTCGAACCTATGGATTGGTCGGAAGCACGACAATTTCCGGTTGCCGCTGGTGCTGGCGGGTGGATTGGGCGGGACGCTGGAGACCGGACGGGCACTGAACTATTTAAAGGAAGGCGAGGAGAAGCGAAAGATGTGCAGTTTGTATCTGTCGCTGATGGATCGGTTTGGGGTGAAGCTGGATCAGTTTGGGGACTCGACGACGCGGCTGGAGAGGCTGTAAGAGCTTCGTCACACTCGGCTTGTTGAGTGATTTTGGAGGACGGATGGACGCCTGCGGGAAAGCGGACGGGTGAAGCGGCAAGGGGGCGAAAGTACCGGGTTCGGGAACGTCGCCGGGCGTTACGGCGGGCGGGCGACGTTTTTGTTGCAACTCAGTTGCGTATTGCGCGATTATGGATTCCGTGAGTACCAGGGTTTTCTTCTCTCTATTTTTGACCGTCTTGATGGCGCAGCAGGCATGGAGCCAGCTTCCGAATGGGCAGATTACTGGGTCGGTGCGGGACGAATCGAAAGGGGTGATTCGGGGTAGCGTCGTGGAGTTGGAAAGTCTGTCGAGCGGCCACAAACGGAAGACGAAGACGAGCGAGACTGGGCAGTATCTGCTGAATGGGCTGACGCCGGATGTTTACCGGCTGCGGGTTTCGGCGGATGGTTTTGCGGTGACGGAGTTTCGGCAGTTGGTGGTGAACGTGGGCGACCGGCGGAGCTTGGACGTGACGTTGCAACTGCTGGGGCAGCGGCAATCGTTGACGGTGGTGGACGAGTCGCGGGGTGTGGTTGAGACGGCGGCGGTGGCAACGGTGGTGGACCAGCGGTTCGTTGAAAATTTGCCGCTGAATGGGCGGACGTTTCAGAACTTGATCGCGCTGACGCCGGGCGTGGCGCAGACAACGACGACGGCGCGGAACCCGGGGCAGTTTTCTTCGAACGGGCAGCGGACGGCGAGTAATTATTTGACGATTGACGGGGTGAGCGGGAATTTTGGATTGCCTGCGGCTCCGGCTTTGGCGGGTAGTTTTGACGGCACGTTGCCGGCGCTGACGTCGACAGGTGGGACAAATAGCTTGGTTTCGATGGACGCGATGCAGGAATTTCAGGTGCAGACGTCGACGTTTGCGCCGGAGTTTGGGCGGACGCCGGGGGCGCAGATTTCGGTGGTGACGCGGGCGGGCACGAACGACTTCCACGGGTCGGCTTCGAACTATTTTCGGAACGACAAGTTAGACGCTAACGATTGGTTTGCGAAGCGGGACGGGCTGAAGCGGGCTCCGATTCGACAGAACAACTTCGGAGGAGTAATCGGCGGGCCGGTGCTGCTGCCTGGGCTGTACAACGGGAAGAACCGGACGTTTTTCTTCGTTTCCTATGAAGGTCTGCGGCTGCGGCAGCCGCAGTTTGCTTCGGACGCTTATCCGACCTTGGCAGCGCGGACGCAGGCGTCGCCGGGGAACCGGGCGCTGGTGGACGCGTTTCCGATTCCGAATCAGGGTGACCTGGGAGGCGGTTTTGGGCGGTTTGCGGCGACCTATTCGAACCCGTCGACTTTGAACTCGACCGGGGTGCGGCTGGACCATCGGCTGTCGAATCGGGTGTCGGTGTGGGGCAGATTTGTGGAAGCGCCTTCGGAGACGGAGAACCGGGGGAGTTTTCAATCGTACGATTTAAGCGTGAACAACGTGAGCCGGAATTTGAGTGATTCGCGGATGGTGACGCTGGGTTCGACGCAGGCGTTTACGGCGCATTTGATTCACGAAGTGCGGGCGAATTGGAGCCAGAACAAAGGGGCGTTCAGCGCGGTGATGGACGACTTGGGTGGGGCAAAGCCGTTGACGGCGGCGCAACTATTTCCGACGTTTGCGAGTGCGGAGACGGGCAGTGTGGGCATTTTGCCGCAAGGTTTGAAGGGGTTTGCCGTGGGTTCGCTGGCGGCGAATGCGCAGCGGCAGTGGAACGTGGTGGATAGTTTTTCGGCGATGGTGGGGCGGCATCAGTTGAAGTTTGGCGGGGACTACCGGCAGTTGCGGCCTGACATTCAATCTCCGCTGTACCAGCAGTTTGGGGTGTATGTAGGGTTGCAGGGGCCGGTGGGGATTCTGAACGGCCGGACGGCGACGACGATTTTGACGGCGTTTGAGAACCTGCGGGCGGTGATCCATAATACGTCGTTGTTTGCCCAAGATACGTGGCGGCCGACGGCGCGGCTTTCGATGACCTTCGGCGTGCGCTGGGAGATTAATCCGGCGTTGCGGGGGGTGAACAAACCGCTGTACACGGCCACGACGACGGATCCGCTGACGGCGCGACTTTCGGCGCCGGGGATACCGCTGTTTGAGACGCAATGGAACGCACTGGCTCCGCGGTTGGGAGTGGCGTATCAACTGCGTCAGAACCGGGGTTGGGAGACGACGTTGCGAGCGGGGATGGGTTTGTTTTACGACCTACCATTGGGCGGCTTGCAGAGTTTGAGTTCGAACCCGCCATATCGGCGGACGCGGCGTTTAGCGGGGACGGTGATTCCGCTGCCGGAGGCGCAGGCGGCTCCGCTGCCGATTTCGACGCAGCCGCCGTACGACGATGTGGCGGCGTATGAGAACGGGTATCGGCTGTCGCGGACGGCGCAGTACAACGTGACGGTGGACCAGGGCTTAGGAAATGGGCGGGTGGTGACGATGTCGTATGTCGGGGCGATGGGGCGGCAGTTGCAGCGACGGGATTCTTACGCCGGGACGCGGGGATCGCTGTTCCGCGGGTTTAGCGTGTTGCGGGCGGATGCGGATTCAGATTTTCATTCGTGGCAGACGCAGTTTCGGCAGCCGTTGCGGCGGGGGTTACAGTTACTCGGTTCCTACACTTTGGCGCACGCGATTGATACGGCGTCGGAGAACGTGAGTTTTAACCCGGCGGTGTTTGGCACTGTGGGAGCGGGGGCGAACCGGGGGAGTTCGGATTTTGATGTGCGGCATAACTTGAACGGGGCAGTAAGTTGGGATTTGCCCGGGAAGGCGCGGGGCGGGTTGGTGGGCAAGTTCGTGGGGGATTGGGGCGTGGATACTATCTTGCGGGCGCAATCGTCATTTCCCGTGGATGTATACTCGCGGAGCGTTATCAATGGGGCGACGTTTAACTTCCGGCCGGAGCGGGTGGCGGGAGTGCCGTTGTATCGGGAGGGTAGCCAGTATCCTGGCGGAAGGGTGCTGAACCGGGCTGCTTTTGCGATACCGGCAAACCAACAGCAGAACGGAAGTTTGGGGCGGAATTCGGTGCGGGCGTTTCCGTTGCGGCAGGTAGATTTCACGCTGCGGCGGACGTTTGGGCTGAGCGAGCGGTGGAAGTTGCAGTTTCGGGCGGAGTTCTTTAACTTGCTGAATCACGCTAATTTTGCGGCTCCGGACGGGTTGTTGCTGAACCCGCTGTTTGGGCAGTCGACGCAGATGTATGGGCGCGGGCTGGGGCTCGGCGGCGTAAACGGGGGATTGAATCCGCTGTATGCGGTGGGCGGTCCGCGGTCGACGCAGTTGGCGTTGCGGCTACAGTTCTAGCGTTTGAGATGCTGGCCGAGGTACTGCCAGATTTCAGCGCGGGAGTCGCGGGCGAGTTTGGTATCGATCCGATTGAAATGATGACCGCCCGGGGCGGCTTCCCAGATTTTTGATTCGAACTTCTTGCCGGCTGCCGTCAGAGCGTCGATCATGCGGCGCACTTCGAGGACGTTGACGTCTTCATCAATCGTGTTGCCGTCGATCCAGAGCGGGGTGTCGAGCTTGGCGGCGTAAGTGAAGGGGCTGCGTTTGAGATAGGCATGGACGTCTTCGTCCACCGTTTTGCCGATGTGGCTTTTGGCGCTGAAGATCTTGCGATAAGTCTCCGACTTGTAGCCGAGTCGAGCGACGAGGTCGCTGACGGGGACGCCGGCGTAGGCGACGGCGTAGTCCTTGGGATGCTGGAAAATGGTCATCAGCGTGATCATGCCGCCGTGGCTCCAGCCGAGGATGCCGACTTTGGCGGGGTCAAGGAAGGCGTACTTTTCAAGGAACCAGGCGCGGGCGGCGTGGACGGCGTCGTTTTCACGGCCGCCGTAAGCGATGCGGTTGTAATAGTTTGCCCCGTAGCCGGTGGAGCCCCGGTAGTCGGGCGCAATGACGGCGTAGCCGAGTTCTAGGAGCTCGCGGACGATATGGATGCCGTTGGAGGAGCCGCCACTCTGGAGATTGCTGTGGACTCCGCCGTGGACATAGACGAGGGAGGGATGCTTCTTCGTGCGGTCGAGGTTTTTGGGAATAAACGTGTAGGCGTAGACGATCATGGGGTTACCAGCACCCTGGGCGGTGGAGTTGGCTTCGAAATGGGGCGGGGTGGAGATGTAGGAGACCTGATCGACGACGGCGATGTCGCTGAGCTTGAGGTGCCACATGTAATCGTCAATCGATTTCAGGAATTGGTCGGAACGATGATCGGGGCCGGCGGGCAGGACTTGGGCAAGCAGACTAAAGGGGAGGAGGACGAGGAAAGCGAAGCGCATATCTTCTTAAGGTACTGGAACGAAAGTCACCGAGTTTTAGGACGAACACCCTACTCAGATCTATTCCTTTGGAGGGAGAAGAACGCGAGACTAGGGTGTGACCTCAGTACACGAAGTGATCCGGTATACGCGGCGGTGGCTGCATTACGGAATGTTGGCGCATGTGACGATTTGTATTGTGATCGCGGCGCTGGAGCACGTCCTACGGCTACAATAGAGACTCATGCAGTTGCTTCAAGCTGGCAAACACCGGCTCCTCTTGCTCGAATACGATGTGGACCAACTGATGCAGGTCTGCCAACAGGCTGGGTTTCAGGTTGAGATCCAGGAGACGTCGATGGCGTTGTTGCTCGACCTGACGGCGGCGGACCGGCGGGTGCCTTTGCTGGTATTTGACGCGGCGGAACCGGGGAATTTGGGATGGTTTTCGCGGTGTCAGTTCTACATTGATGGGGCGACCGGGAACGTTTTGCAGACGCCGATCAGCGTGGGGAATAAGCGGGATCCGCGAGGCCGGTTGGAGCTCGAGGGTGTTCGAATCCGTTTGGCGAAGGAGTTGCCGACGGGATTTAAGCTTCCGGGGCGGCAGAACGTGAGTGAGCAGGTGATTTATGGCCTCGTGTTTAACCTGCTTTCGGCGATGCTGCAGGCGGGGGTAGCAGTGTGCGGCACTGGCGTGTTCCGACCGCTGCATGGACGCCGGGAACCGGTGGCGAGCCGTAACTAGGCAGGCCGCATAGGACGGAGTATCCGGTACTGCTTTGTGGCGTCAAGTTATCGGATTGGCCGGTAATTGTGGGAAGGTGGAGGGGTGGATGGATCTGAACTCGGAGGCAGATTCACCGCAATTGGCAAGGGGCCGGGCGACCTTCCTGGGTCCGGCCCTTTCAGCCGCTAGAGGTGGAATCGTAACGGCCAATCGGCGCAGCGGGAAATGCCGATGCGGGGGGTGACGTGGATGGGCTCGGAAGGAGCGGGGGCGTTGTAGATGGCGAGGGGCGGCTGCCAGAGGGGATGGCCGTAGAAGCGGCGATCAATGTCCATGGCTTTGGTTAGTTTCCCGGGGCCGTTGAGTTTACCGGTGAGGCCGGCGACGGGGGTTAGGCCGCGGATAAGGACGCAGCCGGGGATGCCGTTGCGTTCGGCGACGACGTTGAGGCACTCGTGGATGCCGTAGCTTAGATAGACGTAGGCGCGGCCTGGGGGACCGAAGATGACGCGGGTGCGAGGAGTGACGCCGCGGCTCGCGTGAGCGGCTAGATCGTCCGAACCGAGGTAGGCCTCGACTTCGACAATTCTGCCTTGGCGGTGGCCATGGACGAGCAGTTTGCCAAGCAGTTCGCGGGCCACTTCGACTGTATCGCGGGCGTAGAAGCTTTCTGGAAGAGGAATCAACGTTAGACTAGAAAGTTATCACGATGCGCTTGTTTACTGCGATTGATATTCCAGACGAAGTCCGCGAGAAGCTGCGAAGTTTGACGACGGAATTGATGCCGACGGCTCCTCTGGCTTGGAGTCCGGCGGCGAATTGGCATGTCACGACCAAGTTTATTGGGGATTTTAGCGACGGGTCGGCAATGGAGGCGGCGTTGGCGGCGGTGCGGGTGCCGGGGTTTGATGTGGAGATTCGGGGGTTGGGCTGGTACCCGAATCCGCACCAGCCGCGGGTGTTCTTTGCCGGAGTTGCGGCTCCGGAAGAGTTAGGGGATCTGCATGATCAGACGGATGCGGTTTGTGGTCGGTTGGGAGTTCCGCGCGAGACGAAGCGGTATTCGCCGCATTTGACGTTGGCGCGCATAAAGATACCGGTTCCTTTGGTGGAGATGAGGCGGGTGATTGGGGATTTGCCGACCATCGATTTTGGGAAGTTCCACGTGGGTTCGTTTTGGTTGTACGCTAGCCGGATGGGGCCGGAGGGGTCGATTTACCGCAGATTGAAGGAGTTTCCGTTAGGATGACTTACTGGTTGCTTTTGGTGGCGTACTTACTGGGCGGGATTCCATTTGGCTACTTGCTGGTTCGTCTGAAGACGGGGCAAGATGTCCGTGCGATGGGGAGCGGGAACATTGGGGCGACCAACGTGGCGCGGACTTCGGGGAAGTTGATTGGAATTGGCACGCTGGTGCTAGACATTGGAAAGGGTTGGCTGGCGGTATGGTTGATGGCGCGGTTCGGGTCATCGGAGCCGATGTATCTGGCGTTGGCGGGGTTGGCAGTAACATTGGGCCACGCCTTTCCGGTGTTTCTGAAATTTGAAGGGGGCAAGGCGGTGGCGAGTTTCGTGGGGGTGTTCCTCTACTTGGCTCCGCTGCCGATGTTGGCGATCACGATCGTTTTTGTGGCGACGGTTTGGCGAACGCGGTATGTGTCGCTGGGATCGATTTTAGGAGCGGCGCTGGTGCCGTTTGCGATTTGGATGATTGATCATTCGTCCCATTGGATTGTGGGCGCGGCGCTGGTGGGCGGATGGTTCATCATTTGGCGGCATCGTGGTAATTTGGTCCGCCTGCGAGCGGGAACGGAGAACAAGCTGTGAGTCAGTTGACGATTTTAGGTGCGGGCAGTTATGGGACAGCGCTGGCAATGGTGTTGGCACCGCGGTATGAGCGGGTGGTTGTGTGGTCGTTTGAGCGGGAGTTAGCCGAACAGATGGAGACGACGCGGGAGAACCCAAAGTATTTGGAGGGGAGCCGTTTGCCGCCGAATGTGCGGGTGACCTGGTCGCTGGAGGAGGCGCTGGTTGGGGCGGATATGGTATTGGGGGCGGTGCCTTCGATGCATGTGCGGGCGGTGTTTACGAGCGCGTTACCTCACCTGCCGCCGTCGGCACCGATTGTGAGCGCGACGAAGGGGATTGAACGGGGCAGCTCGTTACGGATGAGTGAGGTGATTGCGGCGGTGGTGGGGGCTCGCTTTGCGCCTCGGTTGGCGGTGTTGAGCGGGCCTTCGTTTGCGAAGGAGTTGGCGCGGGGGGAGCCGACGTTGGTGGCTGCGAGTGCGGTGGATTTGGAGTTGGCGGGGCGGGTGCAGCGGGAGTTTGCGGGGCCGACGTTTCGGATCTACACGAACAACGACCCGATAGGGACGGAGTTGGGCGGCGCGCTGAAGAACGTGATTGCGATTGCGGCGGGGGTATGTAGCGGACTGGGATTGGGATCGAACGCGATGGCTGGTTTGCTGACGCGGGGCATGGCGGAGTTAACGCGTCTGTCGGTATCGATGGGGGCGCAGGCGCCGACACTAATGGGGCTGGCGGGGTTGGGCGATTTGATTTTGACTTGCACGGGGGATTTGAGCCGGAACCGGCGGGTGGGTTTGGAGTTAGCTAAGGGGCGGACGCTGCGGGAGATTCAAGCGGGGATGCACATGGTAGCTGAAGGGGTGGAGAACACTTACTCGGCGGTGGAGTTGGCGCACCGTCAGCGGGTATCGATGCCGATTGCGGAGACGATGTACGCTATCTTAAGTCAAGGGAAGAGCCCGCACGATGCGCTGCGCGAGTTAATGGAGCGGGAACTCGGCGGGGAACTTTAACAATGTAACGAATGACTCCGCAACCTTTCCGTGATGATCGGGTTCAGAAGAATATGATGGCCGTGGCCACTATCGAACGCGACGCGGAACTGATGTTGCGGGTTCGCGAAGGCGACATTGAAAGCTTCGCGGTGCTGCTCGAGAAGTATAGGGGGCCGGTTGTTCATTTTCTGCACCGGATGATATTGAATCAGGCGGTGGCGGAGGAGTTGGCGCAGGAAGTTTTTTTGCGGGTGTATCGGAGTCGGGCCAACTACGAGCCGACGGCGAAGTTCACGACGTGGCTGTTTCGGATTGCGAGCCACTTGGCGTTGAATCATATTCGGGATGGAAGGCACGAGCGCAATCAAGCGAGCCTGGACGAGGAAATCGGCGAAGGCATGGAGCGGCAGGTGGCCTCCCGTGGGCCGAGCGTGGAACAAACCCTGGTCCGGGAATCGAAATTTGTCGAGATTCGGCGGGCGATTCAAAACCTGCCGGCCAAGCAGCGGGCCGCAGTTTTGATGCATAAGTACGAAGAGATGGAATATTCGCAGATTGCGGCGGTGTTGGAGTGTTCCGAGTCCGCGGTGAAGAGTTTGTTGTTCCGCGCCTACGAAGGCTTACGAGCGAAATTGGCGCATCTGGCAGGTTAGCAGGAGGAGAATGCGATGAGCCCCAATACAATGAGTTGTCCGTTGCAGAGCGGGAACGCCGACGTCCTACTGTCGTACTGTGCGCATATGTTGGACGAAGAGCGGACGGAGTTGATCGAACAGCACGTGGCGATGTGTGCAGAGTGTTTTGCATTGGCTGAAGAGCAAAAGACTGTGTGGGCGGCGCTAGACGGTTGGGAATCGGAACCGATTTCGGCGGGATTCGACAATGCGTTGTTTGCTCGAATCGCGGCAGCGGAGCGGTCGTCGGCATGGGAGCAGTGGACGGCCCCGGTGCGGCAGTGGCTGGCGGGCGATATTGGCTGGAAGCCGGCGCTGTCGGTGGGAGTGGCCTGTTTGACCTTGGTGGTAGGGATCTACTTACAGAACCCGGCCCGTCCGGTAGCGGCAACACCTACGGTAGAAATTGCAGCGCAGGAGTTGGAGCAGGCCGAGCGCGCACTGGAGGATATGGAAATGTTGCGTCAGTTGGAGCCGACAGCCGACGAGGAGAAGCGGCTATGACGATACGCCTATTCCTGATTCTGGGCCTGGCGGCGGGAATGTTGGTCGCCGATCCGCAGCCGCAGCCTAAGCTGCTCCGTAACGGATTGGGCCAGCCGCCGCATCCGCAGGCGATGGTGATTGAAAAGTTGCGTCGGATGAATCCCGAGGAACGGGAGCGAGTTCTGCGGGACATGCCAGCGGGGCGGCGGCAGATGTTCGAGCGGCGGTTGGAGCAGTGGAATCGGCTGGATTCCGGGCAGAAGAAGAAGCTGGAGGGCTCGCTGGAGAGCTTTCGGACGTTGACGCCGGAGCAACAACAGACCGTTCGGGGACTCTTTCGGAAGTTTTCCGAAACGATGCCCGAGGAAAAACGCGGGGACGGTCGGCGGATGTTGGCAAGGCTTCGCAATATGGAACCGGACGAGCGGAAGGCGTTGTTGAGTTCTCCGCGGGCCAAAGCACGATTTTCCGATAGCGAGCGAGACCTGCTGGCCGAGATGGCCGAAAAGCTTCCCGACTAGGCTACTTTGGTCGCCTGCGGGCGGATTTTGAAGAGATGGTCAAACGAGTAGATGCCTGTTTTGTGACCGTCATTCCAATTGATGCGGATGGCGTAGTTTCCGACCGACTCGACGCTTTCCATGGAAATACGGGGCTTGTACAGTTGAAACGGGCCTCCGTCGGGCGTCCATTTCTGGGGCTCTGTTCCGTGGGCACCGGTACAGGTGGCGCAGGGGCATTCGGCGCGAAGGAATTCGACTGAAAAGCTGGAGTGTTCCCCGCCCTCCCAATCGATCTCGATTCCTTTTGACTTTGATATGGCGATATGTTCGGGGTTCATAGGTTGGATTGCGAGCGTTCGACGTCCCGAACACCACTGATGCGGCGAAGGGAGGAAACGATTCGTTCAAGTTGTTTTTTGTCTTTGACGTCGATCGCCACGTTGACGAGGGCGCTGCCATCGCTGCGCGAGTCGTCGGGTTGGGCTTCGAGCGTACGAATATTAGTACCTTCGTTGAACAGCGCACTGGTTAGCTGGTTGAGCATGCCAGGGCGGTCGTCGGTATAAATGATGAGCTTGACGAGGAACGATTCAGCGACAGCTTTGGCCCATTCCACTTCAATTTTCCGCTCGACTTCGTAGAGGAGGTTTTGCACGTTCGTACAGTGCACCGAGTGGACGGCGACGCCTTTGCCGCGGGTGATGTACCCGACTATTGACTCGCCCCGGATGGGATTGCAGCACTTGGCGCGGTAGACCATGATGTCGTCGACGCCGCGGACCTTTAAAATGAGGTCTTTGTCGTCCGCCTTGTTGGTGGGGACCGAGGGCGCAGCAGGACTGGGTTCGAGCGCTTCAGCCGCTGCTACCTGTTCGGGAGCAAGTTGAAGGAGCACTTGGCGGGGGGAAAACTTTCCGTATCCGAGCGCGGCGTGGAGGTCTTCCATTTTGCCAAACCCGTAGTCGTGGGCGACCTTTTCGAGCTGTTCCTTCGAGATTTTCTTCCACTGCACGCCGAGGCGTCGGGCCTCTTTCTCGAGGTGTTTTTCACCGATTTCGACGGCTTTGGCCCGTTCGGTGGTGTTGACGACGTGCTTGATGCGATTGCGCGCCTTCGAAGTTTTGACGAAGTTGAGCCAATCTTTGGACGGGACGTGGCCTTGCTGGGTCAGGATGTCGACGACGTCGCCATTCTTCAGCTCGTACTTGAGTGGGACGATACGGCCATTCACTTTGGCACCGACGCAGAGTTGGCCGACGTCGGAATGGATGGCGTAGGCGAAGTCGACGGGCGAGGCGCCTCGAGGCAGAATTATGACTTTGCCGCGGGGCGTGAAGGAGTAAACCTCTTCGGGGTACAGATCGACTTTGAGCGTCGACATGAACTCCCCGGGGTCGTGGACGTCCTGCTGCCATTCGACCAACTGCCGCAGCCAAGCCACCTGTTGCTCGTCAGACTGCGCGCCCTTGCTCCCTTCTTTATACTTCCAATGAGCGGCGATGCCCTCTTCGGCGATGCGATGCATCTCTTCCGTGCGAATTTGCACTTCGAAGGCTTGGCCGCCGGGGCCGATTACCGAAGTGTGGAGCGATTGATAAAGATTAGGCCGGGGAATAGCGATGAAGTCTTTTATTCGGCCCGGGATAGGAGTCCATTCCCCGTGGATGGTGCCGAGAGCGCCGTAGCAGTTCTTCACGCTGTCGGTGACGATGCGAATGGCGAGGAGGTCGTAAACCTGTTCGATACTGATCTTCTGCCGTTTCAGCTTCTGGTAGACACTGAAAGGGCGTTTAAGTCGGGCTTCAATACGCGCGGGAATGTTTTCCCGGGAGAGTTTTAGCTCGACTGCGTGGCGGATCTCCTCCAGCGCGCCTCCGGTGACCTTGCGCCGGGACTCGATGGCCTCGGTTACTTCGGCAAAAGCGGCGGGATCCAAGTGGCGAAAGCCCAGATCTTCAAGTTCTGCGCGCATTTTTCCCATGCCGAGGCGGTGCGCGATCGGTGCATAAATTTCAAGGGTCTCCTGGGAGATCCGCTCCTGTCGATCACGGCTCAACGAACCCATCGTCCGCATATTGTGGAGCCGATCGGCAAGTTTCACCATGACGACCCGGATGTCGTTGACCATGGCAAGGAGCATTTTGCGAACGCTTTCGGCCTGGCGTTCTTCCCGGGAATAGAAGTTCAGCTTGGCAAGCTTGGTAACGCCATCGACGCAGCGTGCGACATCGTTGCCGAAACGTTTGCGGACATCTTCGACGGTAACGACGGTGTCTTCGACGGTGTCGTGGAGAAGCCCAGTTTCCAGGCAAACCAAGTCCATCGACATATCACAGAGAATATGGGCCACTTCGAGCGGGTGGGCCATATAGGACTCCCCGGAGGAGCGGGTTTGTCCGGTGTGG
>JANXMS010000085.1 GCA_025354525.1 Acidobacteriota bacterium
TGTGGGTAGAAGAGCCGGCGCAAGATCGCCAGTGATGAGGGTAGCCTACAGTGGCAGGAGCATTCGGCCCGCAAGACCGGCCGTGGAAATGGCGGGCGGTGGAAAGCGAGGAAAACCAAAAGCAGGTTTTCTCACTCTTCCCACCGCCGCGACGGCGATATTGTCGTTTCTAACTTCAAACCCCAAAGAAGCGAACCCGACTCACTCGCACGCTCTTCATCCCTTCGAGATTCTATCCTCGCCGACGCCTCCGAGAACCGAATGCCCCCTTCCGCACGCCCGACCTTACCCACACCAAACAGCGAAGAGGCGCGTTTGGTGGTCGCGGCGACCGTAGCAGGAGAGGTCGGCATAGCCGAGGTCGTTTGCCATTGAGAAGAGCAGTTTGGGGCGGTAGGGCGCGGGATTGATCGTATCCCGGGTTATGATTTTGTCTTGAGCGAGATACGACAGTTTGTGGCCGAGCGGCTCTTTGAGCCGGGCAGTGAAGCGTTGCGGTTTCTGCCGGAGGGGCCGCGAGTGTTGCGCAATTCGGGCCTGGCGGGGCACTGGTTAGGATGGGTGGCGATTCAGCACTCGGCGGAAGAGCGAGTTGGGAGTTTGAACTTGTTCAACTTGTCGTCGGGGGAGAACCGTAGCTTTGAGTTGCCGGGGCGTCCGGGGTTCTTTGCCGAGACGGGGACGGAGGGCGTGGTGATCGTCGGGATGGAGCGGCGGTTGGTGACTTTTGATTGGCGGAGCGGGGAGGTGAGGGAGACCGGGGTGGTGGTGAGCGAGGATGAGCGGGTGATCATCAACGACGGGCTGGCGGTAGAAGGCGGCGTGTTGTTTGGGACTAAGCATCTGGGGTTTAGCGAGGCCATCGCGGCGGTCTACTTTTATGATTGGGCGAGCGGGCGGGTGCACACGGTGCTCGAAGGGCAAGTGTGTTCGAACGGTAAGTTCCTGCGGCGGGATGCGGCAGGGGCAACGTTAATCGACATCGATTCGATGCCGAAGACGATTACCCGGTACCGGTTGGATCTCGGGTTGGAACGGGTGTTGGAGCGGAGTTTGGTGGTGGCCCCGGAGAACTTGCCGGGGTTCCCGGATGGGCTGCGGCCTTCGCCGGACGGGGAGAGCGTGATTGTGGCGTTCTACAATCCGGAGGCGGTGAGTGATGGGGTGGCGCGGATGTACCGGTTGGCGGATGGAGCGGTGGAATGCGAGTGGGTGTTGCCGGGATCGCCTCGGGTGACTTGTCCGGAGCTCGTGGAGATGGACGGCAGGGTGAAGATCGTGTTTACGACGGCGGTGGAGGGGATGCCCGGGGAGATTCGGGCGATGGCTTCGGGGGCTGGGTCGATGTACATCGCCGATACGCCGTTCTGAGAGAGTTCCGGTGGGGTTGCATCTTTTCCTTGAGGGCAAGCATCTTGATATCAAGAGACTATGAGCAACCCGACAGAAACCGTTCCGGGCATTCACTTGTGGTTGCTGCTTTCGAAGGCTAGCCAGGCGATGGCGGTTTATGCGCGGAGGAGCGTGGCGGAGCAGGGGCTTTGCCTGAGCGACTTCTCGGTGTTGGAGGCGTTGTTGCATAAGGGGCCGTTGGCGGTGAATGTGTTGGGGAGGAAGGTGTTGTTGACGAGTGGCTCGATGACGGCGGCGGTGGATCGGTTGGGGGAGCGGGGTTGGGTGGAGCGGCGGGAGGATGGGGGGGATCGGCGGACGCGGGTGGTGCATTTGACGGCGAAGGGACGGGGCGTGATTCGGAAGTTATTTGCGGCTCACGAGCGGGATATGGAACAAGCGGTGGCTTTTATGAACGCCGGTGAACGGGTGGCGTTGGCCGATGGGCTGCGCCGGCTGGGCCGGGGCTTGGCAACGGGAAATCAAGAATCAGGAGATAACGGCGATGAGTGAACTGAAGCAGGTATTGCGGGTGGTGAGTGCGGGTTCGCAGCATTGGGTGGGCGATGGGTTTCCGGTGCGGAACCTATTCCCTTCGAATGGGGTGGCGGCGGAGATCAGCCCGTTTTTGATGTTGGATTACGCCGGGCCGAAGGTGTTTGAACCGGCGAAGGAACCGCGAGGGGTGGACGAGCATCCGCATCGGGGGTTTGAGACGGTGACGATTGCGTATCAGGGTTCGGTTGACCATCGGGACTCGGCGGGGAACGCCGGGACGATTCATCCGGGCGATGTGCAATGGATGACGGCGGCTTCTGGCGTAGTCCATGAGGAAAAACATGGGCAGGCATTTACGGAGGCGGGCGGGACGTTTGAGATGGTGCAGTTGTGGGTGAACCTGCCGGCGGCTTTCAAGATGAGCAAGCCGCGGTATCAGGGGATTACGAGCGCGCAGATTCCGGCAGTGGCGTTGGGGGCGGGGGTGGTGGCTCGGTTGATTGCGGGGGCGTTGGGCGCGGAGCAGGGACCGGCGAAGACGTTCACGCCAGTGACGTTGATTGATGTGCGGATGGAGGCGGGCGGAGTGGGGACGCTGGAGTTACCGTCGGGACAGAACTTTGGCGTTGTGTTGCTGCGCGGGTCGGTGACGGTGAACGGCACGACCGTGATGAGCGGCGAGCCACGGATGTCGCTGTTGAGCCCGGGCGGACGGACGGTGGAGTTGGCGGCTAGCGAAGAATCGCTGGTGTTGGTGCTGGGCGGAGCGTCGATTGATGAACCGGTGGCGAGCTACGGGCCCTTTGTGATGAACACGCAGGCGGAGTTGCGGCAGGCGGTGGAGGACTTCCGGGCGGGACGGATGGGGCGGTTGGCGTAAGCGAGTGCGCCCCTTCGGCGCTGCCCTTAGACGGTGGAGCGGACACCTAGTTTTTTGAGAAAGGTCATCATGGGGCACCAGTTGGTGAAGGCGGATTGGAAAAGGTTGAGGCCGATGAAGGCGGTGAAGTAGAGCCAGCGCGGGTCGGTGTAGTGAGCGAGGACGAGGCTGAGGGTGATAAGGGCTCCGGCGATGAGGCGGACGTAGCGGTCGGTGGTCATAGTTGACTCCTTTTTCGGTTGTTGATCATGTAGTAGACGATGGGGACGGTCATGCGGGAAAGGGCGAGCGAGGCGATCTCGCCGGCCATCAGCGCGATGGCGAGCCCCTGGAAAATTGGATCGAAGAGAATGACGCTGGACCCGGCGACGACAGCCGCGGCGGTGAGCATCATGGGTCGGAAGCGGACGGCGCCGGCGTCGACGACGGCGTCCTGGAGGGGCATTCCTTCTTTGAGACGGAGTTCGATGAAGTCGACGAGGATGATGGAGTTGCGGACAACGATGCCAGCTCCGGCGATGAAGCCGATCATGGAAGTGGCGCTGAAGAAGGCGTTGAGCAGGCCATGCGCGGGTAGGATGCCTACGAGAGAGAAGGGGATGGCGGCCATGATGACGAGGGGGGTTAGGAGGGATTCGAACCAGCCGACGACGAGGACATAGATGAGGATGAGGACGACGGCGAAGGCGAGGCCGAGATCGCGAAAGACTTCGTAAGTGATGTGCCATTCGCCGTCCCATTTGAGGGAGTAACGGGCGCCGGAGCCGGGCTGGGCGGCGGTGAACTGCTCGAGGCGATAGCCGGCGGGGATTTTGAGGGCGTCGATTTGGGGAGTGAGGGCGAGGATGGCGTAGACGGGGCTTTCGATGGCTCCGGCGACGTCGGCGGTGACGTAGGTGACCGGCATTAAGTTCTTGTGATAGCGGCTGCGTTCGGTGACGGTGTCGCGGACGGTGACGAGTTCGCGGAGGGAGACGGTGCTGCCGGAGCGCCCGCGGATTTTGAGTTCTTGGAGACGGGAGAGATCACTGCGAAACGCGAGGGGGAGACGGAGGTCGAGGGGGACGTCTTCTTTGGCGGTGTCGTCGTGAAGAAGACCGGGGGAGTCGCCGGCGGAGGCTAGGCGCAGGGTGCGGGCGATTTCGGTGGGGGAGACGCCGTGGAGGGCGGCCTTTTCGGTATCGATGAGGAGTTGGTGTTTGGGTTGGGGTGCTTCGACGTACCAGTCGACGTCGACGACGCCGTCGAGCCGCTCCAGGAGCTGTTTGACTTGGCCGGCGACGTGGAGGCGGCCGTCTTCGGTAGGACCGTAGATTTCGGCGACGAGGGTTTGGAGAACGGGCGGGCCGGGAGGAACTTCGGCGACTTTGATATTGGCACCGTTGGCAAGGGCGATAGGGACGAGGCGTTGGCGGACTTGCTTGGCGATGTCGTGGCTGGGGAGTTTGCGGTGGTCTTTACCGAGGAGGTTGACCTGGATATCGGCAACGTTGGCGCCGCGGCGGAGGTAGTAGTGGCGGACGAGTCCGTTGAAATTGAAGGGTGAGGCGGTGCCGGCGTAGGTTTGGACGTTGACGACTTCGGGCTGGAGGAGGGCGGCGGCGGCAAGGAGTTGGGTGACGCGGGCGGTTTCTTCTAGGGCGGTGCCTTCGGGCATGTCGATGATGACCTGGAACTCGCTTTTGTTATCGAAGGGAAGCATTTTCACTTTGACGAACTGAATGTAGACGAGGCCGCAGGAGGCGAGCAGGAGGACGGCGACCATGCCGACGAAGCCCCAGCGGAGGAGGGGGCGTTCGAGGAGAGGACGCATGACGCGGCGGTAGAGGCGGGTGACGAAATCTTCTTTTTCGTCGTCGGCGTGGAGGACGTGGCCTTTGAGGAGACGGACGGCGGCCCACGGGGTGACGAGGAAGGCGACGAGCAGGGAGAAGGCCATGGCGGCGGAGGCACCGATGGGGATGGGACGCATATAAGGGCCCATGAGGCCGCTGACGAAGGCCATGGGGAGGATGGCGGCGATGACGGCGAGGGTGGCGAGGATGGTGGGGTTGCCGACTTCGTCGACGGCTTCGATAGCGATTTCGGCGAGGGGGCGGGCATGATTCAAAGGCATGCGGCGGTGGCGGACGATGTTTTCGACGATGACGATGGCGTCGTCGACGAGGATGCCGATGGAGAAGATGAGGGCGAAGAGGGTGATGCGGTTGAGGGTGTAGCCGTAGAGATAGAAGACGGTGAGGGTGAGCGCGAGGGTGACAGGGATGGCGGTGAAGACGATGAGGGATTCGCGGAAGCCGAGGGTGATGGCGATGAGGACGGTGACGGAGAGAACGGCGATGGCCATGTGGAAGAGGAGTTCGTTCGATTTGTCGGCGGCGGTTTCGCCGTAATTCCGGGTGATGGAGACTTCAACTTCCGAGGGGATGACCGAACCTTTGAGCGAGTCGACGCGGCGGAGGACCCCGTCGGCGACGTCGATGGCGTTGGCTCCTTTGCGTTTGGAGACGGTGAGGGTGACGGCGGGGACGAAGTGGCCGCTGGCACCGTATTGCACGTATTGCGATGGTTCTTCGCCGGTATCGGCGACCGTGGCGAGGTCGCGGACATAGATGGGTTTGCCGACGGAGACGCTGACGACTACGTTGGAGACATCTTGGGCGGAGCGGAGGAAGGCACCTGTTTCGAGGAGATGTTCCTGGTTCGATTGGGCGAAGCGGCCGGCGTCGAGGCGCTGGTTGGCGGTGCCGAGGGCGTGCCAGACATCAAGGGGGGCGAGGTTGTAAGCGGCCAGTTTGGCGGGATGGAGGGTGACGCGGAGCGAGCGGCGCTGGCCACCGATGAGTTGGACGGCGCTGACTTCGGGGGCCTGTTTGACGATGTCGGTGAGTTGGGCGGCGACGCGGCGGAGTTCGAGGTCGTTATAGCGGGTGCTGTGGAGGGTTAGCGCGAGGACGGGGACGTCGTCAATGGAACGCGGCTTGATGAGGGGCGGGGTGGCTCCGGGGGGAATGATGTCGGCGTTGGAGGCGAGTTTTTGGTTGAGCTTGACGAGGCTGCGTTCTTCGTCTTCGCCGACTTTGAAGCGGACGATGGCGATGGCACCGCCGGGGGAGGAGGTGGAGTAGATGTACTCGACGCCGGGGATTTCCCAGAGGAGTTTTTCCATGGGGCGGGTGACGCGTTCTTCGACTTCGGCGACGGAAGCGCCGGGGAGGGCGACGAAGACGTCGACCATGGGGACGACGATTTGGGGTTCTTCTTCGCGCGGGAGGCGGAGGATGGAGAAGAAGCCGAGCAGGAGCGAGGCACCGATGAAGAGGGGGGTGAGTTTGGAGTTGATGAAGGTGCCGGCGATGCGGCCCGCGAGGCCGGTCATTTACGGACCTCTCGGTTTTCGACAACGGGGGAGCCGTCGGTGAGGTCGGGGCGGACGGGATAGATGAGGCGGTCGCCGGGGCGGAGACCGGAGAGGACTTCGACGGCGTCGCCGTGAGCGGGGCCGAGGGTGACGAGGCGGGCGCGGGCAATGCCAGAATCTTCGATGAGGACGGACTGGAGTTGGCCTTGGGTAAGAATGGCACCGCGGGGGATGGCGAGTGCGGGGCGTTCGCCGAGCGGGAAACGGGCGCGACCGAAGAGGCCGCCGCGGAGGGCGGGGTTGGTGGGCAGGTCGATTTTGACGGTGAAGGCACGGGAGGCCGGATCAACGGCGGGGACGATCTCGGCGATGCGACCGGTGCGTGGTGCGGGGAGGGCGTCGAGGTTGACTTCGACGGTGGCTCCGCGTTGCACCTTCGCAAGGCGGACTTCTTCTACGGCGACTTCGAGGCGGTAGGAGCCTTGTTGCTCGAGGTCAAGGAGGGGGACGCCAGGGGAGGCGAGGGTTCCGGGTTCGGCTCGGCGGGCGATGACGAGGGCGGCGAAGGGGGCCTTGATTTCGGAGTAGGCGCGGGAGATGGTAGCTTGCTGGACGGATTGTTCGGCCTGTTGGACCTTGTCGTTGAGTTGGCGTTTGCGGGCCTGAGCCATGGCGAGGGCGGCTTGGGCGAGCTTGACGCGGGCGGAGGATTCGTCGAACTCCTGGGGGGAGAGAGAACGTTTGTCGAGGAGTTCCTTCATGCGGCGGAGAGTGGATTGGGCGAGGTCGAGTTGGGCCTGGGCGGAGGCTATGGCGCTGTCTGTTTCGGGCAGGGCATTGCGGGCTTCGTTGAGGGCGAACTGGGCTTGGGTTTGGGCGGTTTCGAAATTGCGGGCGTCGAGGGTGATGAGGGTTTGCCCGGCGGCGACGCGGTCGCCGGGTTGGACTTTTACGTCGAGGACAGTGGCCATGACTTGGCTTGAGAGGGTGGCTGCGACGCGGGGCCGAACGGTGCCAACGGCTTCGAAAGAGTCGGGCCACATGGCGGGGGCGAGGGTCGAGATGGAGACGGAGATGGCCGGGGGAGGAGTGGCGGGCTTGGTCTCGTTCGGTTTGGAGCCGCAGGCGGCGAGGAGGGCGAGGAAAAGCAGGAGGGTTTTATTGAAGGACATCAGAATCTCCGTTGAGCGTGCCGACGGCAAGTTGGAGCAGGACGGCGGCGAGGCGATGGTCGTAAATGGCGGCGAGGCGGCGGGTGGTGGAATCGAGGAGGGCGGTTTCGGTGCGGAGTAGATCGGTGACGTTGGCGAGGCCAGCTTCGTAGCGGTTCTTGGTGATGCGGAGGCTTTCTTCGGCGTAGGCGACGGTGGCAGAGGCGACTTCGATGCGCTGCGCGGCGGAGGCGAGAGCGGCTAGCGCTTGGCGGAGTTCGAGGCGAACGCCGGCTTGGGTTTCCCGTTCGTTGGCTTGGGATTTGACGAGGGTTTCGGCTACTTCGGTTTGGCGGGCGCGGTCGGCGTAGCCATTGAAGAGATTCCAGCGGAGGCCGGCGGAGACGTACCAGTTGGCAGCGCCTTGGGTGACGAAGCGGCCACGGTCGGCTTCGACGGCGGCTCGGCCGGTGATTTGAGGGAAGAGGGCGGAGCGGGCGGCTGCGGATTGGGTTTCGGCGAGTTGGCGGGCGAGGGCGGCTTGGCGGAGTTCGGGGCGGTCATTTTGGGTGATTGGCTGGGCGGAGACGGGGGCGGGGGTTAGGGGGGTGGAGAGAGCGAGGGGTTCGTCGAGGGGTTGGCCAAGAGCTTCGTTGAGCACGGCGCGCGTGAGGTCGAGGGAAGACTGGCGATGGATGCGTTGTTCCTGCATGGCGGCGAGGTGGACACGGATGGAGAGGACGTCGGCGTCGGTGGAGAGGCCGGCGGTACGGACGGTTTCGGCGCGGGTGAGGTCTGCTTCGGCGGAGGTGACGGAGCGTTGGGCGGCTTTGAGGAATTGTTCGGCGAGGGTGACGCCGTGATAGGAACGGGCGACCTTTGCGATGAGATTCATGCGGGTGTGGCGCTCTTGTTCGGCGGAGAGTTTTTCGCCCAATTGGGCGGATTGGACGTTGGAACGGGTGCCGCCGAAGTCATAGAGGACTTGGTCCACCGAGAGTTGGGATTGGAAGTTGTTGACGGCGCCAGGGTGATTGAGGGCGTCAATGGCGAAGTTGGCGGCGGCGAAACGGCGTTGCGTGAGGAGGGTGGAGAAGGCGAAGACGGGATTATTGGAGGACTGAAAGGACTCGGCGTAGTTGATTTTAGGGAGGAAGCCGGAGCGGGCTTGGGCGGTGCGGGCCGCGACAGCCTTCGTTTGAGCGTGAGCCGCTTGGACGGAAGGGTGCTGGTCGAGAGCCTTTTGGACGGCTTCGCGCAGGGTTAGAGGCGGAGTTTGGGCTGAAAGCTGGAGGGGGAGAGATAGGAGGAGGAGGTTTCGTAGCACTTCAGAAAGCGAGATGCAGTTTCGCTTGCCGAGGTGACAGACTTCTTAGCGCTGCCCGGGGGGATCGCCGGGATGGTGGGCGGTAGGCGGCGCGAGATCGCCATCGGGGGTGGGTGGCGTTTGCGGTCGATCTCCACCGGGGAAGGGTGGGATAGGAACGGTGCGGACCGTCGGCGGAAGAGAGCGGAGGCGGAATTCGGGGTCGAGAGAAGGTTCGACGGCATTGATGGAATTTTCCGAGCGGAGGAGGGCGGGGTCGAGATCCTCGGCGCCGAGTTCGAGATCGGCGGGGCCGTTCCAGATCCAGTTGCCGGCGATACGGACGTTAGCGATGCGCTCGCGAGGGCCGGCGATGGCGAAGTGTTGCCATTCGGACCGGTAGGGGGCGGGATTGTAGACGAGGTTGTTATAGATGTAGACGTTGCGACTGGGGATCATTTCGGGTTCGTCGGGGTTGGTGGTGCCCCAGGCACCGCGATTGAGAAGTTCTTGACAGCGAACGAGGTCGCCATCGCAGGAGCGCTCGCCGTAGCCGACTTCGGTCGAGTGGCTCAAGCGGCCGACGCGGACGAGGGTATTCCAGGCGAGGAGAATGTTATATCCGCCGTTGGCCCCGAAGCCGGCTCCGTCGGTATCGTGGACAAGATTGTTGACGAACTGCACGTCGTAGGCTTCGTAGTGGACCCACGGTTCCTGCATGAATTCAAGGCCGGTCCCCTGCCCCGCGGTGAAGCCGCCGTTGCCGCAATCGTAGATTTCGTTGTCTTCGATGCGGAGATAGGCCGAGCCGCCTTTGACGTAGACGCACCAATCGCCGGCACGGTGGAAGCGGTTGCCGGAGAGGTGGCCGTAGCGGACGGCGACGAAATCGAGAGCTTGATCCCAGCCACCGGAGAGGTTCGAATCCTCGACGTAGACATGGGTGGACTGATTGACCTTGAGGACTTCTTGCGGGCCGCCGTAGTCACGGACGTCGCCGACGCCGGTGAGGGTGAGTTTAGAGAGCCAGAGGTGGTCGGAGTTTTCAAAATGAAGGAGATCGCCGCCGGCGTATTCGCCTTCGATGCGAATACCTTGGAGGTAGAAGTAGGCGAGATTGGCACCGTTTATTTGCGCTAGGCGGGCGGTGCCGGGGCCATCGGCAGCGGTGACGAGAATGGGGAAGGCAGCGGTACCGCGCTTGAGTTCCCAATAGCGAGGCAGATTTTCCTCGTCGTAGACGCCGGGGACAAGGAGAATTCGATAGCCGGTATTGGCGGAGGCGGTTTCGACGGGGACGCGAGCCCAAGCGGCCCGGACGGTGCGGAAAGCAGAGGCGCGGGAATCACCGGTGCGGGTGTCGTCACCGGTGGCGGGATCGACCCAGAGGTCGCGGACGGTGTAGGCACCGGGGTTGTAGCGAGGACCCGCGAAGAGGGGGAGGGCGGCGATGGAGAGTAGGAGCGCGAACCTCATCAACCTAGCCTATCGTCAGAAACCGATTAAAACTTATGGCTTTTGTGCGGAAGATTCGCGATAGTATAACGCCAGTGCGTTACTTGGGTCTTTTTCTCGTGCTGACGGGTTTGGTTAGCGGTCAGACGCCGACGGCAAGCGTGGTGGGGCGGGTGGTGGACGCTTCGGGCGCGGTGATTCCGGGCGTGGCGGTGAGGGTCGTGCAACTGGAGACGAACCAAACATTCGCGAGCGTGACCGACGCGGCGGGCGATTTTACGGTTCCTTATCTGACGCCGGGCAAGCATACGCTAGAGGCCAAGGGGGCGGGGTTTCGGGCGCATAAGCAGGCCGAGTTTGTGCTGACCGTGAACCAGACGCTGCGGTTCGACATTCAGCTGGAGGTGGGCGCGACGTCGGAGTCGGTGACGGTGACGGATACGCCGACGCCGCTGACGACCGAGAGCGGCGCGCGGGGCGACGTGACGACGAATCAGGAGTTAACAGAGATGCCGCTGGCAGGGCGGAATTTTTCGGACCTTGCTTTCCTGACTGGGGGCGTGTCGCCGAAGGGGGAGGATGGGGACGGGGCCTACGCCATCAATGGGGCGCGGGCGGATAACGTGGGGTTTCTGCTGGATGGGATGAACAACACGCAGCGAAGAAATACGGGTTCGATGGCGAATCCGCCACTGGAGGGGGTGCAGGAATTCAAGATGATCACTTCCGGGTTTTCGGCCGAATATGGGCGGTATGCGGGCGGGATTCTGAGCGTGGTGATGAAGAGCGGCGGGAACAAACTGCGCGGGTCGCTGTACGAGTTTTTGCGAAATGATGTGCTGGATGCGCGGGGCTTCTTTGCGGTGACGAAGCCGAAGTTGCGGCGGAATCAGTTCGGGGCGACGGTGTCGGGGCCGATCATCAAGAATCGGACCTTTTTCTTGTTTAGCTGGGAATCGCTGCGACAGGTAGCGGGAGGGTTGCAGCGGGGAATTGTGCCAAAGCCGGAGATGTTGCGCGGGGATTTCCGGAGTGCGCGGGACGCTTTCGGGAAGCCGCTCGTGATCACGGATCCGCTCAATCGGGCCGCCCCGTTCGCGGGGAACCAGATTCCGGCGGCGCGGCTGGATCGGGTGGCGTCGAAGCTGGCAAGCTTCTATCCGGCCCCGAACTTGGTGTCGGGGGGTGTGAACTATATTGGCCAAGCGAACGGGACGAGCAGTTCTAATAATTTCAGCGTTAAGGTGGACGATACGGTTTCGGACCGGGATCGGCTGACGTTTTCGACCTTTTGGCGGCCTAACGAATCGACGATGCCGTTCAACCGTTCGCCGATTGCGTTGTTCGGGACGACGACGGCGAATTTGGAGCTGCTATCGAGTATTCGGTACTTACGCACGGTTTCTTCGAGCGTGTTTAATGAGGCGAGCGTTTCGTTTTCGCGGCGAACTTTGAATCAGGGTTGGCCTTCGAATACGCGGGATTGGGCGGGAGAGGTTGGGTTTGCGGGTGGGACGACGAACCCAATTGCATTGGGGTTGCCGCAGTCGGACGTTTCGGGCTACATCACGTTGGGTCATGCTTACGACCTGCCGAAGATATGGAGCTACAACAATTTTCAGTATGCCGATGCTCTGACGTGGATCCGGGGGAAGCACGCGGTTAAGATTGGCGGGGACTTTCTGCGGTTTCAGTATTTTTCGCGGCAGTTTGGCGATACGCGGGGCCGGATGACGTTTTTGGGGCGGTTCACGAATGAGCCCATGGCCGACTTCGTGATGGGCTATGCGCAGACGACGCGGCGGCAGTTGGACGGGGCGGGGCCGTACCATTTGGTATCGAACTATTCGGCGTATGTACAGGACGATTGGAAGGTGACACCGACGTTGACGTTGAACATCGGCATTCGGTATGACTTGATGAAACCGCCGAAGGAGAAGTTTGGGGCGTGGTCGATGTTTGTGCCGGAGCTGGGGAAGGTGGTGATTGCGGGGCGGGGCAACCTTCCTGATTTTGATGCGCGAATTGCGGAGACGGGGTTAGGGCAGTATGTGGCGTTGGCCAAAGAGGTAGGTTTGTCGCCGGCGATTGTGAAGACGAATTATGCAAATTTCGCGCCTCGGTTCGGGTTTGCGTGGCGGCCTTTCGGGACGCGGAAGAGTGTGATTCGGGGTGGGTACGGGATGTTCTACGGGGCGAGTTCGCTTTACCGAACGGACGAGTTGAGCGATATCTATCCGTTTTCGGTGAACGAGTCGTATTCCGCGACCTCGTCGAATCCTTTGTTGCTGACGGTGTCGAACCCGTATCCGGTTGCCAAGCGGCGGGTGGGCGGAATCACTTCGACGAGTGGGCAGGATATTAATTCAAAGGACCAATATTTGCAGTCGTGGTCGTTGACGATGGAGCGCGATTTCGGGGGCGGGACGGTGTTGGAAGTAGCCTATGCGGGTTCGAAGGGGACGCATTTGCCGCGGCGTTACGACGTGAATCAGCCGTTTCGCGTGCCGGCGCTACGGCTGGCGGACGGCACGTTTCCACGGCCTTATTCGCCGTTCCAGATGATCAACTACTTTGCGGCGAGTTCGAATTCGATTTACAGCTCCGGGACGGTGACGCTGCGGCGCCGCTTTACCAAAGAGCTTTTCGTGAGGGCGTCGTATGTTTACGCAAAGTCGATCGACGAGAGTTCGAATACGGGAGGGACGATTGCGGCGGGTTTCCCGAGTGCGCAAGATGCGCGGAACTTGCATGGCGAGCGGGGGCGGAGTGACTTTGACATTGGGCACTCGTTTGTAGCGAGCTTCATTTACGCGCCGAAGTTTTCGAAGCGCTTGATGCTGCGGAATTGGCAGTTGGCGGGGACGTCGCGGGCTTACACGGGGCAGCCGTTTACGCCGAAGGTGGCGAACGTATCGCTGGATTTGGGCGACGCGGTGCGACCGGACCGGATTGCGGCCGGGACCTTGGCGGGGGCGGGGCCGGACGGGTGGTTTGACCGGACGGCGTTTCCGCTGGTGCCGCGCGGGTCGTATCGGTTTGGGTCATCGGGGCGGAATGTGCTGGATGGGCCGGGATTCTTTACGCTGGATACGAGTTTGTCGCGGCGGTTTGTGATGGCGGAGCAGAGGGCGGTGCAGTTCCGAGTGGAGACGTTCAACGTGTCGAATCGGACGAACTTCAGTTTGCCGGAGACGCGGGTGGACGTCCTGAACGGCGGGACGATCAACGCGGCGCGGGCGGCGCGGGTGTTTCAGTTGGGATTGCGGGTTGAGTTCTGAGGTGGGCGAACTATTTGCGGCGACCGATCGGCGGCAGAACGCTGAAGTAAGCGACGGCGGGGTCGTGGTCACTGACGCGTTCGGTGCGACCGAAGTCGGTGAGCCAGGAGACGGGGAAGTCGGCATTGACCCGGCCGATGGCAAACCGGCGGAAGCGTTGTTGGAAGGCGGGATTGATAAGGATGTGGTCCAGGGTTTGGGCGTTTCCTTCGAAGGTGTAGGAGTAGCGCTGAGTGGACGGGAGGGTTTCGACGAGGGTGCTCAGGTCTGGGTTGACGAGATCTGAGCTTGCAAGGGTAACCATGCTGGTCGGGGCGGGGACGCCGCGGACGGTGCCGAGGACGTCGACGTAGCCATCGTTGAACTGGAAGGCGTTGAAGTCGCCGACGAGGGCGATGGGTTCGTTTGGCTTCGTCGTCTGGATGGACTGGACGAGGTTGGCGAGGAACTCCGACTGAGCGCGACGTTTGGCACGGGGATTTTCGCCGGAGGTGGCGGTGCTTGAGACGTCAATGAGACTGCGGAGATGGTTGACGATGACGGTGAAGGCACCGCCGTTCAGGGACGCCGAGAGGACGACCGGGGGGCGATCGTTCAGGAGTTGCGGTGATCCGATGGGGGGAGTGTACTGGGTGGTCTTGCCGACCTGGACGACAGCGTTGACGGTGATCCGGGATTTGACCAGGAAGCCGACGTTGATTTTGCTGGCGTCATTGCCGTCAAAAATGTACGGGGTATAGTCGGCGGCGAGTTCAGTGGCGAGGCCTTGGAGTGCGTTAAGATTTTCGACTTCGACGACGCCGACGATGTCTGGCAGGCGCATGACGTCGCGGATAACGCGGGCGGCTTTGGCGCGACGGTTGACGAAATTACCGTCGTTATCAGCGGCGCTTGTGTTGGAGACGTTGTCGTAGAAGCGTTCCAGGTTGATGGTGCCAATCGTGAATTCTGTGGCATCCGGGACTGGGACGCTGGTGAAAGTGGAGAGTGGGCCGAGGCTGGGGGCTGGGGAAGCATCAGGCAGTAGGGTGTATAGAGCGTTCGTGAAGTCGAGGACGCCGGTTATGTTGTTGATGGTCACATTGGCGGTGACGGTGAGGACCGGGGCTCCGAACTGGCCGTCGGAGTCGACACGGATCATTTCGGGATTGTGATCAAAGGCCGACGTACCAATTGGCGTAGCGGCGGGACGGTTCAAGGTGATGTCGATGCCGGGTTCGCGGAAGGGCCGGTTCGTACCTTGGGGGACGGCATAGAAGATGCCGAAGGCTTCGGTGGGGGAGACGGATACGAGTGAGGCGAACTGGACGCGCATTGCTTCAAACTTTTCGAGTTGGTAGAGGCCGCCGACCGGGGTGACGTCGCTGCTGGAGAGGATGACCGGGGCGGGGAGGGCGGCGGTACCGAGCTTAAAGAACGTGGGAGAGCCGGAGAACTGGGTGAGGCCGAAGTCAGATGGGACGGCGCTGGAGGCGCTGGGGAATTCGCTGACGGTGCCTGCGACGCAGAGACTATCGCCGGGGACAGTGGAAGGGGAGGTGCTCGTAAAAACGAACATCGCATCGGAGGTGGCGGTGTTGCTGTCGCTGGCACCTTGGAGGAAGAAGCCATTGGATTTGATGGCGGTAACGATACCCTGGACGGTATGGGTTTGGCTGAGGACGGTGGACTGATTGCCGGTACCTTGGATGGCGCTGATCGTGGTGGTCGGGGTGCAGGTGGGGTTGGCGGAGGTAACGATAAGCGGAAGTCTAAAAGTGCCGGAGCGAGCTTGGTCGTCGGTAACGGTGAGTAGGATTGACTTTGCGCCCGTGGTGGTGGCGAGGGCGACGGTAACGTTATTGAGGGCGAAGCTGAGGCCGGAGACGAAGGGTACGGATGTGTTGGCGCTACCGCCGAGGGAGGAGAGGTCGGCAGTAACGGTATAGCTAGCGGAGGCGGGGTTGGCTCCGGAAGCGGCCGTGGCGGCGAGGTTAAAGTTCTGGCCTTGGGCGACGGAGCCGGGGGTGGTGGTGGCCGAGATGGTGGGATCGGCGACGCCGATGGCCGTGCCGGTGACGTTGATGTCGTCAATGCCGACCCATTCGTCGCTGCCGGCGGCGTTGGTGGTCATGACGCGGAGGTAGACGACGGCTTGGTTTTCAGCGTTGGAGGGGAGGGTGACGTTGACGGCGGTGACCTTGGTGGCGAGGTTGGCTTCCGTAGCGTCGGCAACGTAGGCGGCGGCTACGTTCGTAAAGGTGCCGGATTCACCGACACGATAGTGGAGGGCGACGGGCTGGACGGCATTGTCAGCGGAGCCATCGATGTCGCGGACGTTGTAGGTGACGATGATGTTTGAGCGGTTGGTGGTCGAAAGCTTGAGGAGGAGAAAGGGGGCGTCGGCGGTGCCTGAGCCTTGGAGGGCGACGGTCGGGTTGGCGATGCCGTCAAACTCGGCGACGCCGCCCGCGGATTGAGTATTGGGGTTGGACTGGTTGGCGATGACGTCGATCGCGGTGCTGGAATAGTCGGCGAGGAGAGTTTGGGGGTCGACGGCGGTGGGGGAACTGGCTGTATAGTCACCGAGATAGCCGACGATTCCGGGGACCCCGGACCAATTGTCATTGGTTGTGATGAGAGAGGCAGTGGCCCAATTCTGGGAGAAGGGGAGGGATTGGGTGGTTGCGTCGGCGAAGAGGACGGCAACGAGGGAGGCGAGTAAAGGAAGGTGGCGGAACGTCATAATTAGTACTCCCGATGTATAGCACGGGGGGTATAACAAGAGAATTAATGCAGCATAGCGCGAAAGTGCGTTATAATCGAATTGGTCATCGGGCCGTAGCGCAGCCTGGCTAGCGCGCTTGCTTGGGGTGCAAGAGGTCGCGAGTTCGAATCTCGCCGGCCCGACCAAAGAACGCAGTGGACTTAGGGGTGGTGGCCTAAGTCGACTTCTTTCGATTCAAAAACGGCGATATATTAGGGTCGTGCGTTTCAGAACAGGTTGGCTTGTCGGTTTTTGCTCGGTGGGCCTCGGCTTGGCCGCGGAGCCTGGGGCGAAGCTGTTTCTGGAGAAGATTCAGCCGGTACTGGTGAGGGAGTGCCAGGGTTGCCATGGCAAGTTACAGGCGCTGTCAAAGCTGGATTTGAGCTCGCAGGCGGGCTTGTTGCAGGGCGGTATGCGCGGGGCCGGGTTAGTGGCCGGACAGCCGGAGCAGAGCCTGCTGCTGCACGTGCTGGAGGGGCGGAATAATTTGCAGATGCCGCCGGGGGGCGCGAGCAAGAAGCTGCCGGCGGGGACGATTGCAGCGTTCCGGAGTTGGATTGAGGCCGGAGCACCGTGGGCGGAGCGGAAGGAGCCGGCGCAGTGGGCGTACAAGCCGGAGGACCTATGGGCGTTTCAACCGGTACGGGCCCTCTCAGCGGGTAAGCGAATCGATGATTTCATTGGACAGAAGCTGTCCCAGAGCAAGGTTCCGGTGGCCCCGCGGGCGGATCGGCGGACGCTGATCCGGCGGGCGACGATTGATTTGACGGGTCTGCCTCCGACGCCGGAGGAGGTCGCGGCGTTTGTCGGCGACAAGCAACCACAGGCCTGGGAGCAGCTGGTGGATCGGCTGCTGGCGTCGCCTCATTATGGCGAGCGGTGGGGTCGGCACTGGTTGGACGTGACGCGGTACGCGGACACGAGCGGCTATTCGAACGACTTTGAACGCCCGAACGCTTGGCGATATCGGGATTATGTGATTCGCAGCTTTAACCAGGACAAGCCTTACGACCAGTTCATACGGGAGCAGGTGGCGGGGGATGAGCTATACGCGGGGAAGGCAGAGGCGGTGATTGCGACGGGGTTTCTACGGTCGGGTCCGTGGGAGCACACCGCGATGTCGGTAGAGGCGGTGACGCGGCAGCAGTTTCTCGACGACGTTGCCCATGGGACGATCAACACTTTTCTCGGCTTAACGTTAGGATGCGCCAAATGTCACGACCATAAGTTCGACCCGATTCCAACGAAAGACTACTACCGGGTGCAGGCGATCTTCGGTTCCACGGAATTTGCTAAGCCGACGGTGCCGTTTTTGGTGGCAGAGAACGTCAGCGATTTGGCCGGAGGGAAGGCCTATATCCAAGGCCAGTATGATCGGGCCAAGGCAACGATGGACGACTATCGACAGCAGGCGGTGAAGGCGCTGTTGAAGAAGCACGGGGCGACGAAGACGGAAGAGCTACCGAAAGGGGAGCTGGAGCAGGCGTTGATCAGCGGCGAGGGACTGGCGGCAGAGCAATACGAAGAGTACAAGCTGTTCCAGAAGCATAGCCAGTTGTTTAAGGAATCGCTGGGCCGGTATGAGCCGCGGGCGTTTGCGGTGTCGAGTGGTCCGCTCGACGGGGCGACCGACGGGGGACCGAACTTGAAGTATGCTCGCCGGGCGGCCTATCAGCCGGCGGGAGTGAACATTCTGCCGGGCGGCAACGTGCAGTCGCCGGGCGAGGCGGTGACTCCGGGGGTATTGTCGGCGCTTGAAAAGTATGGGAACTTCCCGACGCCGGTGGTGCCGGGCGGGGTAGAGGGGCGGCGTTCCGCTTTGGCCAATTGGATTGCCGACGCGAAGAACCCGCTGACGGCGAGGGTGATGGTGAACCGGGTTTGGCAGTATCATTTTGGCTGGGGGCTGGCGGGGGATACAAGCAACTTTGGCAAGATGGGCAAGAAGCCGACGCATCCGGAGCTGTTGGATTGGCTGGCGGCGACGTTCGTGGAAAGAGGCTGGAGCGTGAAAGAGTTGCATCGGATGATGATGCATTCGGAGACTTATCAGCGAGCGAGCAGTTTTCCGGAGATGGCGGTGGCGCGGGAGCAGGATCCGGAGAATGCGCTGCTGGGCCATTTTTCGCCACGCCGCGTGGAGGCTGAGGTGTTGCGGGATAGTCTGCTGGCGGTGAGCGGGGAGTTGAGTTTGGAGGCGGGCGGACCGGGTGTTTTCCCGCAGATCAATGAAGAAGTGGCGCGGCAGCCGCAGCATCGGATGGGTTCCTTGGCACCGGCCTATCGCGCTTCGCCGTTGCGGCGGCAGCGCAATCGCCGGACGGTCTATATGTTTCAGCAGCGTAGCTTGGTGGACCCGATAATTGAGGTGTTCAACGGGCCGAGCTTGGACCTTTCCTGTGAACGGCGGGAGGCTTCTACGGTTCCGACGCAGGCGTTTGGCCTGTTCAATAGCCAGTTGACGAACGATTTGGCGTTGGCGATGGCGGTGCGTTTGGAGCGGGAGGCGACGACCGTGGACGGTCGCATTCGGCGTGGGTTTGAGCTGGCGTTCGGTCGACCGGTGGAAGCGGCGGAGCTGCAAGCGGCGCGGCGGCATTTTGAGCGGATGCTGGCGTTTCATATGGCGAATCCGGCACCGGCGAAGATGGCGGCGAAGCCGATTTTGCATAAGATTACGAGTGAGTTGACGGGCCAAACGTCGGAGTTCGTGCAGCCGGAGGATTTGTCGCCGTTTGAGGCGAATTTGCATCCTTCGGAGGTGGGGCCGGCGACGCGGGCGCTTTCCGATATCGCGCTGATGCTGATGAACGCGAATGAGTTCGTGTACGTGTATTAAGGAGTTATGACATGAGGACGGCCTCACTTTCGCGGCGCGAGCTGCTGTTTGGCTCGGGAATGGGCTTGGGCGCGGTGGCGTTGAGCGCCCTGGAGGCCGAAGGTGGGGTGCTGCGTGCAAAGGTGCCGCATCATCGGGCAAAGGCGAAGCGCTGCATCTTCCTGCTGATGGAGGGCGGCCCGAGCCATATTGACACGTTTGACCCGAAGCCAAAATTAGAGCAGCTTCACATGACGCGCTTTCAAAAAGAGCGTAACAAGTTTGAGGCGAACATGAATACGGGCGAGCGCTATTACGTCAAAAGCCCGTTCGAGTTTCGGCGCGCGGGGAAGATGGGGATCGAGATTAACTCGCTGCTCGAGAGTTTCAGCGAAGTGGTGGACGATGTCTGTTTTTATCGAGGGTTGAAGGCGGACAGTGTTAACCATCCGACGGCGTTGTACCACTTGAATACGGGAAATCAGTTTGGTGGGGATCCGTCGCTGGGCGCTTGGACTTCATACGGGTTGGGGACGGTGAACCAGAATCTGCCGTCGTTCATGGTGCTGCCGGATGTGGCGTATCCGCAGGGTGGCGCGGCGAATTGGTCGAATGGGTTCTTACCAGCTTATTATCAGGGGACGCCGTTGCGGGCGGGAGGGGCTCTGGTGTTGGATATGGCTCCGCCGCCAGGGGTGACGAAGCCGCGGCAGGAAGCGAATCTCGGATTTTTGAAGGAGCTGAACGATTTGCATCGGGGCCGCCATCCGGAGCATGAGGAGCTGGTGGCGCGAGTGGAGAGCTATGAGTTGGCTTTTCGGATGCAGGCGGAGATGCCGCAGGTGGTGGACTTGTCGAAAGAGTCCGCGGCGACTTTGGCGATGTACGGAATTGGGGGGCCGAACAAGGACGCGGATGCGTTAGGGCGGCGGTGTTTACTGGCACGGCGGTTGGTGGAGAGCGGGGTTCGTTTTGTGCAGGTGATAGCGAGTGGCTGGGATTCGCACGATTTTATTGACAAGGCGCATGGGTCTCGGCTGCGGGCGATTGACAAGCCGGTGAGCGGGTTGTTGAAGGATTTAAAGCAACGGGGACTACTCGAAGATACGCTCGTTGTTTGGTCGGGGGAGTTTGGGCGGAGCCCGGACAACGGGATTCGGCGGGGGAGCGCGGCGTGGGGTCGGGACCACAACGCGAACGCGATGTCGATGTGGATGGCGGGGGGAGGGGCGAAGGCGGGGGCGATTGTGGGGGCGACGGATGAGGTGGGTGGAATGGCGGTGGAAGTGGTGCGCCCGTTGCGGGATTTGCACGTGACGATGTTGCATTTATTGGGGCTGGATGATGCGAAGTTACGGTATTTGCACGCGGGTCGGGAGAAACAGTTGAGTCAGGTGGGGGGGCAGGTGATTCGAGAGTTGCTGGCTTGAGCAAGGTGGGATGAGATCCCCGAGCGCGGGGAATCTCCGGAATCTCGATCAGGTATCGGGCTAATCACGGGTAACGATCCGAATGAGGCAACGACTGTCGTTGTCGCGTGGAGAAATGGGGCCGAAAACGTCAAGAGAAGCGCTGAATCGCCAACAGCTGGCGTAAAATCGACCAAATTCCGCATTACCGCCGTTTATACAGAAATAAATTCATGCTACTGTGGCCGTAGGTCGGGCTTGTGTCATACTACAACCCGAGTCAAGGCCAATGGGGTAGATCGGAACATTCTGGCATCGTTCGCACCGTTTAGCCGTTCCGCTCTAGATCCCCGTTGCAACCTTAACCAGTCTTCAGGGAGGTCTTTCTAAAATGTACAAATCAATTGGCTCTAGAGGAGTCAAAGTTCTGTTCTCGCTGGCTGTCAGCCTAGGCGCGATTTTCGCGCAAGAGCGATTCGGCGAGCTTGTCGGAACGGCTACAGACCCAAGCGGTGCTGTATTGCCCAATGTCAACGTCAAGGTCACCAACCGCGCCACCCTTCGGGTAGTTGAGACCTCCACCAGCAATGCCGGGGAATACTCTGTGCGCAATCTCGATCCAGGCCGGTATTCGGTCCGTTTCGAAGTGAAGGGTTTTGGAACTCAGGAGTTCGCTGATATCGCCCTCGGTCTCGGGAAAACTCTTCGCGTTAACGCTGCGATGACTGTCGCTAAGTCGGAGCAGACGGTGCAGGTTACGGAAGCGCCGCCACTCATCGATACGACCAACACAACGATGGCCAACAACATTACGTCGGAAGAGTTTGATCGGCTTCCGAAAGCACGAAGTTTTCAGAACCTGGCTGTGTTGTCGACTTCGGTGAATTCAGGCGCGATTGAAGGTGGGATTCAAGTTAACGGTGCTAGCGGTGCCGAAAACAACTTCACCATTGATGGCATCTCCACCACGAGTTTGATCAACGGACAGAGCCGTCAGGACGCTGCCTTTGAGATTTTGCAGGAGGTGCAGATCAAGACCGGCGGTATCTCGGCCGAATACGGTGGTGCCATGGGTGGCGTCATCAGCGCGATCACCAAGTCTGGCGGCAACGCCTTCCATGGTGATGTGCATTATTATCTGTCTGGTAACGGCCTCAATGCCGGTCCAGTGAAACGTTTGCTGCTTAGCCCCACGGATCAGATCAGCACGAAGTATCACCAGGACGTAAAGCAGAAGAACAACATTAATGAATTCGGTTACACCCTTGGTGGTTACCTTGTCAAGAACCGGGTGTACTTCTTCAGCGCGGCCTCACCGCGTTTTAATCGCCGAGCGAATGACTATAAGTTTTCGAACGGCACCGAGTCGGACACGATTGAGCAGAAGTCGCTGAACAACTTAATGTTTGAAAAGTTGTCGTTCGACATTACGAAAAACCTTCGTGGTAATGCCTTCTTCCTGTGGACGCCGACCCACAGTACTGGCCGACTTGCCGGGTACAACGGAGAGGGTCCGAACTTCACGACTACGTCAAGGGCTGCGTCGCAGGTCAACAAAACGATTGGTTATTCTGCTCCCCAAACCAACTATGGAATGGACCTGACGTGGATGGCGACGCCGACCACGCTTTTCTCCGTAAAGGCGGGCCGGTTTTGGGACAACTACAAAGACACAGGCCTTCCGTTCATAACGCCGGTGAACTACAGCACGACGACCAACGGGACCAGTTTCCTCAGCGAAATTCCCGCGAATCTTCGCGGCGCGACCGGGTTTAATAACACACCCCGCCTTCCGCAGTCGTCGTATGACATTGCTACTCGCACTTACATCCAAGGTGACTTTGGAAAGTTCTTTAATCTCCTGGGTTCCCATGACTTCAAAGCTGGTGTCGGGACGCAGAAGATTGTGAATCGAGTCTTGACCGGCTACCCGACTGGCGGATACATTAACGTTTTTTGGGATCGCGCTTTCAACTCGCTTGTACCGGCAACCCCTCGGAATGCCCGCGGCCCTTACGGCTATTACGAGTATCATGAGATTGGCACCGGCGGAACTACTGGTGCTAACCTAGGCAGCTTCTACCTCCAGGACAACTGGCGCCCGATTCGTCGCTTAACGATCAATCTCGGATTTCGATTTGAAAGCGAGACGGTTCCGTCTTTTCAACGCGAAATTAAAGAGACCGCCTTCCACTTCGGATGGGGTCAGAAATTCGCTCCGCGCTTGGGAGCTTCTTACGATGTATTCGGCGATGGCCGCATGAAGTTGTATGGAAGCTGGGGCCGATACTACGATTGGGTAAAGTACGAACTTGCTCGCGGCACCTTTGGCGGTGATTATTGGCGCGTTCGGTACTATGCTCTCGAAACGCCAAACGTTTTCGGCCTGAGCAGTACAAACCGTCCTGGAGCCCCGCTATGGAATCCGGCGCAGCCAGCAGCCTTCCGTAACCGTCGTGTTCCAGGGTTCGATACGATTGACCCCTTGATAAAGCCGATGGGTTCGGACAACATTAACGTTGGAACCGAATTCCGCGTAGGGCAGCAGATGGTCTTCCGCGCCTCGTGGGTTCACAACAAGCTAATCCGCACAATCGAAGATCTCGGCGTTCTCCGCGATGGAAATGAAGAATATTACTATGCCAACCCCGGCGAGGGCGGCGCTCTGATCACTCCGACTTCCGGCTTGACCAAGCCGTTTGCCACGCCGAAAGCAAGCCGCACCTACGACGCTGCTGAGTTCCAACTCACCAAGCGTTTCGGTAGTTGGTTCGGTTCGGCGAGCTACGTCTACAGCCGTCTTTACGGCAACTATGCGGGCTTGGCCAATTCCGACGAAATCCGCACGGGCGCAGATGGCGGCGGCGTCTATGGCGCAGCGCAGGAAGCATTTGGACAGAACTCTCGCCCCGGCGGCAACGCTGGCCGGCCGTGGGATATCGACGAGCTGTTGTGGGATTCCAAAGGTAACCTGAATCCGCAGGGGCGCTTGGCGACTGATCGTCCGCATGCGATCAAAGTCTACGGCTCGAAGACGCTCAACTGGAGCAGCAAGATGTCCACCGACTTCGGTGCATTCTTCTACGCTGCTTCTGGCACTCCGCTCACGACGGTCATCAACACTATTAACGGCACCCAGCCGTTTGTGAATGGTCGTGGCGACTTGGGTCGCACGCCCTTCTTGAACTACACAAACCTCGTGGTTGGCCACGAAATCAAGTTCGGCGAAACGAAGCGCATTCGTGTTGAGTTCAATGCGAACAACCTGTTCAACCAAAAGACCGCCCGTGGTTACTGGTCGCAGGTGAATCGCGCGATCGCTAGCGCGGAGCCGGACCTTAGCGGAGTTGACCTCGCGAAGGGTTATGACTATAATGCCCTCATCTCCAGGACTCCAGACGCGGCGAGGGGGCTTGCTCTTTCCCCATTGTTCAAGCAGGCTGACTTGTTTAATCCGGGCTTCCAAGGCCGGTTTTTGCTCAAGTACATCTTCTAGGCACAACGCTAAACTAAACCAAGAGGCGGCCCGCAAGGGCCGCCTCTTGTCGTTTAACGACGCAGAATTACTTTGAGGGAGTCATCGTCTAATTGCGACGAAGTAGGTCGCAGTCCCACCGTGTGAAACATCCGCGCGTACTCGTCGAGCGAGAAGATCTGCTCGTTCACGCCGTGTTCGAGCACCTCAACAATCTGCGGGTGCGGCTTTTCGAACTCATGGCCGGTCGGTTCACACATGATCGCCACGAACCCACCGGGCTTGACGACGCGAACGGCTTCGCGCAGCACGCTCACCGGATCGGCGAAATGATGTAGCGCCGCGAAGGTGGAAACGAAATCGAACGTCGCATCGGCGAAGGGAAGATGCAGCGCATCGCAGCAGGCGAAGATCACGTTGCTATAACCCCGCTTTTCAAAGACGACGTCGGCCACTTGCATCGTCTGAACGTCGATATCGACATTCACCGTGAGGCAACCGAGGTTGCACGTAGCCGGCGAGGAGGAGCTGGCGATCTCCAGTCCCCGACGAGCGCGGGCCAAGTTCACGGCCCTTTCGACGAGACGGATGCCGATCATATGATCGGCATCGTAGTCGGCGGGGAGAGGGCCGCGGATGGGATCGAGCACTTTGTATGGTCGCTTGACGGTCGGCTGCACGGTAATGGGAAAGCGCTGGGAGGCCGGCAGGACGCGACCGTCCGGGTGGAGGAGGACGACCGAAAGTTCGTAGTTGCCGGGTGCGGCGGGGGCGAGGAGGCGGACGGGTAGGGTGATCTCGCGGCCGGGCAGGACCGTGACGGGAAGGGGTGTAGGATCGGCGTCAAGATCGGCCATGCGCAGCGCGAGGCTCCAGCCGTCGCGGGCTCGACGCAGCAGCGGTTCGGTGCCCGTGTTGCGGATCCGAACGTTGTGGCTAGAGGCGGCCCCGCAGACGAGCGTAGCGGGGACGTAGTGGCGAATGACAGCAAATACTGCCTGGCCCGAACCGGGCACGGCCAACGCCTCCACCGAAGGACGAGCTTCGCGGTTGATCGCCAAGCGCTGCAACAGATAGTTGTTCTCGGCTTCAAGAAAGGAGTCGGCGAACTGGTAGGTTCGCGCGAAGATCGCGGCAATCCGCTGGCGCGTCGACCGTTCGTCCTTAATGCCGAATGCGGCGATCACTTGCGTGGTCTCGGCCTCCGTCAGCGGGGCCGGAGCCGGGGTAATCGTCACATCCGGTAGGAGCAGCGGGACGTTGGCCAGCACGGGATACGATTTGCCGCAGCCGCACGAGTAGGCGTTGGGGCCCTTCCGCAGGACCGCGCCGCAAGCCAGGCAGCGAAACAAGCGGCGCCGCCACCATTTGGAGCCGAGGTTCTCCAGGCCGAGGCGATCGAGCCAGGCGACGACATCAATCACCGGAATTCGACCGTGATCTTCACCGCAACTTCGTTGATGAAGACGACCCGTGTCAAGCTTCCGCTCTGCACCCAAGTGGCCGTAATCTGCTCGAAGGTGCCCAGATTGGCTCGATCCTTGTTCGACGGATCGCCGAGGATCCGGTAGACCTCGTCGGCGAGCATCCCTTTGCGCACCGGGTTCGACGAGACGACCGGGGCCGGTTCACGGGTGGGCTCGGCACCGTCGAACTCCAGATACTCGGCGAGCATCGCGCGAACGGCGGCAGGCGTGGGAACGCTCTCTTTCAAGAAATTGTCTGGAAAATGAATATTGAAGCGGGAGCCGGCTTGCAGGCGCTTTACCTCAATGTCCCGCTTCTTTTCGATGGAGAGTTCCTGCTCCCGGCTGCGGCGGATGCTGTTTTCGCGATTCCGGTCGCTGGCCAAGCGGCTGAGTTCCCGGCTCATCTGGTCGCGGCGACGGGAGTCGGTTTCGTTGCGAATGTCGCGTTCGAGGTCGGACTCGCGACGGCTCTTGGATTCCGTGCCGAGAGAGACGTTTCCGGTGTCGTCGCCGAAGGTGCCGTAGCCGCCCCCGCCGAGTTGGACTTCGATGTTTTTACTCTTCACCCGGACGGTCGTCACCATGACCAAATCGCCGTTCCGTAGCGCCACCCCGTAGCGCTTAACCCGCTGCGAATAGCTGCGGAAGTCCAGCGGAGGCTCGCCACGATACTGCAAGTCGACGCCGTCATTGCTGGCCGGCATATCGATTTTGACCCGCACCGTCTTGCCTTCGAAAGCGTGGCGGAGGGCGGATTCCGATTGCGCAAGTAAACAAACTGCGGTTAGAGGGAGAAGTACGAAGAATTTCGTTGACATTACGAATGGCTTCGTATGTAATCATCTCATGAAGGCAACGCCAGCGGAATGGGATATTTTGCAGGTCCTTTGGGAAAGGGGTCCGCAGACGGTGCGCGAGGTGCATGAGGCTCTCGGAGCGGGGGGCTACACGCGCACGCTGAAGCTGATGCAGATCATGTTGAGCAAAGGGTTGCTGGGTCGCGATGATGATGCTCGGGCCCATGTTTTTGTGGCGGCGCATCCGCGCGAGGCGATGCAGATTAGCTATGTGGAAGAAATGTTGCCGCGGGTTTTTGGCGGTTCGGCGAGCGCGTTGTTGCAAGGGGCCTTGGCGGGCGGGAAGCCGACGATGGACGAGTTGGCGGCGATGCGAAAGATGTTGGATGAGTACGAGGAGGGCGCATGATGGTACGTATCGGAGAGGCGCTGCTCCATTCTGTATGGATGGGAGCGGTGGTGGCCTTAGTCCTTTGGGTGGCGCTGAGCGTGCTGCGGAGTTCGCGGGCGCGGTATGGCGCGGCGATGGTGGCGATGGCTCTTTTCGCATTGTCTCCGTTGGCCACGCTGGTGCCCTGGGATGGCGCGAGTGGGTTGACGACGGTTTCGCGCGGCGGCGAGTTCCGCGCGACCGCGGGCGAATTGCCGGGTGCCGACTGGAAGGGCTTTCTGCCGCTGATCTGGGCGGTGGGAGCGCTGGGCTTTGCGGTACGGGCGCTCGGGGGATGGGCGGTAGTGGAGCGGTTGCGGCGACAGGGAACGCCGGTGTTGGACCCGGTTGTGCTGAACGCCGTGGCGCGGTGGGCAGACGAACTTGGGGTGACCCGAGGCGTTCAGGTTGTTTTGACGGCAGTGGAATCGCCGGTCACGGCGGGGTGGTGGCGGCCGGTGGTTATGTTGCCGATTTCGGCGTTGACGGGCCTCGGTCGGGCCGAGTTGGAGGCGGTGTTGGCGCATGAACTCGCGCACATTGCGCGGCACGACTATTTCGTGAATTGGTTGCAGATGGGGATGGAGGTGTTGTACTTCTACCATCCGGCGGCTTGGTGGATCTCGGCGGTGCTGCGGCGGGAACGCGAGTATTGCTGCGACGAAACGGCGGTCCGGCTATCGAAAGACCGGACGAACTACGCCCGAGCCTTGGTGAAGTTGGCGGAGCTGCAGGCTTGCGGCGCGCCGGCTTTGGCGGGGCGGAGCGGCGGATTGGAGGAGAGACTCATGAAGATATTGGGAAGAGAAAAGCGGACCGCCTTTCCGGGCGTTGCGGCGATGTTGACTGTCAGCGCGGCGTTGCTCGTGGCCGTGGCGGTGGGTGCACAAGGGAAGCCCACCGGCTGCGCGTCCGAGGCGGCCGGCAAAGACTGGCTAGAAAACAAGGTCCAGTGGATCATTCAAGCGGCGGAGAAGGCGGCGTATGAACGTCTGGGAGCCCCGGCGGAGTGCGAGCAGTTTGTGAAGCAGTTTTGGGAGCGGCGGGGAGCGGAGGCGAAAGTGGAGCATGAACGTCGGATGAAGTGGGCGGCGGCGAAGTATCCGCAGGTTCCGGACGCTCGGCGAGTGTATGTCGTCCACGGGCCGCCGGATGAGATCGAGTCGCACCCGAGCGAAGGGTATGACAAGTGGCGCTATCGTGACGCTCCGGGCCTCGGAAAGAACTTCGACATTACCTTCCGAACCAAGTGACCATCGCTATACTGGCGCTATGCCCGAACAAACCGCCAAGAGCCATAAGAAGTGGGACCCATGGTTCCACTTCCTGCTCGCCCCGATCCTGCTGACAAATTTTCTCATCGCCGCGAAACACGTATGGGCCTATCCGGCATACACGACGGAGGTCGCAGTGGTACTGGCGGCTGCACTGGTCGTGATGCTGTTCCGAATACGGATCTATTCGTTGAAAGTGCAGGACCGATTGATTCGGTTGGAAGAACGGCTACGGCTACAGGGCCAGCTACCCGCCGAGCAAATTGCCGCCTTAACCGAAGGCCAACTGGTGGCGTTGCGCTTTGCTTCCGACGCCGAAGTGGCTGGCTTGGCCGGTAAGGCGGTGGCCGGTAAGTGGGACCAGAAGCAGATCAAGGCCGCCATTCAAGTCTGGCGACCGGATCACTTTCGAATTTAGATCCTCCGCGCTCACTGGGAATTGAAAACCTCTGCTCAGATCTTCGGCGCTCGCGAGAAATGACCCACCCCTTATGCGCTGCAGCGCATAAGGGGTGGTATGCGGAGTTCTGGAATATGCGGAGTTCCACGCGATGGGCCTGATCTCTCGGCGAACAGTTTCAATGGTTTGAGGGCCGCAGC
>JANXMS010000093.1 GCA_025354525.1 Acidobacteriota bacterium
CATTCGCCTCCCGATTTGGGCCAGTTTCCTAACGTTTTGGGAGTTTGTGCCGCAGAGAGCCCCTCACGATCATGCCACAGGCGTCGCGCGACGCTACGGAAACGATTGATTCTATTGAACCGGAGGCCGCTAATCAATTACGTTGGACGGGAAGCTTTCGCCGATGGACAAGGCGCTGATGGTGGGTTTGGAGGAGGAGTATGCCAGCCTGAGCAACGATGGGTTTCGGGTGTTGGCGGTGGCGACCAAGGAACTGACGGGTAAGTCGGTTTGTAAGAGGGAGGACGAGGGAGAGTTAACGTTGCGAGGCTATGTGGCGTTTCTCGACCCGCCGAAGGAGTCGGCGAGACAGGCGATCGCGGCGCTGCAGAAGCAAGGGGTGGCGGTGCGGATTTTGACGGGCGATAACCACTTGATTAGCCGCAAGGTTTGCAAAGATGTGGGGTTGGAGCCGGACCCGATGTTGGTAGGCGGAGAAGTGGAAAAGATGTCGGAGGCGGAGTTGGCGGCGGTGGTCGGGAAGACGGTGCTGTTTGCGCGGCTGTCTCCGGCGCATAAGCAGCGGGTGATTCGGGCGCTGCAGGGCGCGGGGCACGTGGTGGGATTTATGGGGGACGGGATCAATGATGCGCCGGCGTTGCGGGCGGCTGATGTGGGGATTTCGGTGGATACGGCAACCGACATTGCTAAGGAATCGGCGGATTTGATTTTGCTGGAGAAGGACTTGATGGTGCTGGAGGGCGGGGTGGTGGAGGGCCGCAAGGTGTTTTCAAACATTTTGAAGTATGTTCGGATGGGGGCGAGCTCTAACTTCGGAAACATGTTTAGTGTGTTGGGGGCGAGCGCCTTTCTGCCGTTCCTGCCCATGGCTCCTATCCAAGTTTTGACGAATAACTTACTTTACGACTTTTCGCAGATCCCGATTCCGATGGATGCGGTGGATGAGGAGCAGGTGAATCATCCGCGGCCTTGGAACATTGACGAGATCAAACGGTTCATTCTATTCATTGGGCCGATTAGTTCGATTTTTGATTACACGACCTTTTTTGTGATGCTGTGGGTATTTGACTGCTGGGACCCGAGCCGGGCGGCGGTGTTTCAGACGGGATGGTTTGTGGAGTCGCTGGCGACGCAATCGCTGATTATCCATGTGATTCGGACGAATAAGATTCCGTTTTTGCAGAGCCGGGCGAGTTGGCCGCTGACGCTGACGACGTTGGCGGTGATTGCGTTTGGGGTTTGGCTGCCGTACTCGCCGCTGGCTGCGGCGCTGGGGCTGACGGCGTTGCCGGGGGGGTACTGGCCGATTTTGTTATTAACGCTTTTTGGTTACTTAGGGACGACCCAATTGATTAAGATGTGGCTGCTGCGGCGGAAGTGGATTTAGATTCTGAGTGCCCGGTCGAATCCCCCCGCCTTTCAGGCGGGCCGCTCTTTTAGCCTCGGCGCTGCAAAACAAGGAGATCGCGGAATGCCGGAAAAGCGCCCGCGCGGGTTTGGCCACCAAGTTCCGCGACGGGCGGGTGGCCAAGAATCGCTAGACCGTGTGGGATGCAGGCGACCGATCAGCTCGCGACTTAATGTGGCGAACTTGCGGGCCCTTACGCGCGATCCTCATCCGGTATGCTCTTCAGGCGGCTTTAGCCGCGCCCTGCGACTTTCAGTCGCAACTTGACCCCACCGCCTTGAGGCGGTGGTTGTTTCGTTACCAGTTAAGTCTTCCGGAGATTTGTAGCATTGGCGGATTGAAAGTGTAGTTGACGAGGCCGAAGGTCGGGGTGTTGTTGGATGTGGTTGAAGGCGTTGAACCCTTCGAAGCGAAGCTAGAGGCGACCGCTTTCGCTAAGGAAGGGCAGGCCGAAAGGTTTCTCCATGGACATATCCAAGTTGTTGCGGGTTGTTGCGGGAGAGGGTTCCGAAGGCGCCGGGGCCGGCGGGGGAGTAAGCGGCGCGATCGAGGTAAGAGAAGAGCCCGCATCAAGCGCACTCCGAGGCGAATTTCCGCAGATAGGAACGAATCTGATCTCGAACGAGGCGAAACGATAAAAGACGGTCTTCCTCCGTTCCTTGAACCGCCGCTGGATCTTCAAAGCTGTGGTGAAGCCGATTTCCGTGTCCGGGAAATAACGGGCAGCTTTCCTTTGCGTTGTCACAGACAGTCAGCACGTAGTCGAAACTCTGCTCGGCAAATTCATCAACGACCTTCGAGCGATGTCCAGAAATATCGATTCCGATTTCGGCCATAACCTTCATCGCTTCCGGTCGCACCAGCGTCGCCTTCGTGCCCGCGCTCTCGACTTCAAACTTGTCGCGGTGATCGGCCCGCAGCAGACCTTCCGCCATTTGGCTCCGCGCTGAGTTTGCGGTACATAGAATCAATACGCGTTTTGTCTTCATAGTTGCCGCTCGACGATCTGTTTCAAACTTGCAAAGCCTGTTTTGGGAACCAGTGCTTCGTGCGATTGCAAGCCGCACAAACGGAGAGCATCACCGGCACCTCAACCAGCACACCGACAACAGTTGCCAGCGCCGCACCTGACTCAGGGCCGAAGAGTGCAATGGCAGTTGCCACGGCAAGCTCAAAAAAATTCGAAGCTCCAATGAGAGCACCAGGAGCAGCAACGTTGTGCTCCGCACCAACGAGACGCATCAACCCGTACGTGAGGCTTGCGTTGAAGTAGACCTGAAGAAGAATGGGAACGGCTATCAGGAACACATGCAATGGGCGGGCGGTAATGTTGTCCGCTTGGAAAGCAAAGATTAGAGTTAGCGTCGCCAGGAGCGCGGCAATCGTCACGGGCGCGAAATGCGGTAGAAGCGAATTTTCAAGCCAGTCTTTTCCCCGGCTCCGAATAAAGAAGAGACGCAGGAGAGTTCCGGCAACCAGCGGCACGACGATGAAAACAACAACGGAGACGATGAGCACCTGAAACGGCACCGTAAGGGCAGAGGCGCCGCTGACCAGGAACTGAATGATCGGCACGAATAACACGAGCATAATCAGATCGTTTACCGAAACCTGAACGAGCGTGTAAGCCGGGTCTCCGTCTGTTAGATGACTCCAAACAAATACCATCGCCGTACAGGGAGCAGCCGCGAGAATGATGCAGCCAGCAATATACTGATCCGCTTCACTCGGGCTTAGAAACGCTGCGAAGATGACTTTAAAAAAGAGCCAGGCTAGGGCCGCCATCGAAAACGGCTTTACGATCCAGTTGACGATCAGCGTAACGATGAGCCCTCCCGGCCGCTTTCCGACATTTCGGATTGAGCCGAAATCGACCTTCATCATCATCGGCGTGATCATCAGCCAGATGAGCACAGCAATCGGGCCGTTCACCTGACTGCCTTCGCCAAGCTCCAGGCTTCTGACGGCAACCGTAAGCCCCGGAAGAATCTTTCCGAGAACAATCCCAAAGACCATGCAGAGCACTACCCAGATGGTGAGATATCGCTCGAAGAAGCCGAGGCGTTTCACTGTATTCGCTTTTCCTATTGCGTCCATGCAAGCACTTCCTTGTTATTCGTCAACGCCCAAGGAACGCTCTAAGAGCGTCCGCGGAGTTCCTTCTCGTAAAGCTCTTGAAACTTCGCCTTGATGTCGTCGCGCACTTTGCGAAAGACGGCGATCTTCTCAGCATCGGTGCCGGTTGCCTTTGCAGGATCAGGAAACCCGATGTGAAGGCGCTTTCCGACCTTTCCTCGGAAGTTCGGACAGTTCTTATCCGCGTCGTCACAGACCGTGACCACGTAGTCAAAAGAGTCGCCAGTGAATTGACTGGCACTCTTGGGCTTTCCTCCAGAGATGTCGATGCCGACTTCCTTCATCGCCTGTACGGCAAATGGGTTTATACGCGCCGCTGGTTGAGTCCCCGCCGAATAGACTTCCAGAGTTGGATCAAATGAGCGCAGAAATCCTTCTGTCATTTGGGAGCGGGCACTGTTGCCGGTGCAGAGAACTAAGATCCGCTTTTTTGGTGTAGCCGCGCCTTGTTGCGCAAGGCCAACGACAGGAAGCAACGTTGCAATTGCAATGAGTAGTGTGCTGAGAAGGTGCATGTCGATTATTTTCCTTGGTCCTAATTGCAGCAGCTTGGTGCGCAGCAAGCCGCGCCCTCTGCCGACTTCGTTGCACGAACAAAAGCGCTCATGAACTTGCCGTCAACTTGAGGAGCCAGTGCATCGACGTCGAGCCCCTGCCCGCTGAGGAAGGTTCTGGCGTCTTCAATGTTGTAGATCCGTGTCGGCTCGATATCGACTCCAGCGAAGCCAGCGGCGATGAGCTTTGCCCGGTAGTCGTTTTCTTCAAGCGCTCCGGCAATGCAGCCAACCCACAAGAGAACTTTTTCCCGGATCTCAGGAAGCATTGCGCCTTTGGTGACGACATCGGAGACTGCAAACCGGCCGTTAGGCTTCAACACTCGAAACGCTTCCTTCAAGACCTTGTCCTTGTCGGCAGAGAGATTGATGACGCAGTTCGAGATGATCACGTCTACAGAATTGTCGGGAAGCGGAATGTTTTCCATCTCGCCCTTCAGGAACTCGACGTTTTCAATCCCAGACTTTTTTTGGTTCTCCCTAGCGAGGGCCAGCATTTCGTCGGTCATATCCAACCCGTAGGCTTTCCCCGTCGGGCCGACCCGTTTTGCGGAAAGAAGAACGTCAATACCGCCGCCCGATCCGAGATCGAGAACGACCTCACCGGCTTTTAGGTCAGCTAACGCAGTAGGGTTTCCGCAGCCGAGAGAGGCAAGCACTGCCTCTTGAGGAAGCCCGCTCTTCTGTGCTTCATCGTAGAGGTTGGAGGTGATTGGATCTACATTCGTGCCGCACGCGGCGTCGGCCCCGCAACAGGAGCTTCCCCCGGATGTGACGCGGAGGGCCGCCTGGCCGTACTTCGCTTGAACGACTTCTTTAATATTTTCAGTCGTGCTCATGTTCTACTCCTATTTACAGCAGACAATTTTCCGCGGTTCGATTGCTTTGTTTCGCGTGCAGCACTCGGCATAGAGGAACGCTAGAAGTTCTTCCAAGGATTTTACGTTTGCAGAGCACCACAGAAAAGTTTTGTCCCGCCGCACGCTGACAAGTCCTTCATTTTTGAGCTTGTCGAGATGATGAGACAGGGTGGAAGGGCTGATCTCCAGTTCACTTCCGATCTCGCCGACGACCATGCCATCAGGGTGTGCTGAGAGGAGGAGCCGCATAATCTTCAACCGGGGCTCCGTACCCATCGCACCAAGCATGTCGGCAAACCGTGTGACGTCTTCTTGTTTCGTTTTGGCCATCGCGTCTTATTTCTATATTTCGATGATTACAGAACTATCGTAGATAGTCAAGGATTTTCGTGTCGAGCGGCGTTCGCACAGCTGCTAAAGGCCGGTTCCGCTATCTAGGGGCAACACGCCGCAAGGTAATGGGATTTTGCTTCCCTTCGCGGCGCTGCAAGGCGAAGCTTCGCTTTGGGCTGCGGAGCGGGTGAATCATCCTCGACCTTGTAACAGTGAGGCGATCAAGCGGTTCATTCTGTTGATTGGGCCGATCCGTTCGCTTTTCGATGACACGACCTTACCTGTTACTAAGAGATCCGGGTTAGCGGCATACAGATTCCGACAACAGTGACGGGCAGGCTGCGCGACAATTGGGTTAAATGTGTAAATCCGCATTGTTGGAAGCATTGCAAAGGGCCGAGAAAGGGGACGTGGCGGCGGTGGATGTGGTTATCGAACTGGCCTATCCGGAACTGAAGCGGCTGGCGCGACGGGCGCTGGCGATGGAACGCATGAACCACACGTTACGGCCAACGGCGCTGGTCAACGAGGTTTGGTTAAAGTTGAACGGCGAGCACGGGATGTATGAATCGCGGACGCGGTTTTTTGGACTGGCGGCGCGGGCGATCCGGCAGATTCTGGTGGACCATGCGCGGAAGCGGCTGACGGTGAAGCGGATTGGCTGGTCGACCCACATTGTGCTAGACGAAGAGGTGCTGCTGTCCGGGGGACTGCCTTTGCCGCTGATGCTGGCATTGGATCAAGCGATCGACAAGTTGGCGGATGTGGATCCGCGGAAAGCGCGGGTGGTCGAGATGCGATTCTTCGCGGGAATGGAAGACGAAGAGATTGCGCATGTGCTGGCGGTGTCGGAACGGACGGTGAAGCGGGACTGGGTGTTTGCGCGGGCGTTTTTGTTTGGAATGGTGTACGGGGACGGGGCTTAGCGGGTGGCCAAAATGACGACGCGGCGGCGGGCGAGACGAATGAGTCCGGGCCAATTGTGGGCGACCTCTCGCCAAACGACAGAGGGTTTGTCCGCAAGGCGGCGCCAGAGGGGGAGGGCTTGCAGGGGAAGTTGGGCGTAATCGGCCGTTAGTGCGAGGAGTTCGTTGCCGATGTTGGTGTAGTGGAGGCCGACGCGATGGGCGGCGCGCATACAGCGGAGGGCGGTGGGCGCGTCCCGGCGCGCGAGGGCGAGCGTGGCAAGGGCGAGTTGTCGCGCGGGCTCGTCCGAAGGCGGGTGCGCTTTGTAGTTGTTTTCGAGTTCGGCCGTCATGCCAGCGAGACCGGCTAGGGTGAGTGAGATGGGATGGGCACCGAGGGAGAGGGCGAGGGAAAGATGGTCACGGAGGGCGGGAATCCGGCGGAAATCGATTACGGCAGTATCAAACGCCATATCGGCGGCGAGGATGGCGAGGGCGGTTACCCACTGGGCTTCCCAATTTCGATTGGAGACGCTGGCCTGCTCGGTGCGACCCTGTTCGGCGAGGGCAAGGGCAGCCGGGATATTGCCTGTTTCGGCGGTGGCATCCATCTGCAAGAAGCGGGCGTGGTAGTTCCAGGGTGTGGAGGCGGTGCGGACGGCGAGCGCGAACTGGACGATGGCTTGGGCGGTATCGTTTTGGAGATAGGCGAGACGGCCGCGGAGGAGGAGGGCTTGTCCGGGATGCCCTAATCTTTCGAGGGCGGCGATGTGGGCGGGCACTTCGTCCAAACGACCAAGGTGCATTTTTTCGTTGCCGAGTTCGGAGTGAATACCGAAGTACTCTTCGCGGGCGAGGGCCTGGGTGTAGAGACGGACAGCAGCGTCGGTTTCAAACCGGTCGGCCCGGAGTGAGGCTTCACGGTAGAGGGGATAGAAGTCATTCGGGAAGTGCACGGCCCAGGCTCGGTAGGCTTGCAGTTGAACTTCATCCGAAGCGCTGGCGGCTTCTATGCGATAGCGTTCGCGGGTGGAAAGCCCCTTGCGGCGGGCCATGACGAGGGCATTCAGAAGCACCTTGGCACCTTCGGCTTGGCGATAGCTATTCGAGAGCATGTCCGCATAAAGGATGCGGCAGGAGACGAATTCCGGATCGAGGGTTAAGGCTTCTTTGAAGAGCGGCTCGGCATCGAGGTAGTTGCCTTGCGATTTGAGATCGTTGGCGCGTTTGTAGAGGAGGAGCGCATCCCAATTGGCGGTGGTGGCGTGGGCGACGGGAAGGCTGCGTTCGGCGATTTCGGCGGCGGGTTCGCCGGCGGTTTTGCGAATCCAGTTGGCGGCGACGCGAATGGAGTCGAGGAGGGTAGCGTGGTTGGCTGCGGGAAATGACTGGTGCCAGCGTTGCATGGCGGTTCCTGGCCGCTGACTGAGGAGTTCGACGTCGAGAGTTAAGAGTAGGCTGGCATCGGGTTGGGCGGCGAGTCGGGAATCGACGACGAGGGTGGCGCCCATACGGCGGGCGACGGCGCGGGCGAGTTCGGGAGTGAGCGGTTGGCCCTTTCGTTCGAGGTAGGCGAGGCCGGTGGTTAGGTCGGCGGCGGTGAGCACATCGAGTTTGGCGGACTGGAGGATCTGGTCACGGAGCATTTCGCGGGTACCATCGAGGCGCGGGTCGCTGGTGGTGTTAACGACGGGGGTAACGAGTACTTTGACAAGACCTGGGGGGAGATCGAGGAGCGGAGCTGGGCGGGTGCGGCGCCAGGATTCTTCAGCGGCGGCGGCGAGGGTGATGGAGACGGCTGAAGCGAGGATCCAGCGGCGGGTGTTTCGGCGAACGAAGATGCGTCGACCTTCGAGGATGGCGCGTGCCGCGCCGACGGTGGGGCGGCGGCGCGGATCGGGGTGGAGCGAGGCTTCCAGGTAAGCAGCCCAGCGACCGCGGAAGAGGGGATCGAGCGAGGGCGCTTCGACGAGACGAAGGAGGACGGCGGATGGGTTGGGTCCGGCAAAGAGTCGGACGCCGGAGCGGAGTTGGTGGGCGATGAGGGCGAGGGAGTAGACGTCTGCCGGAAGCGAGGCGGGCTCGCCACGAAGTTGTTCGGGGGCCATGTAATCAATGGTGCCGAGGAGGGCGTCGGGCGCGGTGACGGCGGTTAGAGGGGTGGTGGATTCGGAGCGGGCGAGTCCAAAATCGAGCAAGACAGCGCGGCGGGAGGCCCCTGGGGGCAGGAGGAGAACGTTTTCGGGTTTTAGGTCGCGATGGGCGATTCCAAAAGCATGGGCGGCGGCGAGGCCGGAGAGGAGTTCCAGGAGGATGGGGAGGGCCACTGCTTCCGAAAATGGGCCGACGGACGAGAGGTGGGTGGCCAGGGTTTCGCCGGGCAGGTACTCCATCGTAAAGGCGGGGAGGTCGTTTTCGAGGGTGAGGAGTTCGAGGACACGGCAGACGTTGGGGTGGGAGATATGGCGAGCGAGGACGAATTCGCGGAGGAAGCGACGGCGACCATCAGTAGAGAGGTCAAAGTTTTGGCGCAGCACTTTGAGGGCGACGGGAGCTTGCCCGGGTTCGGCGGCAAGATAGACTTCGCCCATGCCGCCGCGGCCGAGGAGGTGTTGGATGGCGAAGCGCCCGCCGACGATTTGGCCTGAGGAGAGGAGCTGGGCTGAAGCGGGCGGGGCTTGCCAAGCGGGGGTCGAAAGGAAGCTATCGGCTTGGTCGTGGTAGCGCAGCAGTTGCTGGAGTTCGGCGCTTATTTCGGCGGATTCGGTGAGTTGGGCAAGGAAGCGGGTGCGCTCCGGTTCCTGCAGGCTGGAGGCCTGGGAGAAGAGCAGTTCGACACGAACCCAATTCTGCGCGTTCATTAGAAGAACGATTATGTTATCACCGCGGATCGAGTGACGCGGCAGTGTTTTTATTGAAGACTTTTTGAGTGGGTGTCATCAAAAGGCGTGAAACCAGTCTTTAGTCGAGGTGACGCCTTTTTGCCGCTGCAACTTAATGAATCCGGCCGTGTGGGTATGGCATCAGCCCGCGTTGGCTAGAGGAGTTGCTGCTGGACGGCGAGCCGGTGAAGTTTTGGCAGCCAACGGCGTCATTGCCGTTCCAGATGTTGTTGTAGTGCTTATGAGCCAGTCAGCATTGTGAGTACGGTAGCCAGAGCCGCGCGAAGTTGGTACCGTCAAGTCGTAACATACAGTTGGTGCGGGCTAAATCAAGGTGAGGCGACTTACCAGTTGAGCCTTCCGGCGATTTGCAGAATTCGCGGATCGAAGGTGGAGGTGACGAGGCCGAAGGTGGGGGTGTTGAACGTCGCGTTGGGATTGACGAACTGGGTGTGGTTAAAGACGTTGAACCATTCGAAGCGAAGCTGGAGGCGACCGCTTTCGCCGAGGAATGGCAGGCCGAAATTTTTCGCCATGGACATATCCCAGTTGTTGATGCCGAAGCCGGGCTGGGTGTTGCGCGAGAGGGTTCCGAAAAAGCCGCGAGCGGGAAGGGCGTAAGCGGCGCGATCGAGGGCGAGCAGGCCGGTCGAGCGGGGGTCGAGCTTGGTGGGGGTGATGCCGGTGGTGCTGGCGCGCTGGCCGCCGGTGGCGACGTTGGCGATGTCGCCGACGGTGGCAATGGTGTACGGTGCGCCGGTGCGCATGTTGGCGATGCCGTTGATTTGCCAGCCGCCGATGATGGCGTCGAGGGCGGGGTTCTGAATGTTGAGTCCGCGACCTTTGCCGGCGGGCAGGTCGTAGACGTAGCCGGCGATGAAATTGTGGCGAACGTCGGTATCGGAACGACCGCGTTCGGCGCGGCGGTTATACATGTTTTGGCCGGGGCCGGCGACGTCGATCATTTTGGCCAAAGTGTAGTGACTGGTGAGGCTGAGGCCGTGCCAAAGGCGCTGTTCGATTTTGATGAACCAGGCGTTGTAGTTAGACCACTGATAGTTAGTGGTTTCGGTGAAGGTGGGGAGGGCGAGCGGGTAAGGGACGCGAGCGGCGAAAGGCTCGGGAGCGGCGGGGTTGGCGGGGAGTCGAGGCTGGTTGGCATAGACGGCTCCGACTTGCTTGTGGCCGGTGTTGCCCATGTAGCCGGTCTCGAGGAGAAGGGTTGGACTTAGTTGGTGCTGGATGTTGAAGTTATAGGAATACATGTAGCCGTCGCGGCGTTGAAGGTCGTTGTGGGAGCCGATGGAACCGGCGGCCTGGGCGGCGGTGGGGAAGAGGTTGGAGGCGACGAGGGTGGGGATGGTGGAGCTGGAGATGAGGTTGGCTTGGACGAAGAAGGGGACGGTGCTCATGATGCCATTGAGGGTGGCACCGCCGGTGTTTAAGAGGCTGAAGATACCGATGCCGGTACGGATGACGGTTTTGGATCCTAGCCGGTAGGCGACGCCGAGACGCGGCATGAAGTTGTTCTTGTCGGTGACGATGGGGCGGGTGGGGAGGGCGGGTTCGGAGGTGCTGACGAGACCGATGCCGGGCTGGTAGTAGAAGTTTTGGCCGGCGAGGAGTTGGCGGTTCAGGCCGAGGTCGAAGTTGGCGAGGCGGCCGCGCCAGTTCTGGAAGACTTCATAGCGGAGGCCGAGGTTTAAGGTGAGGCGGTCAGTGAGTTTCCAATCGTCTTGGAAGAAGGCTTGGTAGCGGGTGCCGATGGCGTATTTAGCGACGCCGCCGAAGTTGCCGATGGAGCCGAGGCCGGCTTGGGCGGAGAGGGGATGGCCGAGGAGGAAGTCGCCGAAGGAGTCGCCGGAGAAGTTATTGGCGAAGTTGAAGATACCGTTTTGATTGGAGCCTTGGTCATAGCCGACCATGAGGCGGTTGACGTCGCCGCCGACCTTGAGGCTGTGTTTGCCGCGGATGTAGGTGAGGGTTTCGGCGAGGCGGTAGTAGAGATTATTTTGGACGATGCGGAGGCCGTAGCCGACGAAGCCGGGCGAGCCGTTGGGGTTTCCGGGGGCGTATTCGGTGAGGTTGATGGAGGGTTCGGTGTAATCGCCGGGGATGGCGCCGAGGTTTTTGATGCCGAGTTCGGCGGCGTAGTTTTTGGAGAAGCGGTCGCCGTCGCTGGTGCGAGCGAGGTAGGCTTTGGTGAAGCCGAGGCGGGTTTCGGAGATGGTGTTGGCGCCGAAGGTGTGGGTGTAGCCGATGGCCATGTTTTGGGTGCGGTCGGGGCGGATTAAGCCTTTGCCGACGCGGTAGGCGGCGTCGCCGAGGGCGTTGTCGGCGAAGCTGTAGCGGCCGAAGAGGGAACCGCGGGGGGAGACTAGATAGTCGACGCGGCCGGTGATCTGGTCGCGACGTTCGATGTTACTGGGAGTGGTTATAAAGTTGACGCCGGGGCGGCCGCTGAAGTTAGCGGAGGGAAAGAAGGGGATGAGGGAGTTAGTAAGTCGATCGAAGCGGGCGGAGGGAATGACGTTTCCGGGGAAGGGGGTGCCGGCGTTGGCGGGATCGCGAATGATTTTATTGAGAGCGGAGAAGTCGCCGCGTTTCATGGCGTCGGTGGGGATGAGGCCTTGGAGGATGGTGCCGGTGCTGCGACGGCGGCCTTCGTAATTGCCGAAGAGGAAGAGTTTGTCTTTAATGATTTTGCCACCGGCGTTGGCACCAAATTGGTTGTAAGTGAAGCGGGGGGCGCCGGCGGGGGGGCGGAAGAACTGGCCGGCCTGGAAGGCGCGGTTGCGGACGAAATCATAGAGGACTCCGTGGAAGGTGTTCGTGCCGCGTTTGCTAACCATGTCGATGCCGGCGGCGCCGTAGCCGTAGGAGGCGTCCATGAAGTTAGTTTGGACTTTGAATTCCTGGATGGCGTCGAGGGAGAGGGCGATGGCGGGGTTGTTGACGTTGGCGACGGAGAAATCGACGCCGTCGAGGGTGGCGTTGGTGGAAGTGTTGCGGACGCCGCCGATTTCGATGGAGCGTTGGTCCATGACGGAGGAGCCGCTGGCGACGCGGACGCTGCCGGGGGTGAGGGCGGCGAGGTCAAAGAAGTTTCGGGAGTTGAGGGGAAGTTCGATCATGGTGCGGGCGTCGATGACGGTGCCCATGACGGCGGTGTTGGTTTGGAGTTGGGGAGTGGTGGCTTCGACTTGAACTTTTTCGGTGATGCCGCCGAGTTGCATGACGATGTCGACGCGGAGTTGGGAGTTGACGCGGAGTTCGAGTTTGGAGGCGAGAGAAGTTTTAAAGGAGGTGCCGGAGGCGGAGACGGAGTAGAAGCCACTGGGCATGGCGTTGAACTGGAAGTTGCCGGCGGGGTCGGAGAGGAGTTCGCGGGACTCGTTGGTGGCGGTGTGGGTGGCAATGACTTTCATGCCGGGGACGACGGCACCGGAGGCGTCGGTGACGGTGCCGAGGATGACTCCGCGGCCGTATTGGGCGGAGAGGGCGGTGGTGAAGAGAGTGGCCAATACGAGTGCGAGGGGGGTTTTTGACATTCATGCTCCTTAACTTGCATGCGAGAGCATATGTCACTGTGGGGTGGGCGTCAAGGGGGGGCACGAACGTATGCGGTGTCTGGCCGACCGGGGTTTCTTCGGCTTCGAGATGTGGAGGGAGGCAGCGGCCACCGGTGCTGATCTGCTTTGGCGTGTCAGGAAAGACATTCTGCTGCCGTGCGAAAAGCGTCTTCCGGACGGATCGTATCTGAGCCATATTAATGCGTCGCCGCAAGACCGGCGGCATGGTCGCAACGGAGCGGTGGTCCGGGTGATCGAATACCGGCTGGAAGGAGTCGAAGGTTCTGAGCCGTTGTATCAGCTGGCCACGACGATCCTGGATTGCGAGCGGGCACCGGCTACGGAATTGGCGGCGCTCTATCACGACCGTTGGGAGATAGAAACCGCATTCGACGAACTCAAGACTCACCTGCGGGGCGCGCGCATCGTGCTCCGCAGTAAGACGCCGGACCTGGTGCGGCAGGAATTCTATGGCCTGCTGATGGCGCACTTCGCCATACGCGGACTGATGCATGAAGCCGCATTGGAAAGCCGGGAAGATCCGGATCGGCTTTCGTTCCTCCACGCCGTGCGTGTTGTCCGCCGCAAGATGGCCACCATCGGCGCTATTCCCCCCTCGGAACTGGAAGCAGTTCCATAAGGCCGTGCTGGCGGAAATCCTGGATGAGCGCGCCGCCTCCAGTCGCAACCGGCGCAATCAGCGTGGGGTCAAAAGGAAAATGAGTAACTTCCCGGTACGCCGGGGCTACAAACGGTCGCCTCTGATCGACTTTCTCGCCGCTATTCGGATCGTTAACTGACGAGTATTGGG
>JANXMS010000126.1 GCA_025354525.1 Acidobacteriota bacterium
ATGGATCTGGATCCGTCACCGAGACCTTTCGGCAACTCTTCTCAAAGCCGACCGTCGCGTCGGCTCGGTAGGGGTCGACGGACCGCTAATCAATTACCCGCCGAAGGTGTGCCGGCCCATCACGAGCTCTACGACCTGCGAGAAGATCCCGGCGAAACCCGCGACCTGACCCAGCAACTTCCCGCCGTCGTCGAGCGGCTCAAGAAACTCTACCAGGCCGAAGCGAAGACCTGGCCCGCCCCACCATCCTGGCGCCGCGACCGTTGGGCGGAACTGCTACCAACGCGAACAGCGGGCCCTAACTGAGAAACAACATGTCCACACCCAACCTTGTCAATCGGCGCGTAGTCTTGAATTCTCGCCCTGTCGGCGCGCCAACAGCCGCGGATTTCCGCCTTGAAGAAGTGGCGATCTCCGAACCCGCCGAAGGACAAGTGCTGCTTCGGACGTTGTACCTTTCGCTGGACCCTTATATGCGCGGCCGCATGAGCGACGCGCCTTCGTACGCCGCTTCTGTAGCCATCGGCGAAGTCATGGTGGGCGGCACTGTCTCCCGCGTCGAGGCCTCGCTGCACCCTAACTACCAAGTCGGCGACTTAGTCGTCGGCTCCACGGGCTGGCAGGAGTTTGCTCTGTCCGACGGCACCCGCCTTAGCAAGCTCGAGGCCGCCATGCCGCGACCTTCCCTCGCCCTCGGCGTCCTCGGCATGCCGGGCTTTACTGCCTACATGGGCCTGCTCGATATCGGCCAGCCTCGTGCTGGTGAAACCGTGGTCGTCGCAGCCGCCAGCGGTGCCGTCGGCTCGGTCGTAGGGCAGATCGCCCGCATCCAAGGCTGCCGTGTGGTCGGGGTTGCCGGCGGTGCCGTCAAATGCCGCTATGTCGTCGAAGAGCTAGGCTTCGATGCCTGCATCGATCACCACAGCGAAAACCTCAATAAGCAGTTGGCCGCCGCCTGCCCCCAAGGCATCGACGTCTACTTCGAAAACGTGGGAGGTGCCGTGTTCAACGCCGTCCTGCCCCTGCTCAACCCCCGCGCCCGCGTCCCGGTCTGCGGACTCATCGCTCATTACAACGACACCGCTCCACCGCCCGGCCCCGACCGTCTCCCGCTCCTCGCCCGCACCTTGCTCACTAAGCGAATTCGCATGCAGGGCTTCATCATCTTCGACGACTACGGCCATCGCTACGGCGAGTTTGCCAGCCAAATGAGCGCCTGGGTAAACGAAGGCAAAATCAAGTTCCGCGAAGACTTGGTCGACGGACTGGAGAACGCACCATCCGCCTTTATAGGCCTGCTCACCGGGAAAAACTTCGGCAAGCTCGTCGTTCGCGTGGCTGCGATATCGTAGTAGGTCACTCTATGCTCCGCCTTGCCTTGCTCTCCCTACTCGCCCTTCCCCTCCTCGCCCAGGACCGGATCGGCACCGTTCAAGTCCGCGTCTCCACCGACCGGCCTGACTGGCGTTACGAACCCGGCCAGCCCGTCCGCTTCCGCATTCTCGCCATCCAGGACGGCCACCCGGTCATCGGTGCCAAAGTCACCTACCGCATCGGGCCCGAAATGATGCCCCCGAAGATCGAGCAGACCGCCACCCTCTCGGCCGACGGACTCACCGTCGAAGGCGGCACCCTGAACGAACCCGGCTTTCTCCGCTGCATCGTCACCGTCGAACAGAACGGCAAAACCTACCGGGGCTTGGCCACCGCCGCCTTCCGCCCTGAAGCGCTCCAACCCACCCAGCAGGACCCCGCCGACTTCGACCAGTTCTGGGCCGCCGGCAAAGCCGCCTTGGCCAAAGTACCGGTTGACGCCAAGGTCACTCCCCTGCCCGAGTACGGCAACGCCGCCGTCGACTGCTACCACGTCAACCTCCAAAACGTCGGTATGTCCGCCGCCCCCTCCCGCCTCTATGGCGTCCTCTGCGAACCCAAAGCGCCCGGCAAATACCCTGCTCTACTCAGCGTCCCCGGGGCCGGCGTCCGCCCCTATCGCGGCCTCGCCGCCATCGCCGCCCGCGGCGTCATCACATTCCAAATCGGCATCCACGGCATCCCGGTCACGATGGATCAGTCCGTCTACGATTCTCTCGGAGCCGGTGCCCTAGCCAACTACAACACCATCGGACTCGACAGCCGGGACCGTTACTATTACCGCCGTGTCTATCTCGGCTGCGTCCGCGCCAACGACTTTTTGACAAGCCACCCCAAGTGGGATGGGGCCCATCTCGCCGTCACCGGCGGCAGCCAAGGCGGAGCCCTCTCCATCGTCACCGCCGCCCTCGATCCCCGCGTGAAGGGTTTAGCCGCTTACTACCCCGCCCTATCTGATGTTACTGGCTACTTACAGAACCGCGCCGGAGGCTGGCCCCACATGTTCCGCTCAACCGAGGGCCCCCTCTCCCATCGCTCCACCGAAAAGATCGAAACCACCCGGTACTATGACGTAGTCAACTTCGCCCGCCGCGTCAAAGTGCCCGGTTTCTATTCCTGGGGATTCAATGACGAAACCTGCCCCCCAACTTCCATGTACGCAGCCTACAACGTCATTCCCGCCCCCAAAAAACTGCTGCTGGCTCTCGAAACCGGCCATAACAACATCCCCGAACAAGTCGCCGAAGTCGACGCGTGGCTGCTGGCCTTTCTTAGGGCATCTTCGGTTCAGAACTAGCCTCGCCCGGCGCTCTCAGCCAACTCGAAACGGATTGATGATGCGAAGCCCGTCGACTACCTGCCCGTGGTTCAAGTCCTCGCTGTACAAGGTATCGCAGCCTTGCGCCAGCGCGGCGGAAACTATGGCGCTATCCCAAAACGACAACACATGGGTATCTCGTATTCGCAAAGCCCCTTTGAGAATCGCTAAGATCAGGTCCTGAATCCGAAATCGCAACCATTTCTCGATCAGAAGTACGGCGAGCGCATGAGGAAGGGCGTCGGCGCGACGGGCGCAGGTCGCCTGGACGTAGAACTCCTGCAAGGCCTGAATTGACAACATCAAACTGGAATCGTCCAAAAGCGCGATCGCGCGATCTCGTTTGATTGATTCCGCCGGATCCCGGCTGATCGAGTACAACAGGATGTTTGTGTCGAGAAAACGAGCCACTCACCGTAACCGCGCATGGATCTCCTCGCGACTCAGCCGATCCGAGGCCGTAAAATTCACAATTTGGCCCCGAACCTCACGCTCTTCGCGCTTGAGACGCTCGAACTCGGATTCTTGCGATACTAACTGCGGCAAATACCCTTTCACCATAGCCGATAGCGAAGTATCCCGCTCGGCCGCCGCAACCCTCGCCATCTTATAGGTTTCATCATCCACAGAAACTGTGATATTGCGCATGCTTTCACACTATCGCGGGCGCAAGCATATTATTAATCTTCGTCGGGTGCGTCACACCGGGCCTCCCGAACCTGCCCGACCGCGTGGATCCTCTTACGGCTGGACTTGCCACGCACCCGCGGCCTTCCAAACCGAAGTTTGATTGCTCACCGTTTGGAGCGCCAGCCAAGTCGCCTTGTTCCCAGCAAATCCCGATTTGAACGTGATATTCAAGTTGAGTGTAAGGCGCGCTCCCGAACGAACCACCGAAGAACCTTGGGAATTAATCCGACACTGGCTGTTCTCCACGGAACCGGTACCGCCGAGTGCAAACGACTGGGCCGCAGCCCCGTCACCGTCGTCGGGGATCAGCAGAACAAGACTGCCGGGATTAAAAAAAGCTACGTAGCAAGCGCGGCTTCCGTCCAGGGCGGAATTGATCAGCGCCCACGTCGTCCGAAGATTCCCTGCGCTGGTCTGGTCTTCATAATCAAACCTGATGGTGCTCGTCGCGGCGTTGCCGGTCGCGGGCGTTTGGCCGATCGCATTGGGGAATGTGGTCGCAGCGCCGGGGACGGCGTGAAAGCCCATAGTCGACCAGCCCGAGTTGTTCTCTGTCACATCGCGCGCGGCAAGGTAGACCACCTGATTTCCAGCGAAGGCCGAACGGAATGTGATGTTCAGAGTGAGCGTCAGCGTGTTGCCGCTCCCTACCGCCGAAGAACCAGTGCCGTTGATCAGACACTGGTTGTTCGAAACATTATTGCTGCTACCCAGCGCCAAACCAGCGGAAAGCCCGGATGCGGGCCCGTCGTCGTTCACCAGAAACAAGGTGCGGGTCGGCTGCGAGTAGGCGATATAACAGGCGCGACTGCCGTCTAAAGAACGATTGATCAGGGCGTTAACCACCCCTAGGTTCTGGAAGCCGCTAGGATTGTCAAAGCGGAATACGAACGTATTTGACATCCCCGTGGAGCCAACTGGGCCTGTCGCGGCGACCGACGGAGGAACAGGCGGTTGGGATGATGACGCTGCGAATTGGTCACTCACCGTCGCTCCCGAGGAGGACCCGTTGGGCCCCCCGTCTAAAGTCAGATCGTGAATCAACGCGATTGAAGTCACAGGTGCGAACACGGCAGTGTCCGAACCCAAGTTCAGAAGTAAGAGGGTGCCGTTGGCCGACCCTGAGCACACCCCTGGGAAATTGGGCGGATTGGGGACGAAGGTGCCCCCCAGGCAATGGTTTTGGATAGCCGTTGTGGACCCGCCCCCGGTGGTGGAGGTGCCGGAAAGTGTGATGGTATCGCTAGTGAATGTGCTCCCTGTGATCCTGTATCCCAACACCATTTGGAAAACTTGATTTGCTCCCGCGCTCGCCGTGGTCGTGAAAGTCAAGCGCGGAGCCGAACCGGAGTTGGTTGGCACCACTGAAACGGTCGACGGACTAATGGCCGTGGCACCCGTACTTCCCTGGAAGATGGTGAATGTCGAAACAATACTCGTTCCGAGCATGCAACCGTCGGCTCCAAGGCTCAAGTAATTCGTGAGCGGACCGGGGCTACACACCGGAGCCGCCAACCCGAGCGAACACATCGTCAGCGCGCCTACCACCACCAGTAGCTTTACCATAATTTCCCCTTTGACTGAGTCGGTTGCAAACGCGCGCGAGTGACGCAAAGGTCTCAGAAAACGCGCGGCATGATTTACCAGATGCAGTCAAAGTGGAAGTGTTACGGCGAAACTTTCAGAACGGCCCCTCCGTCCTGAACACGTTCTTTCCAGCCCTCCCCAGACAGGACGCCATCATCTTCCCCCGCCCCAGCGGCCCCGCAAAGAGGCCGCCTCAAAACCAACTGTCAAACCTTCGCCGGCACAATATACGGAGCCCGGTAAACCCGAGTCAACATTTTGTTGGCTTCCGGATCGTTCTTCACCGTCCACGTCTTCTCATCCCAATGCAGCGTCCGACCCAGGCGATAAGAGATATTTGCCAAGTGCATCAACACGCAAGACATCGCTCCCTCTTCAATCTCGGCATTCAAATCGGTCCGTTTCCGGCTCCGCACGCCCGTAATGAAGTTTTCAAAGTGGTGGTCCCGCTCGCTCCGCGCCGGCCCCGGCTTGCCGTCCTTGCCCATGAAGCTATAGTACTTATTGTAGTTATCGATGACTAAGTACCCTTCCGAACCATAAAACGTATTACCAATCGTATTCCCCGCCCGCTCGCTGCCGATGCCCGCTTCGTGGTTACTATGCCAGTGACGCACTTCGAACGTCATCATCTTCGTCTTGCCGTCCACGTTGAACTCGTAGGAAGCGGTGATCGTATTCGGCGTCTCTTGATCGTCGTCAAACATGAACTTGCCGCCCATCGCGCTAACCTTCGTCGGATGCGTCACGCCCAGGCCCCAGCGCGCAATGTCGACTTCGTGAATACCTTGGTTGCCTAAGTCGCCGTTGCCGGTATCCCAAAACCAGTGCCAGTTATAGTGGAACCGGTTCTTCGTAAATGGCCGCATCGGTGCCGGACCCGTCCACATATCATAATCCACGCCCGCCGGCACAGCTTCCACCGGCGTCTTGCCAATCGTGTTCCTCGCCTTAAAGCACAAGCCCCGCGCCATGTAGATCTCGCCAAACTCGCCTTCCTTCATCTTCTGCACAGCTTCTTGCAGTGCCGGCGAAGACCGGCTCTGGCTGCCCATCTGCACCATCCGGTCGTACTTCCGCGCCGCCGCTACAATCTGCTTGGACTCAAACACGTTATGCGAACAAGGCTTCTCGACATAAACGTCCTTCCCCGCCTGGCAAGCCCAAATCGTCTGCAACGTATGCCAGTGGTTCGGGCTCGCAATCGAGACCGCGTCGATATTCTTGTCCTCGAGTACCTTGCGGATATCGCGGAACACCGGCGGAGCCTTCGCCCCCTTCTTCTGCAAGGCGCCGACAAATCGCTCCGAATGCGAATCGTCCACGTCCACCAGACCCGCCAGCTCTACGTTTTTCTGGGACGTCCACGCGCTCATGTGGCTATTGCCACGACCACCGCAACCAACTACAGCAATGCGAACCGTGTCATTCGCACTCTTGGCCGGACGCACTGTTTGAGCGGCCAGCGCCGTCGAGCTAAAGATGAAGTAACGCCTATTCATGGGGCTCCTCGTGCGCGGCCATCGCAGCCGTCGCTCCAAGAATTATATAGCCTCCAGGCGTCGGTACTCCACCCTCCTCAGCCCCCCCACCGTCGCATACGACGAAAAGCCCAGCGGAGTGTTCAATTCCATCTCTCCTTCCCGCAAACCCACACGCCTTCCCTCAACGTCGGCATCAATCACCAACGCCTCGTCAATCCACCCCCGTATCCGCTTCTCCGTCACCTCCAAACGAAATCCGTACCACCGTCCTTTCACGAAATCCCGCACCGTCGAAGTGTCGTTCTCGGAAGCATCGTCCCCATCCAAGCTCGACAGCCCCACCACCGACCCGCCCCATCCCCCGTTGATCCACGTGCAATGCGACTCTCCCACCGGAAACGTAATCCCGGCAAAAAAATCGTTCCCTTCCACTCGCATCGCCTCGAATCGAATCTCGTAGCCCGACTTCGGAAACTCCCCCGCCCACGTTACCCCAGTCAGCCGTCCCTTCCCCAAAGTCAAAACACGGTCTTTCACCCCCACCACCCCCCGATTTCGAAATGGAGCCTCCGTCCATCCGCTCAGCGACGTCCCGTCAAACAACGGCTTCCAATCCGCCCCCAGCGCCGCACCACAAATCGCCGCCATCAAAACCAGCTTCTTCATGCGCCCATTATGCCAAACCACCCCCGACAACAGCCGAAGCTAGAAAATCAGCCTCAGCGCCATCTGAACCACTCGCCCCGCCCCCCAGAACTGCTCTGTCCAAACTGCGCAGTACCCTGCCCCGCGTTCGGGTTGCCCCACCGGTTCGCTCCGGAAGCTGCGAGCGTGGCGAGAAGCGCCCAAAGCGATCAAAGGAATGGCGAGCTATAGGGCTGTTTGATTTACCGGGTCCTCACACTCGGTCAGGCATGGGTTGCTTGCGGGACCAAGCACTTCGAAGAAAAGAATCGCCAACGGGAGATCAACGACCTCCAGAGAAAGGCAACTGCTCTGGGACTTCACCTTCTCCCGGTCACGGCCAACGCCCAAGCGGGACTTTCGCCGGAAAGATTGTAGCGATCACTAATAGGTGCCGCGCCTGTTCTGATCCTCCTCGGCGGCAGCAAGGTGGAGGTGGGCGCATTTGACCGTACCCGTACCTGACTTGTTACTCCCTCCACGCGCAGTTGCCCCTCCTCCGCCACAAATCAGCGCCCAAACCCGAGACCCCCGGTTCATTCTAAGAGATGTTTCTGGAAAGAGAAGTTGACCGCCTCTGCTCAGATAGAGAGAACCACCCAGAAAACAGATCTTGCCCCGTGGCGCATCGCGGCGTGCGGCTTCATCTTCTACGCGAAGGCGTGCAGGTCCCTAAGGCGCGGACATGTGGCATTAGCGGAGTAAGCCCTCGGACGCCCTCCGCGACTCTCAATCGGTGTTCAACTTTTGGCGGCTCTTCGCTGAGAGAAGTGGACCGCCTATGCTCAGATAGAGAGAACCATCCAGAAAACAGATCTTGCCCCGTGGCGCATCGCGGCGTGCGGCTCCATCCTCTACGCGAACGCGTGCAGGTCCTTAAGGCGCGGAAATGTGGCATTAGCAGAGTAGGCCCTCTGACGCCCTCCGCGACTCTCAATCGGTGGTCAACTTTTGGCGGCTCTTCGCTGTTTGACGTGGGTAAAAGCGTTAGTGAAAATTCGTCGGCGGGAGGCGAGCAAGCGGACTTGGCCCCCGAAATCGGCCGTGGAAATTACGCTCGCTTCCCCGCTCAAACACTAACAGGAGCACCGCATATTCCGAGGTCCCCTCATGGATTCGCGACACCATACAACCCGGCATCTCCAACACCCAAATGCCGTCGCCTCGCTTCCCTCGTCCTTACCCACACCAAACAGCGAGGAGGCTACTCTCGCGATCAGGTCGAAATCGGCATCTGTCAACGCATTGCCGATACCCAGTGGCACCTCATGCGGCTCACCCGCGGCGAACGGATCTTCGACGAAGAGTGCTTTATCAAAGCCAATCAATTGGCCCACCCCGGAGTCTCCGAAGACCGACTACTCGACCTCGACATCGTCAACGGTTTCCGCATCGCCTCGGAAAGCAAGCTCCTCAAGGAGTTTCGCCGCGAAGAAGAGGCCATGCACCGCTCACGCAGAACGCGCGGATCATCGGGCCGTCCCAGGCCCCTACCCCGCTCGTAAAAATCAGCGAAGAATCTGTCAACCTGCAACCTACTGATTTAATTGACCAAACTAGCATTCCGATGGACGACCAAAGCCAAGTGCAAAACGTCGCGATCACCCCGGTAAGCAGAAGTCCGACTCCGGCCACCTGTGCCGCCGCCGACCGGGAGCTAACTGGGTCAGAAGCCCCGGCCCTTTCGCCGCTTGAAAAGGATGACAGCAGTATTTGCAAACCTGCAACCGAAAACCAGCGTTTCGCCCGACTACCAAAGCCACGTCAAAACCGTCTCGCGCAATTTCAGCTCCTCGTCGACTCAAAATTAAGCCACTGACATTCGCCGCCGGCGTCGGAAGCCCCGGCCCTTACGCCGCTGAAAAAGATGACAGCTGTATTGTATGCGAACGACTAACCCCAGCCTTCCATCGTCCTCCGCCGTGTGCTGACTTATAAGGGTGAAACAACCCCGCCGTACCCGTCTGCAACTCCTCGAGTTTGCCCGAAAATTCGCTAACAGCGGCCAATCAAGAGCCGCCTACGCCGCCGGCCTTGGCATCGCCGTCCATACCCTCGACCACTACCGACGCCAACTCC
>JANXMS010000128.1 GCA_025354525.1 Acidobacteriota bacterium
CGAGTTGGATGGGGGCGGCTAGGAACGGGGGGGCGGGGTTTGGGCCGAGGATCGGTTTAGGGTGGGGGGGCGCCGCGAGGAGCGGGACAGGGCGCTGTGGGCCGTTAACTCGGTTTGAACTCGGTCACGGCGCGGGCGTCGGTTGTTAGGGGTCCGGTTAGGAGTTCGGCGCGGACGATGCCGATGGCTGCGGTTTCGCCGTTGAGCGGTGTGGATGAGGTGATCTCGCCGGCTTCCTTTTCTGCTGCCATGATTTTGGTGTGGGGGGCGATGGGGGCTTCGCCGGCGATGCGGAAGGCGACTAAGCGGCGGTGGACTTGGCCTCGGGAGCGAACCCTTTCTACGATCTCCTGGCCGAGATAACAACCCTTCTGGAAATGCACCGCGTGCATGAGTTGGGTCTCCTGAACGAGGTGGGCTTCGCCGAAGTCTACGCCGTAGCGGGGTTTGCCTTGGGTGATGCGGATGGCGTCGGCTTGCAAGAGGGTTAACTCGGTGGCACCGGCGGTCAAGAGAGCCTCTCGGACGATGGGGGCGTCGAGGGGGGAGACGAGAATCCAATAGCCGGTCTGACCGGTGTAGCTGGCTTTGACGACTAGACGGCCAGCCCAGGGCAAAGAATCGAGTTGGGCGGCGGGGACGGGGATTTCGGCGGCTGTGAGAATTTCGGCGGCGTCGGGACCTTCGACGGCCAGGGTGGTCCAGTGGGCGGTTTCGTCAGTGAGGGTGACGTCGTCGGCGATGATGAACTTGTCGAGATGGGCGAGGACGAAGTCGCGGCTGGCGGGTTCAACGTCGAGGAGGAGGGAGTCTGGAGCGGCGAGGACGTTGACGTCGGAGAGGATGCGGCCGTTTGCGTTGAGGAAGAAGGCGTAGCAGCCCTGGCCGGGGGCGAGTTGCTCGACATGATTCGAGGTCATGGCGTGGAGCAGGCGCTTGCAGTCTTCGCCGCTGACGCGGATTCGGCCGCGGTTTTCGAGTTCAAAGAGAACGGCCATTAGGTACCGAGGGAGCGCAGGGCCGTGCCGAGGAGGAGTACGCCGAGGCCGGAATAGGCGAGACCGGTGAGGAGGCGGGCGCGCTTTTCGGGCGTCGTTTGGGGCTTGACCAGGATGATGGAGACGGCGGCGATGTGGAGGAACAGGAGGAACTTGATGCCGAAGATCATGTGGTAGAACTTGGGCACTCCGCCGGACATGCGGTTCACGAGTTGGTAGAGGCCAGTAACGAGGAGGAGCCCGATGGAAACGAGCATTGAGGGTTGAAAGCCATCGGCGGGGGAGCCGGAGAGCTTGCCGGATTTGGTGAGGTTCCAGGCATAAAAAATGCCGCCGAGGAGGGAGACGGCGGAGCCGATGTGGAAGAAGCGGACTAGGTAAACAATGGGATCGATCATTTCTCTTACTACTCTACAATGAAGGGCATGATCCATGAGGTTTTGCCCGTTGGGGCGTTGCAGTGCAACTGCTCGATTTTAGGTGACGAGGTGACGCGCGAGGCGATCGTAGTGGACCCGGGCGATGACATAACCGAAATTCTGGCGATTTTGGCTAAGCACCAACTGACGGTGAAGATGATCGTGATTACTCATGCTCATATTGATCATATTGGTGGGGCGGCGAAGTTGAAGGCGATAACGCAGGCACCGGTGATTATGAATCCGAAGGACCAAGCGCTTTACGACGCATTGTCGGTGCAAGCGAGTTGGCTGGGGATGGAGACGCCGGAGCAGACGACGATTGACACGCCGGCCAAGGATGGGGATACGTTGCGATTTGGGGATTATCGGGTGCATGTGTTGCACACGCCGGGGCATACCGAGGGGAGCACGAGCTTGTACATTCCGGCTGAGAAGACGCTGATTGCGGGGGATACATTGTTTCGGGATAGCATTGGGCGGACGGATTTGCCGGGGGGCGACGGGCGGAAGATTTTGACGAGTATTAAGACGAAGTTGTTGGTGCTGCCGGAGGATACGGAAGTGATTTGCGGGCATGGGCCGAATACTACGATTGGGCGGGAGGCGAAGCGGAATCCGCATTTGCGGGGGTTGGTTTAGGGTTGGGAGTGGGGGCTGGGGGATGAAAGGACAGAGACCGGGTCGGCGCGGTGCGGAATGGGAGGCTTACTAATTGAAGAGGGGAGCTCCACGGCCTGCGGGTGCCTCGAATGTAAGCGGTCGACCATCCCCAGCCTTGTTAAAGTTCTGAATGTACGCTAGGCCTGCTGCCGCCGCCACCAAGCTGCCGGGGTCAGTTCCGCGGCCTCGCTCACCTTCCGGTCGCCCATCCCCGGCAGCACGCTCAGCAAATACTGCCGCACCGGAATCCCCATTCTCCGGCAACTCTCC
>JANXMS010000145.1 GCA_025354525.1 Acidobacteriota bacterium
AGTCATTGGCACCGGCTACCCTGGCCTGCTCACTGGCCTCGTTCATGACGTCGGCCGTAAAGATCACGATGGGTATATGCGCCACAGCACCCGGCAAAGCGCGGATCTGGCGGGTAGCCGTCAGGCCGTCCATGACCGGCATGTTCACGTCCATCAGGATGGCGTCGAAGCTCTGGTCGACCACCGCCGCCACGGCCAAGCTCCCGTCTTCGACGGCACGGACCTGATGCCCGGCCTTTCCCATCATCCGTTCGAGCAGCGTCCGGTTGACCAGGTTGTCTTCAACCACCAGCAGCGATAGAGACCGGTTCGGCACCGCCGTCACGGGAGCCGAAGACGCCTCCGGAGCAGCCACCGTTGGCAGGAACAGGGTGAAGGAGAACGTGCTCCCGAGGCCGAGCTGGCTGTGGGCCTTCATCGTCCCTCCCATCATCTTAACGAGCCGGGCCGAGATCGCCAGGCCTAGCCCAGTGCCTCCATAGCGCCGGGTGGTCGAAGCGTCGGCCTGGGTGAAAGCTTCGAAGACCCGGGTCAATTGCTCGGGCGAAATGCCGATGCCGGAGTCGGTCACCCCGAACTCCACCTCACCCGCCGGAGTGCTCCGAACGCGCAGTGCGATCTCCCCGGTCTCAGAAAATTTGGTCGCGTTGCCCAGCAGGTTCACGAGGATCTGCTGCAACCGACTTGGGTCACCGGAAACGAAAGCGGGCACTCCGTCGACATCCCCGCGAAGGGTCAGCCCCTTCTCCTGCGCCTGGAACGAGAGGGCGAGAATCGACCGTTGGACGACGTCGCGAAGGTCAAACGGGATGCTCTCGAGCGTCAGCTTGCCGCTCTCGACTCGGCTCAGGTCGAGCACATCATCGAGTATCCGGAGTAGGCTGCGACCGCAGTCATGCGCCGTCCGGACGTACTCGCGCTGCTCGGGATCGAGATGCGTGCCCAGGGCCAGTTCCGTCATGCCGAGGATCCCGTTCATAGGGGTCCGAATCTCGTGGCTCATGTTGGCCAGGAACTCGCCTCGCGCCTTCGCGCTGTGTTCGGCCCTCCGACAGGCTTGCTGCACCATCCCAAGGGCGGCGAGGCTGGACAACAGGACGAGAACAAGCCCGACCGCCAAGTAGCGCCAGTTTTTGTCGCGCTGCTTCAATTGGTCAAGCCAGGAGAAGACCGCCGCGTCGGTGGATTCCAGGAACTGCCATTGGGACGCCAAGCGGACCAACTCACCATCGACCGCCAAGTCGTCGATAGCCTCCCGCAGCCGGTCCGCCTCCTTCTCAAATCCGAACCGAGCTCCGATGGCAAAGTCCCGAACCCCTTCGTCCACCTGCATCGAGCTGAAGCGCTGGCCTTCGCACTCCTTCGGGCGGTTAAGCAGGACGCTCTCAGCGAACCGGGCATCAGCCCAGGTAGCGTCGGCCTTCCCGGTGCAAAGAAGGACGAGGCCTTCTGCCGGAGTGGCGGCCACCCCTACGATGATCGAGGCTGGCAAAGCCTTGCTGGGTACGTACCTTTTCGAGGGGCTTGTGAGCACCAACCGTTTGCCCGCCAAGTCAGCAACGGACCGAATATTCGCGTCGGCATGGGAGTACATCACCGTGGCCTTGCGCCACCACGGCTCGCTCATGTACAGCTGCTTTTCCCGCCCGCCAAACACCGTAACAACCGGAAACAAGTCAGCATCTCCGGCGTTAAACGTCGCCTCAGGGCTGCGGTCGCTGATGACCCATTCCAGGCTCATCCCGGCGCGAGCCGCCGCGCGATTCATGACATCGACGGCGAAGCCTTTCGGCTGCCGATTGGCGTCGTAGCTATTGAACGGCGGGCTATTCCCGGTCGCGATGCGGACGGTGCGGCGGGGTCCGGACGAGAGTTGACAGGAGGGCGCGCTAAGCAGAACCAGCAGCGCGCCTACCAGTTGGACTCGTCCCATATTTTGTTTCTTATCGGCTCGGTTTGAGGAAGTGTTAAGTGGGATAGACCCAGGGGGCCCGGTACGGTCGGCGGAGGAGGGCGTTGGCTTCGGCGTCGCCGGGACACATCAGGCTGTCCCACTTTATGCTGCGGCCGAGGCGCCAACTGACCATGCCGAGCAGGGCGGCGCTGGTGGCTCGGTAGCCGATCTCGATGTCGCGCACCGGCTGTCGCTTATTGCGGATCGAAGCCAGAAAGTCGGCCCAGAGCTCCTTGATGTTCTGGCCGTCGGGGTCGTTCAACCGCGGTTCCACGTGGATCACCTTCTCGGACTTCTTGGCCGGGTAGAACGTCCAGCCATCCCGCCAGCCCATGTGGAACGTCCCTTCGGTGCCGTAGAAGTAGGCCCCGATCAGATGCTGCTCGGCGGGGTTGGCGCCGTAGTGGCGCTGCTCCCAGGTGGCGGTGAAGCTCTCGAACTCGTAGGTTACGACTTGAGTATCGGGGGCGTCGGTCGAGTCCTGGCGGACGAACCGGTTGGCAGTGGAGTAGACCGATTTCGGATGGGTCTCCTCGGTCCACCAGAGGACTTGGTCGAGCCAGTGGACGCCCCAATCGCCGAGGGTGCCGTTGGCGAAATCGAGATACTGGCGGAAGCCACGGGGATGGATGCTTGCGTTGAAGGCTCGCTTCGGGGCCGGGCCCAGCCAGAGGTCCCAGTCCATTCCTTTGGGCGGTTCGCTATCGGGGGTCTTCGTGCCGGCCCCACCGGCTGCGTGGGCAAACGCCCGGACCATGCCGATCTTGCCGACCTTGCCGGATTTCAGGAACGCCATGCCGGAGATGGGATGCGGAGACACGCGGCGGTGGAGGCCGACCTGAATTAGGCGGCCAGAGTCGCGGGCGGCACGGACCATGGCCTTGCCCTCGTCGATCGTATGGGAGATGGGCTTCTCGACGTAGACGTGGGCCCCGGCCTTGACCGCGTCAATGGACGGCAGGGCATGCCAGTGGTCGGGGGTGGCGACGATGCAGATGTCGGGGCGCTCTTTGGCCAGCATGTCGCGGTAGTCGCGGTAGCGGCGGGGCTGGTCGGAGGAGAGCTTGGCGACCTCGGCGGCGGCCTTGTCGATCTGGTTCGGGTCCGGGTCGACCAGGGCGACGGCGGAGCAGTCTCCGGAAGCGAGGGCCTCTCGAAGGATGTTCATGCCCCACCAGCCGGAGCCGATCAGAGCGGTTTTGAACTTACGCCCAGGCTGGGCGGAGAGGAGGGGGACGGCGGCGAGCCCGGCCTCGAAGAACTTCCGGCGTTGCATACGCTCGGATGATATCAGGACCCGAAGGCGTATAGGGAGCTGCGGGTGCGGATGTAGATGCGGCCGTTCGAGATGGCAGGCGTCGCGTAGATCTCGTCGTCGAGTTCGCTCGAGGAGAGGATCTGCTGGTCGGGGCCGGCTTTGAGCACTGTGACGACGCCGCTTTTGCTGGCGAAGTAGACCTTGCCATCGGAGCCGATGGGGGCGGCGTAGTAGTTGTCGGCGGCGGTGCGGATGCGGCCTTGCTTGAGCACTTCGCCGTTGGCGGGGCGGAGGGTGGTCAGGATCCCGCTGTCGGTTATCATATATAAGATATTATCGTAGACGAGCGTGGAGGGGAGCTGGGGGATGCCGCGGTGGAATTTCCACTTGACCTTGCCGGTGCCGGCCTCGACGGCGAGGAGGCCGTTTTCGGCGGAGAGGGTCAAGGCAAAAGACTTCCACTCGGACTCGTCGAGGGCTTTGTCGCCATCGAAGTCCAAATACGCAAAATACTTTTTGGCTTGGGGGTTATTGATTTCGTCGAGATCGAGTTTGCCGTTTTTGTTGGCGTCGGAGGTGGCGAGGGCTTCGGCGAAGGCGGGGAGTTGGATCTGTTTGCCGGGGTCGTTGTCGGGGATGTTGTAGCCATTGATGAAGACCATGCCGTCGGCGAGGACGGGGACGGACTTCATTTCGCTGGCGAGGCCACCGGTGCTCCAGACGATCTGGCCGGTTTCTTCGGAGTAGGTTTCCATGCGGAACGAACCCGGGGCGATGATCTGCGCTGGACCCTGGGGAGGCTGGTAAACGACGGGGGTGGAGTGGCCGGTGAGGGCTTCGAGGCGTTTGGTTCGCCACCGTTCCTTGCCCGTTGCTTGATCGAAGGCGGCGGCGTAGGAGCCGCGGTTCTGGTCGCAGATCAGGACGACCTTATCGCCGACGAGGATGGGCGAAGCGCCCATGCCGTAGCCGTTGTCGAAGGGCCCGAGGGGGACGCGCCAGAGTTCGGTACCGTCGGTTGCGTAGGCGAGCAGGCCGTAGTCGGGTAGGAAGACGAAGACCGATTTGCCGTTACTGGTGGGGGTGGGGGAGGCGGGGGAGTTGCGCTTGTCGTAGACCTCTTTGCGGGGTCGGGGGGACTCGCGGCGCCAGAGGGTCTGGCCGGTGCGGCGGTCGAGGGCGATGGTCAGGAGCCGGTCGCCTTCGAAGGCTGTGAGATAGATATGGTCGCCGATGACGATGGGGGAGGAGTGGCCGGGGGGCAGGGTCACTTTCCAGAGCTGATTTTTGCCGGCGGCGAAGTCGGCGGGGAGGGGGCCGGTTTCGGCGACTCCGGTGCCGTTGGGACCACGGAAACGGTCCCAGGCGGCGGGGGCTTCGGTGATGCGGTAGAGCTTGGTTAGGGTCCGAATGAAGAGGCTGCCGCGGGCGATGGCGGGGGTGGCCATGATCATCTCGTTGAGCGAGTTTTTGGCGAGGACCTTGAACTCGGGGCCGGTGGCCATGACGTAGGTATCGCCGTCTTCGCTGGCGGCGAAGATTTTGTTGTTATAGGCCCAGGGGGAGGCGGTGAAGGCTCCGGCGGCGGGGTCGATGCGCTGTTTGCCGTAGAGTTCGGTGCCGGTTTTGGCGTTGTGGACGGTGAGGAAGCCGCGGTCGAGGAGGGTGTAGAGATTGTCGCCGTAGACGAGGGGGGAGGGGTTGTAGGGGCCGGCCTGAGGGAGATGCCAAGCGATGAAGGGGCTGGATGTTTCGCCGGGTTTGAGGGAGATGTCGCCTTTGGCACCGGGCTTGAGGACGAAGTAGGGGCGGGTCTGATCGCCGACATAGCCGGAAGTGATATATAGCATTCCGTGAGCTGCGAACGGGGTGGGAATCGAGATGGAGGACATGCCGCCGAACTCCCAGAGGAGCTTGCCGTCGAGGTCGTAGGAGCGAACTTTTTTGGTGCCGGGGGTGATGATTTCGGTGCGCTGGGCGTTCTGCCAGATGTAGGGGGTGGCCCAGTTCGAGGGCTCCTCGCGATCGGTTTTCCAGATCTGCTGGCCGGTCTTTTTGTCGAGGGCGACGAGGTAAGACTTGGCGTCGTTGTCGTTGACGATGTAGACGCGATCCTGATGCAGGACGGGGGAGGCGGCGGAGCCCCAGCCGAGGCGGGTGGGGACGGGAGCCCAGGATTGCTTCCAGAGGAGCTTGCCGGCGCGGTCGAGGCAGAAGAGGCCGACGTTGCCGAAATAGGCGTAGACGCGGTCGCCGTCGGTGACGGGGGTTTCGGCGGCGAAGGTGTTTTTCTCGTGGCGGGACTGGGGCGGGACGCCGCGATGGAGTTCGCGTTCCCAGACGATTTTGCCGGAGGTGAAGTCGACGGCGTAGGCCATCCAGCGGTGTTCGGCGGTGGGAGTCGGCGGCTTGGGGCCGAGGTAGAGACCGGCTTTGGGGGCCTTGACGGGTTCGGGGGAGAGGACGGAGGTGAGGAAAACGAGGTTGCCGGAGACGATGGGGGAGGACCAGCCGGAGCCGGGGATGGTGGTGGCCCAGGCGACGTTTTTGGTGGGGGACCAGGTGGTGGGGAGGCTGGGGTCGTCGGCCGTGATGCCGGTGGAACCCGGGCCGCGGAACTGGGGCCATTCGGGGGTGGCGAAGAAGAGGAGGGCGAAGAGGAGATGCATGGCTTAGTTGACTCCGGAGAACTGACGGATGGGGACTTGCCGGGCGGCCAACTCTGCGAGGAGGACGCTGACGGCGGGCGAGGGGGGCTGTTCGAGGATGATGGCCCAGGTTAGGTTTTCGCGGAACTCTTGCGTGGAGACGCGCCAGTTTTGATAGGGTTCGGTGGCGTTGATGCCGGAGCCGATTTGGATGAGGGACCAGCGGCGGGCGAGTTGGTGCGCTACTTCGAGCGAAGGCTCGGGGCCGCGGACGATGAAGTGGTTGTCGGCGATGACGAGGAGCCCGATCATGTTGATCAACGGCGGGCGAGGCGGCGTTCGAGGTAGTCGACGAAGCGGGCGGTAGGATCGAAGCCGACGACGTTGACGGCGTCGGTGACGAAGTTGGAGAGGGCGTTGATGTCGTAATAGTTGATTTGGCCGGTACGGTCGTCGATTAAGAACTCAATGCCGCCGACGTCGAGTTGGCCGGCTTTAGCCAGGGCAAGGGCTCCGGCGATGGCTTCGGGGCCGGGGTCGGCGCGTTCGATGCGGAGCTTCTTTTTGCCGGGGGTGTCGATTGGGCACGCGGCGATTTCTTCGACCTGGCAGATGTCGGCGGGGCAGAGGTTGAAGCTGGACAGGTCGGGCCAGATGCGGATGGCGTAGAGGAATTCGCCATCGAGGACTTCGACGCGGACGATGGATTGGTCGCGGGCGGTGAGGAATTCCTGGAGGAGGGCGGTGCCGTCGACGCCGAAGTCGAATTCGGCGGCGGCGAGTTGTTCGAGGGAATCGAAGCGGACGATGCCGGCTCCGCTGCCGCCGACGTTGGGTTTAAACACGATTGGGAAAGTTAGCGATTTCGCTGCTTCGAGGACTCGGGAGGCGTGGTTGACGACGACCGCCTTCGGGTAGGCGACGCCGCAGCGGCGGAAGAGATCGAGTTGCCAAGCCTTTGAGATTTCGACGGCGTAGGCGGCGCTGCCGTTGACGACGGGGACGCCGGTTACTTCGAGATGGCGGAGGTAGTCTCGGACGAGGAAGACGCCGTTGCCGTGGCCGCGACGATGGGAGGAGGGACTCATGCGATTGACGACGAGGTCAACCGGGGGACGGACGGTGGGGTCGTAGAGGAAGGCATCGGCCGGGAGCTTCGTGAAGGGGATGTTGCGGCGGGTGAGTTCGGCGAAGAGGAGTTCGAACCACTCGGGGTGCTCGTAGAGGATGCCGATGTTCATTTATGCCTTCTTCCCGTCGACCTTACCGGCCTTGCCGTCGGTGCCGGAGAAGGTGCCCGTGATGATGCCGGATTTGAAGAGTAGTTTGAGGGAGTAAGTGGTGCCTTCGGACGAGATTTTGAAGGAGACGTCGTCGCCGGCGACGGTGAAGTCTTTGGCGGGAAGGGAGCCGTCCGCGATGTTGACGACGGCGGAGAGGGTGCCGCTGGATTCGCGGATGATGAGTTGGACCTGGGACTGGTCTCCGGCGGAATCGGTGCCGCGGAGGTCCCATTTACCGGTGATGTCGGCTGCTAGCGAGAGAGCCGCAGTGAGGAAGATGAGGACGATGGTTCGGTACATGAAATGGTTCTCCTGTGATACAGATGAGAGGGTATGCTCAATCGTCGCGCGTTTTTAGGTTCCGCCGCTACTGTCGCTTTGATGTCGGCGGCGAAGAAGAAGATTCCGATCGGCCTGGAGCTTTACTCGGTCCGGGAGGAGTTGGCCAAAGACCTTTTTGGCACGGTAAAGGCCGTGGCAAAGCTAGGGTATGAAGGGGTGGAGTTCTATTCGCCGTATACCCAGTGGAAGCCGGACTATGCCAAAGAAGTACGGAAGATGATGGACGATGTGAACATCAAGTGCCTGTCGACGCACAACGGGAACCAGGCGTTTGCGCCGACGGACGTGGAGCGGGTGGCGGAGCTGAACACTATATTGGGTTCGAAGCTGATGGTGATGGCGTCGGCGGGAAGGGTGACCACGCTGGACGGTTGGAAGGGTGTGGCGGAGAAGTTGGGGAAGGCGTCGGAGACGACGGTGAAGTCAGGGATCCGGGTGGGATTTCACAACCACTTGGTAGAGTTCCAGCCGCTGGAAGGAAAGATGCCGATGGTGGTTTTGGCGGAGAATACGCCGAAAGCGGTGGTTTTGCAGTTGGACGTGGGGACTTGTGTGGAGTCTGGGAATGACCCGGTGAAGTGGATCAAGGACCATCCGGGGCGGATTGTTTCGCTGCACTTGAAAGATTGGGCGGCGGCTCCGGGGAAGGGCTACGAGACGGTGTTTGGGGAAGGCGCGGCACCGTGGAAGAAGATTTTTGCGATGGCGGAGAAGGTGGGCGGGGTGGAAGGCTACCTGATTGAGTACGAGGGAAAGACGACGCCGATGGCGACGGTTGGACGCTGTCTCGAAAACTATCGCAAAATGAGGGGATGATCCGTTCTCTTTTTTTAGGCTTGGTTTCTTTCGGCATCCTGTTGGCGCAGGATGCCGAACTTGTTTTGCGGACGACGGTGGGTTACGGGACGATGCTGGCGAGTCGGCCTTTAGCGGACGAGCAGAAGGCGGAGGCGAAGCGGCTGGGTGCATTGGCGCAGGCGGCCGGGGC
>JANXMS010000146.1 GCA_025354525.1 Acidobacteriota bacterium
TGCGCTTGTCGTCGATCTCGCCGAGGCTCTCTCCCCCTTCCTCTCTCCCGACATTGCTCCGGATCTCTTCAGACGTCGCGGATTTGCCCTATGTTAAGTCAAGACTTGCTATAGACAATAAGATTGAGCCCGATCGGGCGGACGGTGGTGGGCTGAGCGCGGGGGAGCGAGCGCGAATTGAGACGCGGCAAGACAATATTAGCCACGATCTGGCGAAACAAAAGCACGACGCGCAGAAGAAATAGAGCTAGCGAATGCCACTGTTTTGCTGATTGTAGGTAAACGTGAACTGCAATCGGATCTGCTCGCCTTTGAATTCCGATGGGAGCGGCGGAAAGGGATTGGAAGCGCTGATCCCGGCGACCGCTCCTCGATCAAGGGCTGGGGCACCGGAGGGTGCCGAAATAACCAGTTTCGGCACACGGCCCTGGCGGTCGACGGAGAACTGAACGATCACTCTGCCTCGCTGGCCGAGGCGGGCGCTCTCGGGGATAACTGACTGCCAATTGCGTCGCACGGCGGCCAGGATTCGGATGAGGTAGGGGCGGAAGTCAACCCCCATTGGGTCGCTGAGGAGTTCGAGATTACTGCCCGTCTTGCCCGGCGATGGAGGCAGATCGATCCCCGGGCCGACGCCGCCAATTCCTACTCCGGAGCCATCGCCGACTACGATGCCGCCGCCGGAGCGGTTGCTGCCGCGGGCGATTTCCGTGATGGACTTAGCGGGAGGCATAGGCACGCTGCCGACTCCAGAGCCCGGACTGACGCCACTGCTGGCCATCGAGCCAATGGACTCGAATTGAATTTTCGGCTTGGTTTCGGGGGGAGGTGCGGTGGGGAGGCCGAGGGAGGCGGGAGCGAGCGTCCGATTCGGCTGGACGGCAGCTTCGATTTTCGGAGGCTCTGGTAGCCGGGTGGGCTCCGGTTGGCCGGTGACGGGAGCCGGAATGCGGGCAGCGGCGCGGGCGGTGGAGGGCTGACCCTGCGGGATCTGAATATTGGGTCTTGGCTTTAAGCTGTTTTCGTCAAACGACCGGTCGATTTTCTTCTTGCTGGGTTCGGGCTGGGTTGGTTCGACGTAGGGCAAGTAGAGAGGAGTGACGGTTCTCACGACGATCTGCTCGTCAGAACGCGGTGAACGGGCTTTGAAAATTGGCAGGTCCCACACCAGCAGGGCGAACAGCAAGTGGACGCCAAGCGACGAACCGATGATGCGCGGCCACGGGCGGGGCTCGAGACGAGAATCCACGCCATAAAGAGTCGGCAACTCTTTTTGCAATGGCTTCAAGTCGAGTGGGTTAGGGATCACGGCAGATTGGGATGGGCGGCTAGGGTAGCGGCGATAGTCTCGGCATGAGCGGCGATATGGCTCATGATATCGAGCGAGACGGCCAGAGCTTTTCGAGCCTCAACTCCATCGACGCGGGGAGTGGCGCGGGAGGTTACACATTCGACGAAATGAGCCAGTTCCAGGGCGAGTGGTTCGGCCTTGGTGATGTGGAAGGGATCGTAGCCGATTTGGCGATCGCCGGAGACGGAAAACGCCACTGCTTCCTGCTTGTGGTAGTCGAGGGAGATGTACTGGTGGGGTTGAAAGACGCGCATTTTGCGGACGCGTTCGGTGTAGACGCGGCTGGCGGTGACGTTGGCGACACAGCCACCTGGGAAGGCGAGTCGGACGTTGGCGATGTCGACTTTGTCGGAGAGGATGGAGATGCCGGCGGCGCGGACTTCTTTGGGCATCTTGCCGGTCAGCGCCAGAAGAATATCGATGTCGTGAATCATGAGGTCGAGGACGACGTCGACGTCAAGCGCCCGGGGAGTGAAGAGGCTCAGGCGATGGATCTCGAAGAAGAGGGGGACGGTGATGCGTTCGGCGAGGGCGGTGATGGCGGGATTGAAGCGTTCGAGGTGGCCGACTTGGAGAACGCGGCCGTGGCGGGCGGCGGTATCGACGAGGGCGTCGGCCTCGGCCATAGTGGGTGCGATGGGCTTTTCGACCAGAACGTCGATGCCGGATTCGAGGAGCGCGCAGCCAACGGCGGCATGGGCAGAGGTGGGGACGGCGACGATGGCGGCATCGACCATTCCTGGCAGATCTTCGAGCGACACGGCGCGGGTTTCGAATTCGAGCGCGGCGGCTTGGGCGTGGTCGACATTCGTGTCGCACACGGCGGTCAGTTCCACGTTGGGAAGGGAACGGATGACGCGCATGTGGTTGCGGCCGAAGGCACCAGCGCCGACGACGGCGAGACGGAGTTTACTCATCTGCTTTGTAGCCTACTATGCAGATGCCCGCGGCGTTGGCTTGGGCGATCATTTCATCCTTGTCAAGGAGTAGCGTCCGCCCGGCATCGCAGGCGAGAATCGTCGTGTTGGTTTCGCGCATGGTGGTGATGGTGGCGAGGCCGGCGACGGGAACGTCGAACAGCAAGTGCTGTCGGCGGCGGGAGGATTTGATCAAGCGGAGGGGTCGTCCGTTGGTCAGCGACGCCGCCCGGCGCAGCATGGCGTCGGTGCCTTCCATTGCTTCGAGCGCGACGCAGGCTCGGTCGCAGATCACGACTGCCTGGCCGACGTCGAAGTCGGCTAAGGCTGAGGCGATGCGCCGACCGTAGCGGACCTCTTTTTCTTCATCGGCGTTCGGCTTTCGCTTGGTCAGGACGCCTTCGGCGGCCAATAGCGGCTTGAGCAACAACGTGGAGTCGACGAGGCGTATTCCTTCGGCGGCGAGGACTTGGGCGACTCCGCCGATCAGCGCCTCGGTGTTCTTTTCTTTAAGGGAGAACAGCAGTTTCGCCAAACGCCAGTCGGGGGCGATGGAAGAAAATATGGAGGCGTGCTTTACTTGACCGGCCATCATAAGCTCGGTGATGCCTTCGGTTTTGCAGATGTCGATTAGCTTGCCCAGGGCGCCGAGGGAGATCCAATATGTCTTGGCCGCGAGGGCTTCGATTTCCGGGGCGGCCTCTTCTTTGATGCCGATTACTACGACCGGGACGCCGAGTTCCCGGGCGGTTTCGAGCGCGAGAATGGGGAACCGGCCATTGCCGGCGATGAGACCGTAGGGCATGGTTACTTGACGACGCCGCGTTCCGAGGATCGAATGAAGGTGAGCAGATCGGCGATTTCGGGGGTGGCGGGGAGTTCAGCCTCGATGCGCTCGATCGCTTGCGAGGTGTTGAGCTTGGCCCGGGTCAGCAGCCGCAGCGCGTTCTGCAAATGCTCTATAGCAATTGGGTCGAAGCCCCGGCGTTCGAGGCCGGTGGAGTTGGCACCGAAGACAGAGTTTTCGCGTTTGCTGACGGTGGTGGCAAACGGCATGACGTCCTGGGTGATGACGCTGTAGCCGCCGACCATGGCGTGTTTGCCAATGCGGCAGAACTGATGGACTCCGGTAAAGGCACCGATGACGGCCCAATCGCCGATCATCACGTGGCCGGCGAGGGTGACGCCGTTGGCGAGCACGCAATGGGAACCGAGGTGGACATCGTGCGCGACATGGGAATAGGCCATCAGGAGATTTTCATCGCCGATGCTGGTGACCATGCCGCCGCCTGTGGTGCCGCGATGGATCGTCACAAATTCTCGAATTTTGTTCCGGGAACCGATGTGGGTTTCGGCCCGTTCGTCGTGATACTTCAGATCCTGGGGAGCGACGCCGACAGTCGTATAGGGGTAGAAGATGTTTTCTTCTCCGATGGTCGTGGGCCCTTCCACATAGACGTGCGCCTTCAAACCGGTGTGCGCACCAATCGACACATCGGCGCCGATGACGCAGAAAGGGCCGATGACGGCGGTGTCGTCGATCCGGGCCGAGGGGTCAACGATGGCGGTCGGATGAATCGGCATTTTAGATTGTCGGTTTGTCCCGGAGGACGCACATGAGGGTTGCTTCTGCCACGACAACACCGTCGACGGTGACCTTGCCGGTCATTTTGCAGATGGTCGCTTTGCGGTTGACCATTATCATTTCGATCCGCAACTGGTCGCCGGGGCGGACTGGTCGGCGGAACTTGGCGTCGTCGACGGAGGCGAGGAGGACGAGTTTGGAGTGGCGATCGGGGATACTTTTCAGCACGAGAACGCCGGCTACCTGGGCCATGCACTCGGTGATGAGAACGCCCGGCATCACGGGGAAATCAGGAAAATGCCCAGCAAAGAAGGGCTCGTTGGCGGTAACGTTCTTAATGCCAACGATGCGTTCTTCCTCCAGTTCGATAATCCGGTCCACGAGGAGGAAGGGATATCGGTGGGGAAGAATGTCGCGAATTGCGTCGATGTCGAGAATTGCCATACGAATTAGCTAGTCTAACAAACGTGGATTCTTTTCTTTCCTGGGCCCGGGCGAACGAGCGCCGCATTGTTTCGACGATTCGTGAAATGGTGGAGTGTGAGTCGCCGAGCGACGACGCCACGGCGGTGAATCGGCAGGTGGAACAGATTGCCGACCGGTGGGGGCACGTGGCGAAGATTACGCGGAAGAAAGCCAAGGGCTTTGGGGATCATATGCTGTTGGAGATGAAGCTGCCGGGCAAGAAGAAGACTGGCCAGTGGCTGGCGTTGGGCCATACGGATACGGTTTGGCCGATGGGCACGCTGCAGACGATGCCGTGGCGCGAGGAAGAGGGACGGCTGTGTGGGCCGGGAGTTTATGACATGAAGGGCGGGGTGGCGTTTTTTCTTTATGCGATGGAGGCGCTGCGGGAGCTGGATGTGCCGGTGGGGCGGAAGGTGGTGTTGCAGTTGAACTCAGAGGAGGAGGTGGGGAGCCCGAGTTCGCGGGCGTTGACGGAGGCGCAGGCGAGGAAGAGCGACGGTGTGTTGGTGCTTGAGCCGGGGACAGGGTTGGAGGGAAAGCTGAAGACGGCGCGGAAGGGGGTGGGCGGTTTCGAGGTGACGGTGACGGGCCGGGCGGCGCACGCGGGGGTGGATTTCACGAACGGGGCGAATGCGATCGTGGAGTTGGCGCGGCAGATTGAGCAGATCGCCGGGTTTACGAATCTGGCGATTGGATTGACGGTGAATCCGGGGGTGATTCGGGGAGGGTCGCGGAGCAATGTGGTGCCGGCGGAGGCTAGTGTGGACGTGGATATTCGGATTGCTCGATTGAAGGACGCGGGTCCGCTGGAAAAGCGGTTTCGGGCGCTGCGGGCGGTGGACTCGCGTTGTTCGATTGTCGTCAGCGGCGGCTTGAATCGGCCGCCGATGGAAAGGACGAAGGCGATTGGCGCTTGGTTTGGGCAGGCGCGTAGGTTGGCCGCGGCGATGGGAGTGACGCTTGAGGAATCGTCGACCGGGGGCGGATCGGACGGCAACTTTACGGCAGCGCTCGGGGTGCCAACGCTGGACGGTCTGGGAGCCGTGGGGGAGGGGGCTCATGCGGTGAATGAGTCGTTGTTCGTCAACCGGATCGCTGATCGGACGGCGTTGCTCGCCGGGTTGATCGCTAACCGGGGGGAGTAAAGTGTAAGCCCTCTCCTTGTTCGATAATGTCAGCTTTCCGATAATGCTTAGCGGCCTTGTGCCATCCTGAAAGCAGAGATGGACATCGGTTCCGTTGGAAATCACCTGAAGGACCTGCTGGTCGCGTACGCACTCGCTCTCCCCATCGGCTGGGAGCGCGAACAGAACGAGCGAAGCGCAGGGCTACGAACGTTCCCCCTTGTCGCCATCGCCGCTTGCGGCTTCATCCTCGCCACGGAGCAGCATCTCGCCAATCATCCCGAAGGTAGCGCTCGCATCATTGACGGCGTCATCACGGGCATCGGTTTCATCGGTGGCGGGGCTATCTTGAAATCGGGCGGCCAAGTCCGCGGCACCGCCACCGCCGCCAGCCTGTGGACCACCGGAGCTATCGGAGTTGCCGTGGGCTTGGGGCGCTATGAAGTGGCCATCATGCTGAGCTTGGTCAATCTGCTCACCTTGCGGTTCTTGGTGCCCTTCAAAGCTACGCAGGACCCCGGCGAATCCACTTCCGATTCCCAAAAGTAAACGGCTGCTCCCCTTTCGAGAAAAGTGCCTTCCCTTGCTTCGTCTCGACTCCTTAGCGGAGCGGTAAACCTTGATTTTTACATTGCCCGAACTGCCCGACGTCTCCTTGGCTGCGATCAGGTTCGGATGAGGAGCCTCGACCAAAGTGGGTGGCATCGGCGCGGGAGAAGCTTGGATCGCTCTTGTCGGCGTTGCCGCCGCGGGAGTGGAGGACGGCTCCGTTGTGGTCGACCTGCCAGATTTCGACCTGGGCGTTGCGGATGGGTTCTCTCCTTGAGTCGAGGATGCGTCCGCTTCGATAAGTTACTTCGCCGACGGCGGGGGTGAGTGTGAGTTGCTCGGCGAAAGCGCCGGGCACAGCGAGGCGAGCGGAGAGGAGCTGGCGACGATGGGTTATGCGCCAGCATAGGGCGGGTTTCCTTCGTATACGCTTTAAGCTTAACGTTCTTAACCATCATTTTACGGGCGGCCCACGGCGGCGGGAGTTACCGTGGAAGAGGACATGCAAGGCAAGCGGCAAACTAGACGAGGATGGCAGGCGGGGCTGGCGGTAGGGGCCATGGTCGGGCTATGCGGCATCCTTGGGGTTCTCCAGTATCGATGGATCGGAGAAGTCAGCGTCGCTGAGCGGGAGAGGCTGCAGCGCAGCTTGCAAGGGAGTTTGGCGCGGGTTAGCCAGGACTTCAATGACGAGCTTTCGGTGCTGGTCCGGGCGATGGTGCGCGGTGAGGATTCGGACCAGGTGAGTCGGCTCATCACATGGCAGGAGAGTGGGCGGCACGTCGGCATGTTGCGGGATGCGTTTATCGCCCGTCCGGAAGCTGGTGAGATGCGTCTGGAGCGGCTGAACCCTCGGACGCGAATGGCTGAGTCGGTTCCGTGGCCCAAAGAGTGGGATGCGATGCGCGGGCGCATGCTGGAGCGGGTGGCGGGGGAACGCGGGCGGGGCGGGGTGGCTGATCGAGGCGAGCTTTCGTTGATTGACCTGCCGCGCTTTCGACGGGATCGCGGGGAGCCGCGGGGCCCTGGTCCCCGGGAGCAGGAGTGGGTTCTGCTTGATATGGACGCCCAGTTTCTGGCGACCGTTTTGGTACCCGAACTGCTGGCCCGGCACCTCGGTGAGCCGGGGGCGGCGGAGTATCGATTTAGTGTCTCGGCGCGTCGCGATGCGGCTCGGCTGATCGCCGGCGACCTGCTGACGGAACCGGACGCGCAGGTCGCGCTGTTCGAGCCGCAATTCGAAGCCAATTTTGGTGGACGGGGTGGCGGGCCTCCCGGCCGACGGAATGCGGTATCGACCGAGGGGCGTTGGACGCTGGCGGTCCGCAACCAAGCGGGCTCCCTCGAGGCGGTGGTGGACCGGACGCGCTGGCGGAATTTGGCAGTGATGGCTGGCGTTCTGGCTTTGATTCTAGCCACGGCATGGACGCTGGTTTATACGACTCGGCAATCCCAGCGGCTGGCGGAAATGCAGATCGACTTCGTGGCGGGTGTTTCGCACGAACTACGGACTCCGCTGGCGGTAATTTGCACGGCGGCGTACAACCTGCGGGGGAAGATGGCTGCCAATCCGACGCAGGTGGAGCGATATGGAGTTTTGATCCAGCAGGAGGGCGAAAAGCTGACGGCTCTCGTGGAGCAGGTTCTGCTTTACGCCAGTTCTCGGGCGGGTCGGAGGATGCAGACGGCCCATGAGCCGGTGTCGGTTGAATCGTTGCTGGAATCGAGCCTTGGCTCTTGTGCCAGAGTGGTGAGCGAAGCCGGTTGCCGGGTGGAGACGAATCTTGCTCCGGGTCTTCCTCTAATGCTGGGCGACGCTGCTTCGCTCGAACGGGCCATTACAAATTTACTGTCGAACGCGGCAAAGTACGGAGCGGAAGGCGATGGGTGGATCGGCCTTTCGGCCGAAGCGTGCTCCGACGGCACGGTGGAAATCCGAGTGGCGGACCACGGGGCGGGGATTCCGCCGGACGAGCAGCCCCACGTCTTCGACGCGTTCTTTCGGGGGCGGCAAGCATTGCAGCGACAGATCCACGGCACGGGCCTGGGCCTCAACCTAGTCAGGGGGATTATCGAGGCGCACGGTGGAACGGTTACAGTGAAGAGCGAACCGGGCGGCGGGGCGGAGTTTTTGATCCGCTTGCCGGTCGCGCCAGCGGAGTATCAAGATGAGTTCACGAATACTATTGATCGAGGATGAGCCGGGTTTGGTCCTAACGGTGACCGACCTCTTGTCCGCCGAAGGATTCGAGGTCCACTCCGCCACGGATGGCCCGTCCGGGCTGGCGAGGGCGTTATCGGAGGCGTTTGACCTGATCTTGCTGGACGTGATGTTGCCTGGCAAGAACGGGCATGAGGTTTGCCGGGAGCTGCGGCAGCAGGGCCGAGACGTCGCGATTCTGATGTTGACGGCCAAGTCTCAGGTGGTTGACCGGGTGGTGGGGTTGAAGCTTGGGGCTGATGACTACTTGACGAAGCCGTTCCATCCGGCTGAATTGGTGGCGCGGATCGAGGCGCTGCTGCGACGGGTGAACAAGGATAGCTTGGCCCCGGTGCGTAGTTTTGCTTTTGGGAACGTGGCGGTGGACTTTGAAAAGGGCGATGTGGTGAAAAGTGGGGTTGCGGTGAATCTGGCAGGGAAGGAGTTGCAGCTGTTGCAGTATTTGATTGAACGGCGTGGCAAGGTGGTGCCTCGGGAGGAGTTGTTGGAGAACGTTTGGGAGTATCAGGCGGCGGTATCGTCTCGGACGATTGATGTCCACATTGCATGGCTCCGCCAGAAGCTGGAGGACAACCCACAAAACCCCCGCCATATTTTCACGGTGCGAGGAGTTGGTTATCGGTTCTCCGTGTGATCGTCGACGGGTGTACAATGAAGAAGTCGACGAACGACGAGGAGTGGGCGAAAGCCCACTTTTTTATTGGTCATGATGAAACGAGAGTTGCTCGATACCATTTACGAAATAGCTGACCGCGTGGCTCGCCCCGCGGGGATTGAGATTGTGGAGATAGAACTCCTCGGTGCGGGAGCGGCGCGCGTGGTGCGCGTGAGCATCGACAAAGAGGGCGGGGTGTCGCATGGCGATTGCGAAGCGGTGTCGCGCCAACTGAGCGAAGAGCTGGATGCCGGGAGTGTGATTCCGGGAGAGGCGGCCTATCAGTTGGAAGTGAGTAGCCCGGGAGTGGAGCGTCGGCTGAGTCGGCCGCGGGATTTCGAACGGTTTGTGGGACAGAAGATCAAAGTCAGTTTGCGGGAACCGATCGAAGGCGCGAAACGCTACGAGGGTTCGCTGACATCCTTTGACGAGGGGATTGTGACCCTCGAAACGCTGGAAAAGACGGTTGCTATCCCGTTTGATCTGATTAGCAAAGCGAATTTGAAGTTTGAGTGGTAGGAAGGAAAACACTTTGGGTACGATTTATCAATCCATCGAGATGCTCAGCAAAGAAAAGGGCATCGATCCGCAGGTGATCATTGACGCCGTGAAGGACGCGATGCTTGTCGCCGCGCGCAAACAGTTCAAAACGAACGATGAACTGATTGCCGAAATGGACGACAAGACCGGCATGGTCCTGCTCTTCATGGTGAAGAAGATTGTCGAGGAAGTAACCGACAAGACGCGCGAGATCAGCCTTGCCGACGCCCGCAAGAACGATCCGCGAGCTGTTGTCGGCGGGGAAGTCCGCACCAAGCTCAAGACTGAGTCATTGGGCCGGATCTCGGCGCAAACGGCCAAACAGGTCATCATGCAGAAAGTGCGCGAGGCCGAGCGCGACACGATCTTCAGCGAATTCCACAATCGAGTGGGCGAACTCGCGACTTGCACCGTGAAACGGATAGAAGGTCAGGACCTAATTTGTGATCTGGGCAAGACCGAAGCCCGCATGCCCAAAAAAGAGCAGTCCCGGCTTGAGTCGTTCAATGTGGGCGACCGTGTGCGTTGCGTGATCAAGAGCGTCGAGCGGAGTGGCAAGAACTCCGGTGTGATTTTGTCGCGTGCGGATTGCGAGTTCGTCAAACGGCTGTTCGAGCAGGAAGTACCGGAAATTTACGACAACACCGTTGTCATTAAAGCCTGTGCCCGAGAGGCTGGGGAACGGACGAAGATCGCGGTAGCTTCGCGGGACCGCGACGTCGACTCGGTCGGCGCGTGCGTCGGCATGAAGGGGATGCGCGTGCAGTCAATCATCCGCGAATTGCGCGGAGAGAAGATCGACATCATTGAATTTTCCGAAGAGCCGGTTTCGTTTGCCACTCATGCGCTGAGCCCGGCGAAGATCAGCCGCGTCGCGATCGTCGAGATGGGGAGCAAACACATGGAGGTCATCGTCGATGACAGCCAGCTTTCTTTGGCCATCGGCAAGAAAGGTCAAAACGTTCGCTTGGCCGCCAAGCTCATCGGATGGAAGATCGACATTAAGAGCGAGGAAGAGAAGCGCCAGGAAGTGGAGATGCAGATGGCGGCGTTGACGGTCGCTGGTGCCCCGGTTTCGGTGCTGATCGATTTTGGTTTGCCGGAAGGGGTCGCTGAGCAGCTATTAGCTGGAGGAGTTGCCACGGTCGAAAAACTGGGTTCGATGACGCCGGAAGAGATCATTGCCGTACCCGGCGTGGGCCTTGAAAGCATGGAAAAGATTGGCGAAGCGGTGAACGCATACTACGGAACGCCGTACGAAGTGCCCGCTGAGGGCACCGAACCCCCCGAGGCCGAGTCGAGTTCCGAGGCGGAAGCAGGGGTACAGCCCGCGACCGAGCCTCTGGTCACGGCTGAACCAGAGGTTCCGGCGGACCCGATCATTGAGCCGACGCCCGAGTAGTCCACCGAGATTAGACTTGCCCAGCAGCGTCGTTAAAGCTTTCGTTATTCTTTCAAAACAGGATACTTAGGGAAGTTGAACGCGAATCTGTTATTATGGCTTCTGGGCAAGATCTCACTATGTTTTTAGGAGAAGTGTCGGTATGTAGCTAGATTCGACACGCTTCCCCCTTTATTGATTCTCTATGAGTAAGATTCGTATCAACGAGCTGGCCCGTGAGCTTGAGGTGAAACCTAACGTCATCCTCGACATGCTTGCGGAGTATGGCGTAGAAGACAAGAAAACGCATTCCAGCTCCGTTGACGAGGATGTTGCCTTGGCACTGCGAAAGCGCTTGGCAAGCCTCGGCCCGATCGCTAAGGAACCCGATTTTCTGTTTGTTGCTGAACCGCCCGTCGCAGCGCCCCCTCCGGTGCCCGAGATTCAGGAGTTAAAAGTTGCGGCCCCGCCGCCACCTCCGCCGCCACCTCCACGGGTGGTCGTGGCCCCGGTAGCCGCTCCTGCGGTTGCACCACCGGCCTCTGCGTCCGTGGTGTCTGCTCCTGCGGTCGTTTCGCCGCCACCGGCTCCGGCGATTCAACCCGCCCCGGTAGTGGCAAAGCGGGCCCAGGAGCCTCCGACGCCGCCCGGTCTGGCGATGTTCCCACTTCGGCCACCCTTGGCCAGCGGTGGGCCGCTTACGCCTCCCGTTATTAGCAGTGCGCCCGCGATGCCGGCCGTCCCGCCATCGACTCCAGCGCCAGCCGCGCCAAGAGCACCGGTTCTCGCTCCCCAGGCAAACAGGCCAACGATGCCGATGGCTCCCATCGGGCGTCCAGCACCGGGTGCCACTGGCCCTCGGCAGCCGCTTCCTGGCTTGGCCGCTCCTGCGCCTGCCGCGGCTCCGGGCGTTCCGCGTCCCAATGTTGTTCTTCCGCCTCGGCAGCAGCCCCCGGCGGCAGTCATTCTAGGTCAGCCGGCACCACGGCCGGCGGGTCCGGCTGCGCCCGCGCCTCGCCCGCCCGCTCCCGCCATGGCTCGTCCGGGCGCTCCGGCGATGCCGGCTCCCCCGCCTCCACGGCCTGCCCCGGGTGCTGTCAGTCGGCCCATGGCTCAAATTTCGAACCCGCAGCGTCCGCTCGTCGGACAGCCGACGGCTCGGCCCATCGTTCCGCCTCGGCCGGATATGGTCAATCGGCTTAACCAGCTTCGCCAACCGGCTGCCTCGCCGGGCGTCCCCCGGCCTGCGCCGCCCCAGAACGCGCGCCCCGGTGCGCCGTCTCCTGGTCGCCCGCTTTACCAAGGCCCGAGCCGTATTGGCGGCGGCCCGATGCAGCAGCGCCCCGCTGGCCCCGGAATGCCCTCCGGCGGTCGTCCGGGAGGCGGCCCGCCCATGATGAACCGCGGACGGCCGATGCATCCGACCACTCCTGGCCGGATCGAACCCACCGTTCCTGTTCCCACGACCGAAGCGGGTCGTCGCGACGCCGCCAAGCGAGCTCGCGAAAAGCGTGAGGTTGAGCCCCAGGAAGGTCTGCTTAAGACCCGTTATTCCCGGAAGTCGGAAATCCCGCTGCCGGCGATTAACAAAGACATCACGATTTCTGAAGGCCTGACCGTCAAAGAACTCGCCGACAAGCTCGGTATCAAGACGAACCTAGTCATTAAGAAGCTCGTCGAAAAGAAAATTTTCGCTACGATCAACCAGACGCTGGATCTCAAGCTGGCCGAAACGGTCGCTCGCGAGTTTGGCGCTAGCACGAGCCACGTCTCCTATGAAGAGGAGAAGAGCTTTGAAGTCGAGTTGGCCGAGAATCCGGCCGACCTCATCACCCGGGCACCTGTGGTCACCATTATGGGCCACGTTGACCACGGTAAGACTTCCCTGCTCGACGCGATCCGCTCGGCGCGAGTTGCCGAACGCGAAGCCGGCGGCATTACGCAGCACATCGGCGCTTATCAAGTCGAAATCAATGGCAAGAAGATCGTCTTCATCGATACTCCGGGCCATGAAGCTTTCACCCGCATGCGGTCTCGCGGCGCCAAGGTTACCGACGTTGTCATTCTTGTTGTCGCCGCCGATGACGGCGTGATGCCGCAGACGATTGAAGCGATCGACCACGCTAAAGCGGCCGGCGTTCCGATCATTGTCGCGATGAACAAGATCGACAAGCCGGATTCGAACCCCGACCGGATCAAGCAGCAATTGATGGACCGTGGCCTGCACGCGGAAGACTGGGGCGGCGACACGGTCGTCGTGCCGGTCTCCGCGAAGCAGAAAATCAATCTGGACCTTTTGCTCGAGAATGTCCTTCTCGTTGCCGAAATCAAGAATCTCAAGGCGAATCCGACTCGCCCTGCTGTTGGCAACGTGCTCGAAGCGAAACTCGACCGTGGCCGCGGCCCAGTGGCGACGGTTCTTGTTCAAAACGGAATTCTTCGCGTTGGAGACTTCTTCCTCTGCGGAGCGGTCTTCGGCAAGGTCCGCGCGATGTTCGACGACCAAGGTGCCCCGATTCGGGAAGCCCAGCCGTCGACACCCGTGGAAGTCATCGGTCTCGACAGCTTGCCGGAAGTCGGCGACGCCTTCCAGGTGGTCATCGATACGGCCAAAGCCAAGCAGATCGTGGTTTACCGGGAAGCAAAGGCCCGCGATGCCGCGATGGCCAAGGCGAAGCAGCGCATTTCGCTCGAAGCGCTCAACATGCAGATGCAGTCGGGCACCGACGCCAAGGACCTCAACGTCATTATCAAATCCGACGTTGGCGGTACGGCCGAGGTCCTTGGCGAAAGCTTGCAGAAGCTTTCAACCGACAAAGTCCGTGTGCGAGTGCTACGTCAAGGAGTCGGGGCGATTTCAGAAGCCGACGTGTTGTTGGCCTCTGCTTCGAACGCGATCATCATCGGCTTCAACGTGAAGCCGGACCGGACCGCTGCCTCGGTGGCGGAACGGGAACGCATTGATGTTCGTTCGCACTCGATCATCTACGAAGTTACCGATGAGATCAAGAAAGCGATGCTCGGCCTGCTTGCCCCGGTCTACCGGGAAATTTACAAGGGCAAAGCCGAAGTTCGCGAGATCTTCCGGATCACCAAAGTGGGCAACGTTGCTGGCTGTTTCGTCACCGACGGAACGATCAACCGCAATTCCGAAGCGCGAGTTATCCGCGACGGCAAAACGGTGCACACCGGCAAGGTCAGCCAACTCAAGCGTTTCAAAGACGACGCGAGCGAAGTTCGCAACGGCTACGAGTGCGGTATCTCCGTCTCGGGCACGAACGACATCAAGGTTGGCGACACAATCGAAACGTTTGTCACGGAGCGAGTTATTCTGGACTCTCTTAACTAACGTGCAAGACTCGCTGAACTAATATGGCCGTAGTAGGGGTGCTTCATCTAGGACGGCACCTCGACTATGCGACCTCGATTAAAGACAAACGAAACGTAATTCGAAGCTTAAAAGCCCGGCTCCGTAGCCGTCACAATGTGGCGGTGGCGGAGATCGGGCACCAGGATTCCATGAATCATGGTGTAGTGGGAGTGGCGTCTATTTCGAGCGAGCGCGTCTATGCCGAGGTCCTACTGCAGAAAGCAGAGGACGATTCGGCGGCCCTGCTCGGCGCGGTGCTGGTCGGCAGCGGAGTAGAGTGGATTGAGTAAAAGACTATGGAACCGCTGATTCGAGCCCAACGCGTGTCGGAGGCCCTCCGCATCGAACTGACTGAGATGTTGGGCTATGAACTGGCTGACCCGCGCGTCGAGGGTGTACAAGTGATCGAAGTCCACGTCGCGCCAGACCTGAAGAAGGCTCGCGTGATGGTCTCTATTCCGGCCAAGGCGAATTCTGCGCTGGTACTCGATGCACTCAACGGCGCTCGGGCGTTTATCCGGTCCCAAGTCGCCGAACGGGTGCAATTCCGGTGTACCTCGCGCATCTGGTTCGAAGCCGGAGCCGGAGTCAACCCGCGCGTCGAAGGATCGAGGTCCACGTCGCGCCAGACATGAAGAAGGCTCGCGTAGTGGTCTCTATTCCGGCCAAGGCCGATTCTGGTTGGTACTCGATGCCCGCAACGGCGCTCGGGCGTTTATCCGGTCCCAAGTCGCCGAACGGTTGCAACTCCGGCGTACCCCGGACATCTGGTTCGAAGCCGGAGCCGAAGTCGACCCCGGTAAAGTAAAAAGCCTACTGCGACGGATTCAACGCGGTCGACCGCGGGACCTGAGTTAGGCCCCACGGTCGACCCGCGCGTCGAAGGATCGAGGTCCACGTCGCGCCAGACCTGACGACGGCTCGCGTGATGGTCTCTATTCTGGCCAAGGCGAATTCTGCGTTGGTACTCGATGCCCGCAACGGCGCTCGGGCGTTTATCCGGTCCCAAGTCGCCGAACGGTTGCAACTCC
>JANXMS010000199.1 GCA_025354525.1 Acidobacteriota bacterium
ACGGTGAGGATGCGGATAACCATTGGACTCACGTTACGGAGAACGGCTCGAAGAATCAATCGCTTGAAGGGGGCGTCTGCACTCATTCCTCCAGGCTACCTGCCGCCAGGCCACCAGACCCCCGACTTGCTGCTGCTCTCCGATTTCGGCGTTGCCGGTATTCCAGGAATACGATATCGGCGATCAACGCCACTCCAGCAGCGACGGTCAACGCATCGAGACACAGATTCCGACGATCAACGCCCGATACTCCAGCAAATACTTCGGTTTAAAGAAGGGCGTGAGCGCGTACACGCTGGTTCTCAATCACGTGCCGATCAACGCCAAGATCATCGGTACGCACGAGCACGAGAGCCATTACGTGTACGACCTGCTGCACAACAACACCACGGATATCAAGCCGGAACGGCACTCGACCGACACGCATGGGACCAACCAGGTCAACTTCTGGACATTGCGCGTCTTCGGTTATCAATTCGCACCGCGCTATCGAGACCTCCACAAAAAGCTCGATGGCCTCATCGGATTTCAACACCCAAGGCACTACGCGAATTGCCTCATCAAGCCGGGACGAAAAGCGTACGAGGAGCTGATTTGCACGGAGTGGCCTAACATCCAACGCATCATGGCTTCGCTCGCGCAGAAGGACGTGACGCAGGCAAACATGGTGCGTATGCTCGGCTCGTACGGACGGCAGAATCAAACCAAGAAAGCGTTGTGGGAACTGGACAATCTCTGCCGAACGCTCTACATCCTTACCTTCATCGACGACGTGGAATTACGGCAAAGCGTTCAGAAAGCTCTCAATCGCGGGGAAGCATATCACCGCTTTCGTCGCGCGATCTCCTACGTCAACGGGGGGAAGTTCCGCCTGAAGACCGAGGCCGAGCAGCATATCTGGAACGAGTGCGCGAGGCTGATCGCCAACGCGGTCATCTACTACAACACGTTGCTGCTATCGCGTGTGTACGAACAGAAACGCGCCTCCGGCGATCACGCGACCGCCGACATCGTCAAAAAGATTTCTCCCAATGCTTGGCAACACGTACACCTGATCGGTGCGTTTGATTTCGAACAGGCCGGGTCAGGAATCGACATTGATGCGCTCGCGGCGCGTTATAACGATCCGGCCTTCTGGAGTCGGGCCTTAATCGAACCGGCGGATGACCCATTGGCGTAGGCCAAGGACAGAACTTTTACCGTTTTGGAGCGATTGGCATTTTTAACCTAGACACTGAGGATCCAATTCTGGTCAGCAATGCGCTCTTCCCGGCTTTTCATGTCTGCTACGTCTCCTGAGCCCGATTGCAAATACTATATGAAAGATACATGGAAGTCAAAGGACAGTCTTGTCTGATCTGGTTCCGCCGGAAGAGCGTTATCGCTCTTTGCTGTTTTGCTCAATCCAAAACTCCAATTTCACGCTGGTACGTATCGTTTCACATCGATTTCGCACGCGTGTTCCCGCGTTTTCGCTACGTCATAGGCGAGCTGCATCCGGAGCAGGTGGTTCATATCGGGGCCGAACGCCTTTTCGATGCGCAGCGCCATTTCTGGCGTAAGCGCCGCTTTGCCGTGGATAAGATCGGACAACGTGGCCCGGCGCACTTTCAAGATATCAGCCGCCTTCGATACGTTGAGGTCGAGGGCTTCGATGATTTCGGTTTTGATCAGGTCGCCCGGATGGGGCGGGTTCTTCATGGGCATTGAAGGCCTCCTAGTGGTAGTCCAACAAGTCGATATCGGCGGCGGTATTCGCCCCTTCGTCGTAGAGGAAAATCAACCGCCAGTTTCCGGTGACGGTCAGGCTCCAGAATCCTTTCAGGTCGCCTTTAAGTGGATGCAGCTTCCATCCCGGAAACCAGCCGAGCTGGTCGATGGTTTCGGCAGTTTCAAGTGCGAACAGAAGCTTGCGCAGCTTATCGACCATTGCGGGCGGCACCCCCTTGGCGTTGTCGTCTTCATGGAGCTGCTTCAGCCCTTTATGGCGAAAGCGGACAAGTTGCATGTCGTCTCTTCGTGACTCCAGTATGTACGGTAATACCGTACATCGTCAAGCGGGATGTGGGGTTGGAGCACGGCAAATTTGTTCTCAATGTGTAACGAACCGCGATCGTAACTACTCAGGTAGGCATCCCGCCCGGGATGCCTACCTGAGGGAAGTAGGCGACTGGGTTTGGCGTTGCCGGTTGCTTGAAGGCTACGAGGTGTTGACTGCGGGTACGAAGGTGTTGTTCAGGAAGACGCGGCGCGAGGCGTCCAGGGCGTTGAGTCCGTTTTTACGCGCCGTGGAAACTCAAACTATTCGCTTGACTTGCGCGGGGGAGGGGCATAGCCTACTGGGGTGGCATCATGTCGCGCTGTGGGAGTATCCGCAGGCGCTGCGCCTGAAGATTTTTTCGAAACTGCTGTGAGTTTTTGTCCGAAGCTTCCAATAAAGGGGTTAGCCGCCCGAGGTAAAAGTTCGCGCCAAAACCACGATTCCCGGCCACGTTGATTCAACAACTTGCAGAAGCGGTTTTTCGCGATTTCGACTTCTACCTCGGGCTGTGAGGTTATGCTTACAACATTTGCCCGCAAGTTACCGCTCGTTCTGGCCGGTTTCATCACTCTCTCCCTGCTCGTCCCGGGACTGCAGGCCCAGACAACCCATGGCTCTATCGTAGGCACCGCCCGCGACCCTAGCGGCGCCGCGGTTCCCAGGGTCGCGGTCACCGTCACGAATGTGGGCACCAATACCAGCGCCACTACCGTGACGAACGAACTCGGTGGCTATGCATTCACCACGCTCATGCCCGGGCCCTACAGAGTGCACGCTGAATTCGGCGGGTTTCGTCCGGTGGACATCAGAGGCATTCAATTGCAGGTCAACCAGACAGTCCGGCATGACCTCACGATGCAGATCGGCCAGGTGACCGAGAGCGTGGAAGTCTCGGCCACGCTCGCCACGCTGGCCACCGACACCTCCGGCTACGGCCAGGTCATCAACAACAAGGAGATCGTCGAACTGCCGTTGAACGGCCGCCAATACCTTCAGTTGGCTTCTTTGACCAATGGCGTGGTAACAAGCGGCGGTGCGGGCGGCGATAACGCCGGGCCCAACTTCAGCAGTCAGGGCAACCGCGCCTCGAACAATAGCTACCTGGTGGGAGGCATCGACACGCGCATCCAGCGCAACAATACTTACGGCCTCAGCATTTCGGTGGACGCCATCGGCGAGTTCAAGATCCTGCAGAACGCCTTCGCCGCTGAGTACGGCCGTGGTGCGTCGATCGTCATATCGACCATCAAGTCCGGAACCAACAACTTTCATGGATCCCTGTTCGAATTCATGCGCAACCAGGTTCTCGACGCGCGCCATTCGTACAATTTCACCAATACTAAGACACCGCTGAGGCAGAACCAGTTTGGCTTCAGCTTCGGCGGGCCGGTGATTAAGAACAAAACGTTCTTCTTTACCAACTACGAAGGTGAGCGGATCCGGCAGACTGGGATCGGCTACGGGCAGATGCCCGCGCCGGAGTACTTTACCGGCAATCTCTCGGCGATGAACCAGAAGGCGAGAGACCCTCTTACGGGGGAGTTGTTCCCCGGCAACGTGATTCCGGCGTCGCGCATATCGCAGTTCGCCAAGGCGGGCCAGAAGTACTTCCGTACGCCGGCGGGATCACCCCTGCCCAACTTCAACTACTCCGGCTTGATCGGCACCAAGAGGCGCGGGGATCAGGGAACCATGCGCATCGATCATAACTTCAGCGAGAAGATCCGTTTTAATGGCTTCCTGACCATGTCTGATCGCGCGGACGAGGCGCCCGCGTTGAACGAATACAGTGGGACGATCTCGACCATGAAGTCCAGGCCCGTCTGGGGTTTCGAATACACCCACATCCTCAGCCCGTCGCTGTTGAATAACTTCCGAGTGGGCCGGTTCAAGACCGTGATGTACAACGGGCAGGACAAGACGGCGTCAAGCAATGTGGCCGTCGAGGAGTTCAAACTCAAGAATGTGCGCCCCGAAGCGTTCGCCTACGGACCTCCCGGCATCGCGATCAACACGTTTCAGCGAGCCGGTGTGCCAGACTGGCAGCCAACCGGCGCTGAGGACAGCAACCTCCAGTTCAACGACCAAGTCACTTGGTCTAAAGGCCGCCACACGTTGAGGGCCGGCGCCGACCTGCGGTGGCTGAGTTGGCACGACCTGGGTTGGGCGATTCAGAACGGTACCTACACCTTCAATGGCCAGTACAGTGCCAACCCGTTTGCTGACTACCTGCTGGGAATTCCGAGCTTTGCGCAGGTTGCCCAGCGAGGCGAAGGCAAGTACAGCTACACGCTGAAGCAGGGCGAATTCAGCACATATGTTCAGGACGACTTCAAGGTGAACTCGGAGCTGACGCTGAACCTCGGCCTCCGCTACGAGCTGGTGCAGTTCCCGCTGGAGGTGGACAACGCACTCTCTAACTGGGACTTCGCGAACCACACAATGCTCTTTGCCGGAAAAGACCTGCCCCGGCGGCTTCTCCCCACCGACAAGAACAACTTCAGCCCGCGAATCGGCGCAGCCTACAACCCAAAATGGTCCCGCAAGACCGTTCTCCGTGGCGCCTGGGCGATGATGTACGGCAATTTCCGCCAGTATGAGGCTGCCTTGCAGCACTTCCACCCGCCGTATGTGAGCGAAAGCTTCATTTTCAACGACGTGCCCAAGCCGTCGTTCACCATGGATTCGCTATGGAGTCCGCCGGTGACTGACTTCAAGAACGCTGATCTCAGCGGGACCACGGTCAACTACATCAACGACAAGGCCATGCCCCTCTCCTACCAGTGGAACTTCAACATCCAGCAGGAACTGCCGGGCAGCTTCCTGTTGCAGGTGGGATATGTGGGCAACGCCGGGCGGCTGATGCAGGTCCGCTACGACGCCAACCAGGCGGTGCAAATAAATCCGCTTCGCCCGACAACCATCAGTGAACGCCGCCCCTACAAGCGACTCGGCTTCGTCAGCGCCAACAGCTCCAAGGGCTATTCCAGCTACCACGGACTCGATCTGCACCTCGAACGCCGTTACCACAGGGGATTTGCCCTCATCGGCAACTACACTTTCATGAAGCAGTTCGGCATCCGCGGCGTCGACAACTTCACGGTGATGATGATCGACAATATCCGGCATAGCTACGGGCCGGAGGGGAATCAGCAGCGCGCGGTCATCAGCTTCGTCTACGAGTTGCCGTTCGGCAAGGGCAAAATACTCCTGACAGGCTTGAACCCCGTGGTGGATCGCATCATCGGCGGCTGGCAGTTCAACGGTATCACGACGCTCCGCTCCGGCGGCTTCCTCAGCGTCGATAGTAACGTCAACAACGGCGCCGGTGGCCGCGCCCAGAACAGGGCCGACGCCACCGGTCTGCCGGCAAACCTGGCGGTCGACCAGCGGACGCGCGCCCAGTGGTTTAATACCGCCGCCTTCATCGATCCGCCCTTCACTCGCTACGGCACCTCTGGTGTCGGTGTCGTCATGGGACCCGGCGCGGTTAACTTCGACATCTCCCTGGTCAAGAACACCCGCATCACCGAAGGCACGACACTTCAGCTCCGCGCGGAAGGCTTCAATGCTTTCAACCAAGTAAACCTCAACAACCCGTTCACGAACTCCAGCGACCGGGTGCGCATGGGCATGATTACGGGTGCCTCTGCCGCGCGCATCATACAGCTTGGAATGAAGTTTATTTTCTAGCTGTTACAGCAGGGTTGTTCCTCGCGGGTGGCGCTTCGGCATCACCCGCGTTCCTAATGTGTACTCACAAACTCCTCTACTCCCTTGCGGTTCTTGTCGCGCTGCTACCCTTCGCCAGCTCTGCGGCGGAGCGTCATGTCTCGCTTGCCGGCGAATGGCGATTCCGCCTGGACCCCAAAGATGCAAACCCAATCAACGGTGGAAGCCAGGTATACGTTCAATACCCTACATCGGCTGGGTCGCTAGTTTCCGGCTTCATGGCAATGCTGCCGCCGCAATTCATGGCTGGCCATCCATCAGAGCTTCCCGCATTGCCAGGTACTCCTTCGCAGCCATGGTCCACGGGGGCGCCAAGTAGCCCCACCATTCCCGAGAACTCTTCGGGGAGTGACGTTCCGCACCCACAAAGATCTTGTTCTGGCTGTCACCGAGGGATCCCACTTGAAGCTGCATTCTGCCCGAATTGCGGCGCTGGGCGGTAGTCCAGCACTCAATGCGAATAAGCTAACCGGCAGAAAGCGATGCGCGCCAAAAAGCCGGCTGTCAAGGGCGAGGTTCTTAAACAGTTGCAGTGATGCCTGTCACCGCACAAATTGACTTTTCAGCTCTTATCCCGGTTTGTTCCACTTGATACCATGTCCCGACAGACGTCCTTGGGCGCGTATCACTTCACCGTGACCGATTCGGTCCTCAAAGGCGCGATGCGACCGTTGCGAAGCCCGGCCGGCCTTCCATAGGCAGACGACTTCCTGGATGCGACACCTGACGTTGAGGCCCGAGCGATTCCTTAGCGTACTCTTTTGGTTCCAATACTTGTCGAACTCCTCTATTTGGGCGAAACTCTTGCCGTAGGATGGCGGATCGGAAGGTCTCCGAGGTGGCAGGGCTCAAGCCGATGACGTGGAAGATCCGCCGATCAAGCTAACTCGCTTTCACTTTAGACCACAGGGCTAGGGGTGGCAGTCGCGCCGTTTCTATCGTACTCTTCAAGAGGGAGAATCCGGGAAATGCAGATCACCACTGCCATAGCATTCGCCACCGCATGTGTGTTCGGAAGCGCGACACTATCTGCGCAAGGACCACTACCAGAGTTTTATGGTGTTTATGCGCTCCAAGACGGAAAACTAACAGAACTAATGGCAAACGCCGATCAAAACGACTTCGGCTCAACTGTTAAGTTTGTCGTTTTTTGGAGAGGATCGGTACAGCCGGTCCAAAACATGTTTTTCATCCCACCTGAGAAACCCAGGGATAGTCGATCCGGCGAATTTAAGGGGTGGGATGATTGGTTTCGGCAGACACAGGCACCCGGTAACGCAATGGAGAAAGCCGTGCTCCACGGCGTTCCAGCGAACGCCGTGGAGTGAGGTGGACCCCATTGGCTAGACACGAAAGTAAGTGAGTCTTAAGTGTATCGAGGGGCTGATTACCGAGACCAGGATGACACAGTTGGTCACGATTAGGTAAACTGTTTTCCACCTGAGTGGAGGATAGGGCAACGC
>JANXMS010000261.1 GCA_025354525.1 Acidobacteriota bacterium
TGGCTGGAACGGCATCCGCGTTTCCACGTTACCTTCACTCCGACGAGCGCCTCGTGGCTAAACATGGTCGAACGGTTTTTTCGGGACCTCACGGAGAACCGGCTGCGGCGAGGGGTGTTCCGGAGCGTGCTCGAGCTGATTTAAGCGCTCGACGATTATGTCGACCGCCACAACGTGGCACCAAAAACCCTTTATCTGGACTGCTAAAGCCCAAGACATCCTCGCCAATGTCATGCGAGCACGGGCCGCGCTCAATAGCCGTCAGTCTGTTTGAAGCACACCACTAGCGAGTAGTCTTCGTGGCGATGTCCGATGTACCCGCTGTGCATGGATTGCTCCGGCTCCGGTGGTGCGAGTCCCGATCAATGGCGGCACATCGCATCTCTAGTAGCCGCAATCAATACTCAAGCAGCGTCATCACCATCTTGTCCAGCACCGCCCGCGCCTTCGCCGTCTCCCCGTTATAGTTATTCACCATCACGCTAAACGCAAGCGTCCCCCGCTTCGGATGCTCCAAATACCCCCCCAACGCCGCCACGTGCGTCAACGATCCTGTCTTCGCCCTTACTCGCCCGGCTTCACTGAAGCCCTTGAACCTATTTCGCAAAGTTCCGTCCTCCGCCCCAATCGGCAGCGAACTCACCCACACCTCCCGCTCCGAACTCTTCCACATATACTCGAGTAACTTCGTCGAGGCCTCCGGACAAACCAACGTCAACCGCGACAGCCCCGAACCATCCACCAAATAAGTATCTTCCTCCCCAATCCCCATCACCTTGAATAACTCCGTCATCGCCTCCTTCCCGCCGCCTTCCCGCCGCATAATCTCGGCGTGCAGATTCTGACTCTCCTTATTCACAACTTGGATCAACTGACCCAGCGGTGGTGACTCCCTCTCGGCCAACACCACACACCCCTCGCAAACCTCTTGCTCCCCACCATATCGATGCTTCACCCCAATTCCGCCCCGTACATTCACTCCCCGCCGCACCAGCGCCGTCTCCAGCGCCAGAGCCGCCAACCGAGCCGGATCCTCCACCGCCAACATCTGCTCATTCTCCGCCCCGCCCAACCCAATCGATCCTTCCAGCCAAATCTCCCGCGTCCCCACCGGACGTTCAAACCGAACCCGCGTCCGCGTCCCCGCCTCCCCCGTCGTCACCCGATTCTGAATCGAGAAATACTCAAGCTCCGGGTTCACAAGCAGTTCCGCCGGTTCGCCGACTTCTCTCCCCGGCCGCACCAATACCCGTACCGTATTGTCGTTCAGGAGCAATGCCGATACCGGCGCACCGTACTCGAACAGCCCATCGCCCGCCCCCCAACCCAAAGGCACTGGATCCCACGCATACCGCGTATCGTCGCCCACCACCGTTCCTTCCACGCGCTTCACCCCCTTAGCCACCAACGCATCGGCCAACTGTTCGATTGCCGCCGCCCCGGCCCCCCACTCTGCTGTCCGGTCGTACGGATACGCTCGTCCAGACAACGACGGGTCCGCCCCGCCCACAAGCCGCAAGTCCCCCACAATCCGCCCCTCCGCGTCCGGCCCCTCGGCGGCCACCACCTGCGTCTTGAACCGGTGCATCGCCCCCAATTTCATCAAGGCCAGGGCGGTTGAATAGAGCTTGGTGTTCGACGCCGGAACAAACCAATTCCGAGCATTCCTCTCATAAAGAACTTTTCCGCTCTTCAACTCCACCACCCGCATCCCCAGATGCGCCCGAGCCGTCACCGGTTCGTTCTGCACCACGTTCTCCATCGCCACCGGCAATTTCGGCTTCCTCGCCGCAAACATCGTCGAAGCAATCAATAACAGACCCAAAAGGCGCATGATTTAGGGTATACTCAATCGTGTTGGGTTGGTGTGCGCTCGTAGCTCAGCCTGGATAGAGCGTTTGCCTCCGGAGCAAAAGGCCACAAGTTCGAATCTTGTCGGGCGCACCATTCTCTTACCCCTCTTCGCGCCTCTTCTGACGCGATTCCCCCAACACCCCATTCCACGGCGGAATTACAATACTGGCGCTCCCCCGCACAATCGTCTGGCACGCCAAACGGATCAACGGCCGCTCCGCTCCGGCCTCATGGAACTCATTCTCCCAATATCCAAAGTAGTTCATCCGTTTCCGCTCAAACTCCGTCACCGTATCCGTATTCTCCCGCCCCCCCAATACCCCCACCCAACAAGTCCCACAGCTACCCGCCCGGCAATCCACCGGAACGGGCCCCATGTCCTTGTAACATCGCTCGTCGGATTCATGATACGGCCGCTTATCCAATTCCGCCCCCGTCGTAATATGCTGCCCCGTCAAGATCGGAAACCAGCGATCCGGCATATCCTCCGCCATCGTAATCCGTAACGCCCCCTTCGCCCCCGACAGCTTCCCCCACACGCTCCGCGGCTGGTCGCTCGCCCGGGTAGCCAAAATCTGTTCCGGCGTCGGGCCATCCAACTTCGGTTGATACCCGCTGTCGAGAAACGCTGGACCCGCCTGCCGCAACGTCATCAAACCGACCGCCGCCATCGGCAACTCCATCTTTTCGCCGCCCGCCGAATGACGAATCAAACCCAACAAATCCAGCCCCTCCGGCAGGTGCCCCAGCGCCGCCTTCACCACCGGCCAATACCGATGGCTGTACAAGAACTGGTGCGAAACATCAGCACTCTCCGCCAGCAGATACCGCCCCCGAATCTGGTAATACCGCTCAAACTCCACCCGATTCGCGTCCGCCGCCGCCAGCCGAGCTACCGTCAAAGGGTACAACTGCAGCCAGATCAGCAACGCGTCCCGGTCCACCGCATGCACCTCCGGCAGCAACCGCTCGATCGCCGAGCGCCATTGAGAATCAAAAATCGCGAGATCCATGAGACTAAACGTAGTGAATTTCAAACGGCTTGTTCGTAATGAACAACACGACGACATCCGTCTCGGCCGTCGCTCCGTGCTCCATCTCCGGACCCTCCGGAAACCACACAAAATGGCCCGGTCCGTAACTCCCTTGGTTCGTCACCAGCGTCCCTTCCAGCACGTACATCCCATGCGCGCACGGATGCGTATGCCGCGTATTCATCACCCCCGCCGGATACTTCACGACGCGGATCTCCATCCCCGTATCCGGATCCGTCACCAAGTTCTTCCGATACATCGTCTTCCCCAAGTGCTCGCTGTACCGCGTCTCCCAAGGCTCAGCCGCCACGTCAATCGCCACAAATTTCGATTCCGACATACCTCATTCTCCCACCCCGCTCTCAATTGGGCTAGCCCCCCAGGGCTAGCCCAATCCCGCCTTACTAGTTCGCTTCGAAGAGAACCGAATCACCCTTCTTCGAAAACGAAAGGCTATGGATCTCGCACAAATCGATGTCCTCGACGATCCACTCCTTCTCGTCTTCGTCCTTCAACATCACATCAAACTTGCAAACCTTGTCGCCATACCCGCTGAATTTAATCTCCAGCGTCCGACCGCTCGCCATCTCGCCTTCACCCAAAATGTCACTACCCCAGTTCTTCGCCTTCACCGGCGAAGCGTACAACGACGTGATCGTAAATCCTGTCTTGTTCACAATCTTGAAATCCTGCGCATCCGCAAAAACGGACGCCCCCGTTCCCAACAGCAGCGCCATTCCCGCCAAAACACGGCTCGTTCTCTGACCCAAATATCGTTTCATAGTTCTTTCCTTGTGTTCCCACACCAAAAACATATCGGCACGAACGGGACGTTCAACAGTATTTTTGTACCGCAACCCGCGGACTCCCCGCCGCCACTCCCAACACCCTCACCACCTCCCCCTTTACCGACACCACCCCCCCCTGATTCTGTAACATCCCCAACACCCGCAAATACCCCTCCCCCCGCACCACCCCCTGAAACTCCGCAAACACCGCCGGACTCAAAATTATGTTGCTGATCCCCGTTTCATCCTCCAAACTCAAAAACACAAAACCCTTCGCCGTACTCGGCTGCTGCCGACAAATCACGAGCCCCGCCACCTCCACCACCCGACCATTCCCCAATTCCGCCAACTCCTCCGCCCGCCACACCCCCTCCGCCACCAAACCCTCCCGAAAAAAACGCACCGGATGCGCCCCTATCGTCAGCCCGCTCGTCCGAAAATCCGCCTGCAACCGCTCCATCCCATCCATCGGAGCCAACGGCGCCGGACCCTCCACACTCGTCCCCGTAAACAAAATCCCCGCCGGACGCACCGCCAAACTCGCCTGCCACAACGCCTCCCGCCGATGCCGCTGCTGGCTCTCTCCTATCTTGTTCAACGCCCCAATCTCCGCCAACCGGTTCAACTCCTCCCGCGAAATCTCCCGCACCCGGCCCTTCAAATCATCAATACTCCGAAACGGCCGCGCCTTCACAATTGCTTCCGCCGTCGTCTTCCGCAGACCCTTCACGTAGTTCATCCCCAGCCGTAAGTGCAATTGATCGTCCAAGCTACACTCCCACTCTGAAACCTCTACATCAACCGGCTCAAACCGCAGCCCATGCCGCTGCGCGTCCTTCACCAGCGTCAACGGACTGTAAAACCCCATCGGCTGATTATTCAACAACGCCGCCGTAAACGCCCCCAAATAGTGGACCTTCAAATACGCGCTTGCATAGCTCAACAACGCAAAACTCGCCGCATGGCTCTCCGGAAACCCATACAACGCAAACGCCGTAATCGACTGCACAATCGTATCCTGCACCTTCCCCTCAATCCCATTTGCCCCCATCCCCGCCCGCAACTTCGTCTCGATCTCCGCCATCCGCTGCTGCGACCGCTTAAACCCCAACGCCCGCCGCAACTCCTCTGCTTCCCCCCCCGTAAAATCCGCCACCAGCATCGCCATCCGCAACAACTGCTCCTGAAACAACGGCACCCCCAACGTCCGCCGCAAAACTACCTCTAGCTTCGGATGCAAACAATCCGCCGCCTCCAACCCCTGCCGCCGCCGCAAGTACGGATGCAGCATATTCCCCACAATCGGCCCCGGCCGAATAATCGCCACCTGCACCACTAAATCGTAAAACTTCTCCGGCCGCAACCGCGGCAAACACGACATTTGCGCCCGGCTCTCCACCTGAAACATCCCCACCGTATCCGCCCTTCGCAGCGTCGCGTACACCGCCGGATCATCCGCCGGCAAATGCGCCAAATCCACCTCTTGTTTGTAATGCCGTTTGATCAACACAATCGTGTCCCGCAACGCCGCCATCATCCCCAAACCCAACAAATCGACTTTCACAATCCCCATATCCGCGCAGTCTTCCTTATCCCACTGCACAATCACCCGCCCCGGCATCGTCGCCGGCTGCAACGGCACAATCCGGTCCAACTGCCCCTGACAAATCACCATCCCCCCCGAATGCTGCCCCAAATGCCGCGGCAAATCCAAAATCTCCTCGACAAACCGGTCCCGCAGCTTCGCCATCGGATGCTCCCCCGTCGCCCCTTCCATCCCCAACGCCTTCCCC